>JAFSZU010000035.1 GCA_017455585.1 Bacteroidaceae bacterium | reverse complement strand
CTACAGCAGCGTCTGGTTGTGACTACAGCAGCGTCTGGTTGGGTGCTACAGCAGTGCGGGCAGTTGGTGCAGACGGGTGCTGTTGGAGCCCTTGATGAGGATGAGTGTCCCCTGCGGAAGTTCTGTCTGCAGGTGTTGCTTGACGGCTTCCACATCTGCGAAGGTGCGGATGCAAAGGTCTGGCGGGGCGGGGATCTGTGACAGGGCACGGGTGAAGTTCTCGCCCACGAACCAGGCCACTGCCACGTCGCTGCCGATGACCTCGGCGGCCACCCGCAGGTGGGCGTCTGCGCTGTCGGCGCCCAGTTCCTTCATGTCTCCCAGGATGACCATCTTCTGGGGGTGGCTGATGCCGCGGAAGTTGCGGAGTGCGGCCATCATGGAGGTGAGGTTGGCGTTGTAGGCATCGATGATGAGCTCGTTGTGGGCGGTGCGCCGGTATTCTGAGCGTCCGAGGCTGGGCTGGTAGGTGGCCAGTGCCTCGCAGATGTCGGCTGGCGCGATGCCGAAGTGCAGACCTACGGCAATGGCTGCCAGCACGTTGTCCAGGTTGTAGTCGCCGATGAGGTTGGTCTGCACCTCATAGCGGCTGTCGTCGCCGGGTGTCCACCACAGGCTCAACAGGGGGTTGGCGTCCAGGATGCCGCCGCGGGGGTGGGGAGTTGAAAGTTGAGAGTTGAGGGTTGAAAGTTGAGAGGCAGGGGGAGTTGAAAGTTGAAAGTTGAAAGTTGACAGTTGAGAGTTGAAAGTTGAAAGTTGGGAGGCTGGGGATGAGGAGGGCTGCTCGCTGGTATAAGTGATACAGCGGTCGGGGGCGATGCCGCGCTCGGCGAGCATGGCGCAGAGGTCGGGGTTGCTCTGGCAGACGAAGATGGCTGGCGCGGGTTTCTGCCGCAGGTAGTCATAGAGTTCGCCCTTGGTGCGCTTCACGCCCTCGAAGGAGCCGAAGCCTTCGAGGTGGGCACGTCCCACGTTGGTGACGAGGCCGTAGTCGGGCTGCACGATTTGTGTGAGGGCTGCAATCTCGCCGGGGTGGTTGGCGCCGGTCTCGATGATGGCGATGTCGTGCTCGCCGGGTCGGAGGCGCAGCAGGGTGAGCGGCACACCGATGTGGTTGTTGAGATTGCCCTGGGTGTAGAGGACGCGGCGGCTCATGGCCAGCACGGCGGCCAGCAGCTCCTTGGTGGTTGTCTTGCCGTTGGTGCCGGTGACCTGGATGACAGGCCCCTGGAAGTGGCGGCGGTGCTCGGCGGCCAGTTGCTGCAGGGCCTGCAGGGTGTCGGGGACAAGGACGTAGCGGGTGTCACCCTCGGGGATGACGGCGGGGTCATCCACCACCGCCACGGCGCACCCTGCCTCCAGCGCCTGTGCGGCAAAGCGGTTGCCGTCGAAGGTGTCGCCGCGCAGGGCAAAGAACATGCTGCCCTCGGGGCAGTGGCGGCTGTCTGTGGTCACCTCGGGGTGAGCGAGGAACAATTCATAATTCATTGAGGTTTTTTAAATCTTATCTCAACCACAGATTACACAGATTACACGGATTACCAGTCCTTTGGCTTTTAATTGTTATCTGTATTTCACAGATTTCAGAGCGAAAGGCTGCGCTGCTTTCGAATGCACTGCACTGGTTGACATTCAGCACTTGCGTAGCGTGCTGCTCGATAATCTGTGTAATATATGACAGAAATCTCATAATCAGAGGACATGTAATCCGTTAAATCCGTGTAATCTGTGGTGCAAAAACTACTGAAATGTTATTAGGTGTTGGCGGTTCCGCCGTACTGCTGCCAGAGGAGATAGCCCACCACGGCGAGGAGGGTCAGGATGATGAGCACGGCCAGACAGCCTAGGGCGGCGCAGCCCCACGAACAGCCTTTCTGTTCCAGCTGCTCGACGGGTCCCGTCTGCGTGTCCTGTGTCTCGGCAGTGTCCTGCACTTCGACGCTGTTCTGTGCCTCGGCCTCGGCGATGGCCTCGTCCAGCGTGGGCACGCCGCCTTTGCCTTTCTTGGTGATGGTGCTGCTGTCTGGAATCTCCTTGCTGCCCTTCTGGGTGACAGCCTTCGTGCCCTTGCCGCCTTTCTTGGCGGCCTTCTTGGCTGCGGCGGCTCCACCCAGCCCGAGCATACTCAGCAGGTTGAGTTTCTTCCAGGTGATGAGGCGTTTGCTGTAGCCCACGCCTTTTCCTAAACTGACGTTGACGCTGACGCCGGTACTGCCGACGTTCAGCGTTTTACCCTTGGGGCCGACGGTGAGGCTGATGCCGCTCTTGCCCACGTTCATCTTGAGCCAGGGCAGGATGTTCACGCGTTTGTTGAATCTTACTCCCACGGTTTAATGTGACGATTTATGGTTTGACGATTATTTCGTGTCAACGTGTTAACGTGGTCTGAACATTCGTTCGCAGCGTTCCGGCTCGTTGGTAGTGATGAAATCCACGCCCAGGTCGCGCATCTCGCGCATCTCCTTGGGGTCATCCACCGTCCACACGTTGACGCTCATATGCAGGCGGTGCGCCTCATCCACCCATTCCGGGTTCTGGCGCAGGTGCTTGATGTTATAGTCGATGCCGTTGATGCCCATGGGGTATAGCTCATGGGGTGCGCGGTCTCCGCTCAGGTAGGCCACCTCGGCATCGGGCAGCAGCTGGCAGATGGTCTGGCACGCCTCGATGGAGAACGAGATCCACATGGTGCGCTCCAGCAGGCCGGCCTTGCGCACGGCTTCCACGGCGGCGGTGGCGCAGTCGCGGCTGCGCTGCGCGTCGCGGTGCTTCTTCACCTCCAGCACAAGACCGGTGGGGCTGTCGCTCTTGCGCATGATGTTCAGCAGCTGGTACAGCTCGGGCATCTTCTCGCCGTTGTCCAGGCGCAACCGCTTGCACGCCTTATACGTTGTGTCCTGGATGGTCACGCCTTGGAAGGTGGCATCGTGGTTCACCATCACGTGGTTGTCCCGCGTCAGCCACACATCAATCTCTGTGCCCCAGATGCCCATCTCCAGTGCCCGCTCCAGCGAGGTGCGCGAGTTCTGTGCCGACCCCTGGCTCTTCCATTCGCCGCGGTGGGCAATGGTCAGGGGTGCCGGTTTCGTCTGCGGCTGCTCAATGCTGTAGCCGAGGGGCTCGCGAGGAATGAGCTCACGCTCCTGCGGCATATCGTCTTGAATATCCAGTCGGCGTTGCCGCCACCGGCGTTCCGTCTTCTTCTCTTCTGCTGCGCCGATGGTGTGACCTGCCACCGCTCCAGTGGCCAGCCCCACCAGCGTGCCCACGTCCTGGCCATGTCGGCCTCCGACGATGCTGCCCAGCACGCCGCCCACGATAGAACCCACCGAGGCCCCGTTGGCGGCACCCTCCACACGGTTGTAGCAGGACGTGAGCGTCAGCACCAGCGCCATGGCAAGAATCATATTTGACCATTTACTATTTACCATTTACTATTTACCATTTACTATTTACCATTTACCATTTGCAAGCACAGCACTCAGCGTTAAACGCTCGGCGCGTGCTCTAAAGCGCTGCAAATATACGGTGTTTTCGGCGAGCAACCAACACAATTTGTCGCGGAATTTATTCAATATGTCCGATTCTTGACATTTTTTTACGCTCTTTTGTCCGGAATACGTGAGAAATGAGTATGTTTGTGGCCATGAACGGCACAAATCTTCCTTTTGAGCATATTTCCATCCAGCATGTGTCGGACGTGCTGGAGAGCCAGAGCAACCTCTTGTCGCTGATGGATCTGGCGGGTTTCTTCCTGTGCCGCCGGGGGTGGGCAGATGTGAGCATCAACGACCAGACATACCATATTCAGGGCGGCGACATCTATTTCTATACACCCTCCACCTTCATGAGTCTGCTCAACCGTTCCGCAGACTTGGACGGCATCGCCGTCAAGTGTGAGATGGATTTCATCCTGCCCCTGTTTGAGCGAGTGCTGGACGGCCAGAGCATCCTCTCCATCCGTGAGCATCCGGGCATCTCGCTTACTGCTGACCAGTCCAGAAGCATCGAGCAAACGGTGACACTGATTCATGAGCGACAGCAGATGATGGCCCGCTACCCGCGGGAGGCCAAAGAACACCACATCCTGCAGCATCTGTTGCTCTCGCTGGCCGAGGGATTGTTCTATGAGCTGCTGTATGACTACTTCACCAACAACCAGAGTCTGCGCCCCAAGGAGCAGGACGGCAAAGACCGCGTCTTCCAGACCTTCCTGATGTCGCTCTTCCGCAACTACAAGCGCGAGCGGGAAGTGGCGTTCTATGCGGCCGAGCAGTGTCTCTCGTCCCGCTACTTCTCCAGCATCGTGAAGGAGAAGAGCGGTCACTCGGCCCTGCAGTGGATTATCCAGATGGTCATCTCATCGGCGCGGCAGGTGCTGCGCAGTTCCGACCTCAGTATCAAGGAGATTGCCACCGAGTTCAACTTCCCGTCGCAGTCCTTCTTCGGCAAATACTTCAAGCAATATGTGGGCGTATCGCCCAAGGAATACCGCCGCCAGGCTCGTCAGGCGCAATAAATTCTGCCGGAGTCGCCCAATAGGAGTTATATTGCACACTTTTTCACCGTTTTTCTTGTCTCTTTGGTGCATAATGCTTACCTTTGCGCCCGATTTATCAAGGGGTGCTCCCGATTTGTGGGGCTGAGATAATACCCTCTGAACCCGATGCAGGTAATGCTGCCGTGGGGATGAAACACATTGACACGTTAACACGTAAATTTGTAAATCGCAAAGCGATGTTAACATGGAAAGCGCCCCTTTATTGTTTAACCATATAATAATAAAGGAACATGAGAGAGCAAAAGAAATCAAGAACGGGACGTGGCGATAGAAGTGATAGAAGCTATAGAAGCTATAGAAGCGATAGAGTCTATAGAAGCTATAGAAATAATATAGGGCTTATCTGCTTGATTGGTTTCCTTTGTCCTGTGCACTTGGCGGCCCAAGAACCCGACTCCACCCGTCTGGCCGAGATGCAGGAGGTGGTGGTGAGCGGTGTGCGAGCACAGAAGGATGCGCCCTTTGCTGTCACCAACGTGAAGTACAAGGACTTGCAGCAGCACTCCCGCACGGGTCGCGAGCTGCCAATGCTGCTGTCACGCACGCCCGGCGTGCTGGCATGGGGCGAGAACGGTCTGGGCACAGGCACCACCTACATGCGCATCCGCGGTGCCGGCGACTCGCGCATCAACGTGACATTGGACGGCGTGGCACTCAACTCGCCCGAGGACCAGTGTGTCTTCTGGGCCAACATGAACAGCTATGCCGCACTGCTTGGTTCCATTCAGGTGCAGCGTGGCGTGGGCACGAGCACCAACGGCGACGGAGCCTTCGGCGGCACCGTGGCACTGGCCACCACCACGCCTTCGCCCACACCACGCGGGGAACTCACCTACAGCTACGGCTCCTACAATACCATGAACTACGGAGCATCGGCCTCCACGGGACTGCTTTGGGATCAACTGATTATCGACGGAGCATGGCACCAGACACAGACCGACGGCTACCTGCACGGCACGAAGGGCAGGTCCGGCTCATTCTACGGCGGTCTGACGTGGATGCCCACGGAACGATTCACGCTAAGATACAAGAATATTGGCAACTACGAGCACACGGGGCAGGCATGGAACGGCGTCACTGCCGGGGACAACGACCTGAGCCTGATGGACGGCACCTTCGGTGAACAGACGGGTATCAAGACATACAAAGATCTGTATAATCTTGGGTTAGGAAAGTATAATTCGCTGTATGAGGCACTAACATACGGCGAGAACGGCGCGTTTGCCAAGGATGCCGACGGCAACTACATCACCCGTCGCTATCAACTGGCCAACGGCAGCTACTGGGACCGAACCACCGATAACTTTAACCAGGACCATAACCTGCTCTCTGCCGCCTGGGAGGTCAGCAAGCACTGGAAGGCTGCGGCCACACTGCACTATACCTACGGCTACGGCTACTATGAGGAGTTCCGTCCACAGAACAAACTCAAGAAATTCGGTCTCAGCAACTTCACAGCCTCAGACGGCTCAACAGTGAAGAAGGCCGACTTCATCCGACAGAAGGGACTGGAGCAGCACACCTACGGACTGGTGGGCAGCGTGCATTATGTTGACGCGCAATGGGATGTGATTGGCGGGGTGAACCTGCAGCGGTTCCAGGGCAGCCACTTCGGGTACGTCACTTATGTGAGCAACGCAGAACTGGCAGCACAGGTGCTGGCCAAAGGACGCTACACCTACTATGACAGCGACGCCACCAAGGATGACCACAGTGTGTTCCTCAAGGCCGCTCACCATATCGATGATGCCTGGACGGTCTTCGGTGACATGCAATACCGCCATGTGGGCTATCGCACCGACGGCATCAACGATAAGTTCTATGAAGAAGGAAGCCGCTACTACAACCAACCCCTGGACATCGACAAGCATTACCATTTCATGAACCCGAAAGCGGGCATCAGCTGGCATCGGGACGGACACAACGCCTACGCATCTGTGGCCATCGCCCACCGAGAGCCGGAACGCAACAACTTCACCGACAACGGTTCCTATCCGGCTCCCAAGGCAGAGCGCGTGATGGACTATGAACTGGGTTACTCCTTTACGCGTGCGCGCTGGCACGCGGGCGTGAACCTTTATTATATGTATTACAACGACCAATTCGTGCAGACGGGCATGGAGAGCGACATCGGCGAGAAACTGACCACCAATATCGCCCAAAGCTACCGAACGGGTGTGGAGCTGACGGCGGGCGTTGAGGTGACACCTTGGCTGTCTCTGGAGGGCAACGCCGCCTTTAGCCGCAACCGCGTCCTGGACTTCGACGAGGTGGCCAGTGTGGATTGGGAGTCCAGCTGGCGTACCATCCACTATGACAACTCCACGTTGGCATTCTCGCCCTCGGCCATTCTCAACGGCTTTGTGGATTTCCACTGGAAGGGCTTGCAGACCGTGTGGCACACGAATTACGTCAGTCGCCAGTTCCTGGACAACACCGAGAACCGCGACCGCTCACTGCCCGCCTTCTCCACCTCGAACCTGAACGTCAGCTACACGCTGCCCTGTCATCGCAAGCTGGGACTGCGTGAAGTTGTCCTCGGTGCTAATCTCAACAACATCTTCAACAGGCACTACGCTACCAGCGGATGGGTCTATAGCACTATTGTCGAGGACTATGGGCATTCCAACGATAACCGCTACTACCAGATCGGCTTCATCCCCGCTGCCGGCTTCACCGCCATGGGCAGTGTGACGCTACGCTTTTGACCATTCGCGTTGCTCATTAACACGTTAACGTGTTAATGTGTTAACGTGTTAACGTGTAAGTAAGCTTATGAATCTTGACATGATTACTGCCGCCCTGGGGCTGGCCTATATCCTGCTGGAGTACCGCGCTTCGGCTTGGATGTGGGCCGTGGGTGCCGTGATGCAGGTGCTGGGCATCGTGCTCTACTATCAGAAGGGGCTGTATGCCGACTGCGGCATGGAGTTCTATTATCTGGCCATGACGGCATACGGTGTCTGGCGGTGGACAAGAAAAACTGCCGTTTCTGCCACGACGGTGGCAGAAACGGCAGATATGATTACTCATATTCCCGTGCATGTGGCCCTGCGCTGGGGCTGCATCGCACTGGCTTTGTGGGCAGGTATCTGGTGGCTGCTGGTGACGTTCACCGATTCCACCGTCCCTGTGGCCGATGCCTTCACGACCGCCCTCTCGCTCGTCGGCATCTGGGCCTTGGCGCACAAGTACCTGGAGCAGTGGTTCGTATGGCTGGCCGTGGATGTGGTCACCTGCGTGCTCTACTGGCACAAGGACATTCCGTTCAAGGCCTCGCTCTATGGGCTCTATGTCTTCATTGCCATTGCCGGTTACTTGCGTTGGCGCCGCCTGATGCAGGTTCGGGAATAGGCGTTAACGTCGCTCTTTACTTGACAATGAACTTGCGAGAACGCTGTCCGTCAGTGAGGATGTAGAGTCCCGGACGGAGTGTGGTGCCGTTGGGAATGATACGTCCGTCCGTGGTGAGGATGCGTGTGGTTGCGTCTTCTGGGTGGAGGCTGTTGGCTGTGCGGTCAATGCGCGGATCTGCAATGGCGGTGAGCTGTGGATCCAGGTCAATGGCAATCCATCCGATGAGGTCACCCGTCGCGGCTACAGTGTTCATACCCGAGGGGATTGTGGCCGTGGGATCCACCTGTCGGCGCACCTTGATACCCACGATGCGTGTCACCTCTTCGTCGTCCTCGTTTGTCACCTTCTCGGTGATGTCACTGGCTTTGCGGAAGACGCTGGGGACGTCGAGGTAGTGGGTCTGCCCGCCGGCAATCACCCACGGCTCAATGAGTTGCAGAGTGTCTCCCTTCTGGTCGATGAAATAGTGATTCACGCTGGCTGTGCCGCCAGTGGGTTCGGCGGAGAGTCCCGCATGGATGAAGTAGCCGCTGTCTGCGAGGGGTGCCGAGCCGGGCGTGATGGCGATGTAGTAGCAGAGGTTGTCTCGGATGGCGGTGGTGGCCGTTGTCTGTGCCATGAGTTTGAAGGAGAATCCCTCGGATGTGACATCAAAGACCTTGGCGATGACTGGCAGGTTGGCTTGTGAGGTGACGTTCTGAATGATCACGACCGGTGTGACACCTTCTGGGAACGGTTGGCGGAAGCGGACTTGGCAGGTGTCGCCGGTGCTGCGGTAGGCTGTCTCGCCCTTGCTGTTGGTGAAGAAACAGGTGTCCACCTCTGCGCGCATGGTTCCCCAGTTGTATTGTCCGGGCTGTGCAGCGATATAGTCTGTCTGTTCTGAGGTCTTGATGGTCACGTCCTTGCCCAGTGTCCAGGGGTCAAGCAGGTATGAGAAACTGTTCTTGCTCACACTGCGGACGTGGTTGAGGACGGCATTGGTTGTGTTGCGGTTGGTGATGAGGCCGCAGATGACAGCGGGAGCCTGTTCCTGGTCGGCGAATGAGACGGCCGTGGCAGTTGTGTTGTCCAGGATGATATTCCCGACCATGATGTCGGCAATGCTGGTGGCCTCTCCGTTGAAGAAGGTGGCCTCGTTGCTGGTGCGTGTCTTGCCGTCATAATCGACATCGGCGATGCGGAACGTCTGCAAACCGCGCAGTTCCTCTTCATTCATCTTCAGACTGATGGAGGGCGTGGCGGATTCAGAGACGAGGGTGTCCACATTGACCCATCTGCTATTCACCTTATGCTGAATGATCGCCAGATCGGTGAGGCCGTCGTTGGGATTGTTCCACTTGAGAGCCACCGTTCCCGTGCGTTTTGTAAAGGTGACGGTGAGGTCTGTGGGGGCGGCCATGGCAGGTGCCTTGGGGACGTAGTTGCCATAGCCTGTATAGCCCGGACCGTTGGTCTTCATGGTGGCAAAGTACTCCCCGGCCGGTGTGAGTTTGCCCTCGCGGTAGATCTTGGAGCAGTTCGCTTCGCCGTTCCAGTAGAAATAACGTTCGCAGGCGTTGTTGCTGTTCAGGTTGTCGAGGATGCGCGACACAACAGTCTTGTTCAGTTGCAGATCGGCAGTTGTGGGGTTGTCGCGGCTACTTGCCTGGCTAAAGATGCCAGCCGGTCCCCATGACGAGCCCCACACCCATTCTGTGATCCACACGGGACGCTTGAACTTCTGTGCCCAGTTGTTCACGTTGGTGGTGAAGGAGCCTTCATTCCAGTAGCCGTGCAGGTCAATGATGTCACATCGCCAGCCGCGGCTGTCAATCTCATTGAGGAATTCGGCAAGGAAGCCTGTGGCGTTCCAGTAGTCGCTGCCGTCCCATGACGACGGTGTGCACAGGCGCAACCCTGTGCGCATCAGGTCGGGCCAGTTGGCCAGGATGTCCTTCAGCTCGCACGGCGAATCGTCGGCGGAGTTGCGTGGCTCGTTGTTGGTCTTGAGGTGGGGCGAATAGGTGACACCGCCACATTCTGCGGGCCCGGGCCAGTTCTCCTTGATGTGATGGGGCACGACCTCGACATCTGGCAGCATGCTTCTGCCTACGCCCCAGGTGAATGAACTCTGGGCGTTGAGATTGGACAGGGCCGTGGCGTCGAGGTAGTCGGCCACGCCCACTTTGCTGGTGTTCTGCCAGCGGAAGATGCGGTATGAGGCGATGCGCTTGTCGAGAATGGCGGGCAGGGTCTTGAAGACGAGGTCTGCCTTGTCGGCAATGAAGCAGCGGCTGTAGCCGTAGCCATTGGCTTTGATGGAGAAGGTGACCATGTAGCCGCGTTTGAGGCGGAAGCTGCGGATGCGCTTGCTCAGTTTCGCAGTGGTGAGCGTGTTCATGAAGCCGCCGCTGTTCTCCAGACCGAACAGGTTACAGGAGTCGCCCTCCAGATTCTGTTCTGAAAAGACGGTGAGGGGATGGAAGTAGGCGGCAGAGGTGCCTTCCCGCGTGTAGGGGTAGAGGATGGCACCGCGGTCATAGATGCGGAACTGGCAGTTGTTGCCGTCCTTGGCGGCTTTGCCGCCGATCTTGATGTATTTGAGTTGCTTGGTGGCCAGTGATGGCTTGAGGTTATCAAAGATGATGACGGCGTGCTCTGTGTTGGTGATGTCAATGGAGCCTGTGGAGGTAAAAGGTGTGGTGGAGGTGATGTGATAGTCAATGTCTCCGGAGAGGGTTATGGCTTCTGTCACCTGCTCCACGGTGGTGGAGGTGTTGTCGGCCATCAAAGGCAGTGCCCACAGCGCGGCAGCAAGGAGGATGAGATGCTTTTTCATGATTCGGTGTTTTCCGTTATTTCCGTTATTTCCGTTATTTCCGTGTTTCCTGTTGTATCCGTTACTTCCGTTGCCTCCGTTACTTTCCTGTTGTATTGGGGAATGCTTTCAGCAGGCGCTTGAGTTCCTTCTTGGTGATGGCGATGACGGTTCCGTGCCGGGGCGTGAAGGCGCCCTTGGTCTCGGTGTCCTGCACGCGGTGGAAGGTGCGCAGGTTGTCGGTGCTGCGGCAGAACTGATAGTGGCCACTGGTGTAGCAGTCATACATCAGCACCCAGTCGCCGTTGTGCAGACGGAAGACGCCGCTACCCTCCACGGCCTTGTTGGTGTCCTGGCACCAACCAGGTTGCAGCTCCCATGTGCGGCCGTCGTAGAAATCCTTGGCAATGAACTGCTTGATGCCTTTCTCGCGCTGCCCTTCGGTCTTGAAGAAGATGTGGTAAAGTCCCTCGTCGTCCTGCACGACGTCGGTGTCGATACTGGCGTTCTTCATGTCAAAGAGCACTTTCGGCTCTCCCTCGAGGTCGCTGAAATCCTTGGTGGCGAAGGCCCAATAGACGCGGTCGTAGGGGCAGGAGCCGTCGTCGGTGAGGATGGAGAAATAGACAATGTACTTGCCCGTGCGCTTGTCATAGATGGTCTGTGGTGCCCACACGCGGGTGACATGCTCGAACATGGTGCCCTTGAAGCGCTCGGGGAAATGGATGGCGTGGTGCTCCCAGTTCACGAGGTCGCGGGAGCGCATCAGCACCATGCCGCGGTTGCTGCTCCAACCGAGGCTGGACTTCATGTCGGTGACCACTTGATAGAACCATCCGCCGCAGCCGCGCAGGATATGGGGGTCGCGCACGCAGCCCGTGCGGGCAATGTCCTTTGAGGCGATGACAGGTCGGCCGTCGTTCAGCGGAGTGTAATTCCAGCCGTCCTCGGAGATGGCATAGCAAATCTGCTCCTGTTCGGGAGCGTTGCCTGTGAAGTAGGTGAAGAGATAGGCGCAGGTTTTCTTGGCACTGACAGTTGTGGCGGCCAGAAGGGCCAGAAGAATGGTAATCGTGTTTCTGCGGGTCATATTCGTAATAAGTTTAAAGTTTGTGGGTCAAAGATACAAATAATTCCGTGTACTCGCGCGAGCACACGTGAATAATTAAGTTTATTTAATGGTTCTGTGGCAGAATGTGCCCCCGTGCTGACAGGTCAGGGGGAGGCGGTCAGAAGGGAGCCGGCTGCTCAAAGTGCATCCGTTCGTGGGTCACGGGATGGATAAGGGACAGAGCCTCGGCGTGCAGGTAAAGGCGGTCTGCCACGTGGCCATACAGCCGGTCGCCCAGGATGGGGGCGTTCAGCCCTTCGGGTGAGGCGGAGTGAACGCGGAGCTGGTGTGTGCGGCCCGTCTGTGGATAAAAGCACACACGGGTAACGGTCTGGCCATCTTTTTCTTCCACTCCTTGTACTTCATAGCGCGTAACGGCCTCTTTGCCGTTTTCATGATCCACACGCTGGTGCGGCATGTCCTCCAGGTCTGGACCGATGGGCAGGTCTATGCAGCCGTTGGCGGCCTCTACCTGCCCTTCCAATAACGCCACGTAGCGCTTCTGCACCTGGCGCCGCTCAAACTGCTGCCCCAGCGCACGGTGCACCTGTGCGTTCTTGGCAAGCACCATCACGCCCGAGGTGTCCTGGTCCAGCCGGTGCGCGATGACGCTGCCAGAGATGGCTTGCCACAGGCGGTGTGCCTCGTCCAGCAGGTTGGCCTGGTGGCTTTTGCCGGGTATGCTGCACCACCCCTCGGGCTTGTAGATAATGGCCAGATACTCGTCTTCCCACACGATGCGCACGGGTTGCATCGTCTGTTCATAGTGCTCTGCCGGGTCGGGCTCCACTGCCAGCCCCTGTAGCATGTGCGCCAATATCGGTCGGCATTTGCTGTGGCAGGCGGGGAAAAAAGCTCCGGGCTCGTGATAGTGTCCCGGATTCGAGGGTCCCCACCAGAACTCGGCCATCGCCAACGGTTGCAACCCCAACTGGTAGGCCGTCTGCAACAGCTTGGGCGCACAGCACTCACCGGCGCCGGAGGGGATTCGTGATTCTGAATCAAAGATTTCTGTCAAGTTCTTGCGCTCCCCGCGTGCGTTCAGGAAATCAAACTGCCTGAACAGCCACTGTTGCAGGGCCTCGCTGCGTTGCTTGCGCTCCTCAAAGAGAGCGTGGAGGGTCGCATTGTGCGCTGCCAGCCGTGCTTCCAGCGCTGCAATCTCCTGCTTGTGAAGCTGCTTGGCTCGTTGGATGTCGGCCTTTTGCTGCTGGCTCTCGCGGATGAGTGCCGCCTGGGCTTCTGGGTCGAGCGTAGCCCGCAGCGTTTCGCGACGTGCCTTACCTTCCGCATAGGCTTGCCTGGCTGCCGCCACGGCAGCTTCTTTTTCCCTTTTGAGTTGTGCCACCTGCTGTTGCCAGTCTCTCCGCTCTGTGCTCTCGCGCAGGGCCTCCATGCGGTGGCTGAGGCCTGCAATCTCTTTCTGCTCCTGCTGGAAATGGCTCTCCGGTGCCAGATAATCCACCACAGGCGGCACAAACCAAGGGTGGTCATAGCTCCCCCTCAACTGCCCGGAGTAGGCCGCGAGGAAATAAAGCCTCTTTTCCCCGTTCTTATCTCTTATTTCCCCGTTCTCATCTCCTGTTTCTTCATTCTTATCTCTTATTTCTTCATTCTTCATTCTTATTTCCCCTTCAAACCTTCCCACCAGCACCCCATACATCTTACCCTCCTTGACGAGGGTGGGAGAGGGACCCCTTCCCATCTCTCTCAGCTTGTCTGTCACCAGACGGGCGGCTCTCGCGCACAGCGGGTGCGGCGTGTAGCGGAAAGGGAAGGTGAACAGCCGGGGCAGCGCTTCTCCCTCATCGCTCAGGGGATGCAGATAGGATGGGTTTTCTGGCATATTCTGGTAAGTATCATTCAAAGAAAGATTCTGCTGTTACCACATTCTGGAATATGTCGGCATGAGCATTGTGAGTCAGACCACGTGTAGTTATCAGTGTCAAGTGTATTGCCTTGGTCGTTTGTGTGTCTTCAAGAAAGCGTTCGCGCCTATTAAGAACTTTCTGCTCCTCTTCCTCCGTGACCATGTATTCGCTATATGAAGTGTATTTGATTTCACAAATGTTGATGGTCTCATCACTTCGGTCAAGCAGCAAGTCTATTTGTGCTCCAGGACGTTCTTCCGTCTTCCGGACAAACCAAGAATATTCATTGGAGGCTACACCTCCAATACTCAAAGCGTGTTTAATCTGTGAAATATGGGCAAGGCACACACGTTCAAAAGCCAGCCCGCACCAATTATTGTAAAAACTGCTTCCAACGCTCTTGGACCAGAAACACGGGTCGTGGTGCTTATTCTCCTGAATAAATCTGAAATAGAATAGTGTATAGAAATCGACCAACTGATACATGGCATCCTTTGACACCTTGCCAATTTGATGATATTTTCGTAAAAAACCACAATGTTCAAGATCCTTCAGTACTGTAGAGAGTTTGCCATTTTCATCCAGTCCGCTTTCCTTGACTATTTCCTCCCTTGGCATACCAATCCGTTTCTTTCCAAGCGTGTTGATGACAGTGATATAGGCTTCAGGCTTCCTGAACAGAGAATGATATAAGGCATCAAACTCATCGTTCAGTTCACCGTCTTCAGAGAAGAAAATAGCATCTATGTTCTGTGGCAAACTCAATTCCTTTTTCAGCAGGGACCAATAGAAGGGTATGCCACCCATCACCATATAGCATTCCAGAAGTTGCCTATGCTGCATCCCAAGTTTCCGGCTCTTTGCATATAGTTCGCACTCATGCAGGGTGAATTGGCGAAGATTGATTTTCAGATTAAGCCTGTTATGTAGGCCACCGTGATTATGCAGGATTTTATCCACAATCCAGGAAGTGGCAGAGCCACATACAATCAATAGGACATCCTTTCGGGCAGAGGCATATGCATTCCAAAAGTGTTCCAGAGCCGGGACAAAATTGCTGGCTTGTGTGTCCATCCAGGGGAGTTCGTCAATGAAGATGACCTTTCGCTTTGCCCTTGATTTCCTAATCAAATCATCCAGAAGCGAGAAAGCCTCAAACCAAGTCTTAGGAGCCTTCTCAACCTTCAATCCATATTTCGCCAGCGAGTTTTTCCATTCCTCCAACTGGGTGCTTTTCGGAGCCTGGGCGATACCTGCATGTTGAAAGGTAAACTTGTAGTTGAAGGCCTCACGCACCAAAAAGGTCTTGCCGACACGCCTGCGTCCGTAAACCACCACGAACTGAGAGTATCCGTCGTTATAAGCTTCGTGAAGCTCCTGAAGTTCTTTTTCTCTACCTATTATCATGACAATATGTATTTTGTGCTTGCAAAGGTATGTAATATTTTTCAAAACTCTGCGAAATGTGTCAAAAAAATTAAGATTTCGCAGAGTTTTGATGAGTTCCCATACTTTTATCATGGGGATATGGCCGCGGAGGATGAATCTTATTCTGTGACCTGCAGCCTTATTCACTAATTGTGATGAATACGCTCCACTAATTGGCACAAATATTGATTTCTCTTGCAGGTTGGTCGCGCCTGGCGCGGCTTCTATGACAGCCGCTGGATGGGGTGGTTCCCGCAGATGACGTTCGACGCCGAGGCGCCGGACGGCGACTCGCTCTTCAACCTCTTCGACTACCTGTTCAACAGCGGCGAGTGAAAGACAAGTTGAAAGTTGAAACAACGGAAAACACGGAAATCATCTGAAATACACGGAAACATTTCCGCTCTTTCCGCTTCTTTCCGTTTCTTCCGTTGTTGAAACCTGAAACTAAATGATACCATGAAAAACCAGCAATTCATCGAGGTGACGGTGAAACCGTCTTCGCTCAATAACCGCAGGATCCGAAGGACTTGCGGATGGCTGGTTACACAGGGACAGCACTCAGGAAGAGTGCTCCGACGTCCTCTTGGGTGACCCTTTAGGGTCGATACACCTTCACCAGCACCTCCGGGGGTGCTCGCCGCGTTCGCACCCCCGGTTATTAAGCGGAGACCGCGTTGCGGTCTTGGTGGCATGATTGTGGATAATCATATAAAATAGCGGGAAAATGGGATGGAACTGCGGTGGATGATCTGCTTATATTTCCAGCATCATCTGGTCCACGTTGGCCCCGGGAGGGGTCATGGGCAGCACGTCGTCATCTTCCAGGATGGCGCATTCCAGCAGATAGGGTCCCGGGGTGGCGAGCATCTGGCGGACGGCTGCTGCCAGACGGCTGCGGTCTGTCAGTGCTTCGTAGGGGATCCCGTAGCCCCGGGCAATCAGCTCGTAGCGGGGGTTCATCATGCGTGTGAAGGATTTGCGCCGGTTCCAGAACATGTCCTGCCACTGGCGGACGTTGCCCAGGTAGTTGTTGTTCAGGAGGATCATCTTCACGGGTGCCTGCTGTTCCATGATGGTGCCCAGCTCCTGGATGGACATCTGGAAGCCGCCGTCGCCCATGAAGCAGCAGACGGTGCGGCCGGGGGCGCCGAAGGTGGCGCCGATGGCGGCGGGCATGCCGTAGCCCATGGTGCCCAGGCCGCCGCTGGTGCAAAGGCTGCGGCGCCGGGGATAGCGGAAGTAGCGTGTGGCAAAGAGCTGGTTCTGGCCCACGTCTGTCACCAGCACGGCGTCGCCCTGCGTGGCCTCGGCCACGGCGTTCACCACCTCGCCCATGAGCAGGGGCCCCGCCGTGGGATGGATGGCGGGCTCGATGACTTTCACGCGTTCCTGCTCGTCAAGCGGCTTGAAGGATGCCCGCCAGGCGGTGTGGCTGTTTTTTTGCAGGAGGGCTGTGACGGCGGGCAGGGATGTCTTGCAGTCGGCCACCACGGCCACGTCGGCCCGCACATTCTTGTTGATCTCGCTCTTGTCGATGTCGAAATGAATCACCTTGGCCTGTCGGGCGTAGGTCTTCAGGCTGCCTGTCACGCGGTCGCTGAAGCGCATGCCGATGGCGATGAGCACGTCGCACTCCTGTTCTTTGAGGTTGACGGCATAGTTGCCGTGCATCCCCAGCATGCCCGCGTTCAGCGGGTGTGTGCTGGGCAGGGCACTCAGCCCCAGCATGGTGCGCCCGGCGGGGATGTCGGCTTTCTCCAGGAAGGCCGTCAACTCGTCCTGTGCGCCCGCCAGTTCCACGCCTTGTCCCACCAGGGCGAGCGGCTTCTGGGCGTGGTTGATGAGGTCGGCTGCCGCGCGGACGGCTTCGGCGTCCAGTTTCGGATAGGGTTGGTAGGAGCGTGCAAAATCGACTTTCTCTGGTTTGAAGTCCACGCGCTCCGTCTGGGCGTTCTTGGTGAAGTCCAGCACCACGGGGCCCGGTCGGCCGCTGCGGGCGATGAAGAAGGCCCGGCTCACGGCCCACGCGATGTCCTCGGCACGGCGGATCTGGTAGCTCCATTTGGAGATAGGCTGTGCCACACCCACGAGATCGACTTCCTGAAAAGCATCTGTTCCCAGCGCGGAGATGGGCACCTGACCCGCGATGACCACGATGGGTGTGGAGTCTATCATGGCATCGGCCACACCCGTGAGCGTGTTGGTGGCGCCAGGGCCGCTGGTGACGATGGCCACGCCCACCTCGCCGCTGACGCGGGCATAGCCCTCGGCGGCGTGGGTGGCACCTTGTTCATGGCGCACGAGGATGTGGTCAAAAGCTTTCTTCTCGCCGCGCGTATAGTCATAAAGGGCGTCATAAACGGGCATGATGGATCCTCCGGGGTACCCGAAGATGGTCTTCACACCCTCGGCCTGGAGCGAGCGCATCAGTGCCTCGGCACCTGTGATGGATTGATTCATGGTTCTTGTTTTTTCGCACATTTGCGGCGCAAAGGTACATATAATTTGCGATTTGGCGTTTAATAAATCACAAATTATTGGCCGGATGGGTTCATTTTTATCCGTTTGCTCGCTTCGCTGTCAAAGTAGAAAGGCAAATCCTTTTCAGTAAACTCCTTGCGGAAGGTCACGACAATGTCTTCCTGGGCATAGCCCATCTGTGCAAAAATGGGGATGAGGGTGGCCGCTGCGCTCTGGCGTGCTGTCTCGAGGATGCCCATCTGCGGCACCTGCAGCAGGATGCTGCGCACGCCCTGCGCCGTGAAGTCGGCCATCTCTGCGTCCGTGAAGTCGCGGCGCAGGATATCTACAAACTGGCGTGTCTGCTCGTGGTCCACACGCGAGGAGGTGACGACGACTTTCGGGTCTGGCAGCGTCACGTGGAGGTGGCGGCCGTCTGGGGAGCGTTCGACCTGGCTCTCGGAGAACGTGGAGAAATCCACGTAGGCCCGCAGGGTGACATCGATGGGGATGGCTATCTTGCGGTCACCCAGAGACAGCCGCGTCTGGTACTTGTGCCCTAAAACGGTGGCACTGAGGTGCTGCACGTCTTCGTAGGTCACGATTTTGTGGACACGGTACTCTGCAGTATAAAGGCGCGATGTCTGGCGCACACGCAGGATGAGGTCCACGCTGTCTGAGACAGAGGTGCTGTCGGCGGCGGCCGGCTGGTGTGAACGCCTCGAACATCCTCCGCCGACCATCAGCGCCAGGCAAAGAACCAACAGGAAAAGTACTCTTGGCTTCATATCCGGCGCAAAAGTACTAAAAGTTGAAACAATATTTGTGCTTCACACAAAGAAAATGTAAAAAACAGTCGTCAAATCGTTATTTATTTGTACTTTTGCACCCGCAAATGATCAGAAAGACATGAAAAAGCATACTTGGATGACGGGCTGTCTGCTCACGGCGCTCGCCATTGGCGCCTGCAAGGGGCAGCAATCCCCGTCGGTTGAGGCAACGGCACCGGGGGAATATATGATTGAATGTACTTATGGAGACGGCATTCAGCGCATGATGCCCTACGATTATTCAGACACGCTCGCTATCGGCGCGCATCGCTATGCCTATAGCATTCATCGCGAGGCCGCAGACAGTCTGCCCACCGTGAAGGACGATGACGGCACCGTCTATGCAGACAATGCCTATCACCTGATTGTCCGCCGGGATGGCAAGCAGTTGTTGGACCGCCACTTCACCAAACGCTCCTTTGCCAGGTATCTCTCTGCCGATATGCGGGAGAAGGGCATCCTGGACGGCATGATGCGGGACGGCGCGCTGCCCGGTCTGGCTTTTGCCATCAGTGTCTCGCTGCCTCAGAGCGACATGTTGGAACCCCTGCTCCTCAAAGTGGATGCCACGGGAGGAATCTCCATTGAACGTGACCAGCGCTCTGAAAACGATTTTGAAGACGAGTGAACTAGGCCCCCATGCCAGATTGCCTATGCACTGCCAAAGCGACAAAGGCCAGCAGTGCGGTAATAATGTTCATGTTCGTTCATTCTAATAACCATTTCCAAATGGGAACAACCTGAACGGTGATGCCATCAACAGTGATTTCTCGCTCTGTATCCCACGTGATGATGAAGCCATGGTACTTCTTGAAGGTCTTCAAGAATGCTGTAAGTGCACCGACCTCACGCTCGTATGTATCTTCATCAGCAGGGTGATGCCAATTCGTAGAACGATGCTTGCTGCGATGCCAGCCATAAGCCATCTGAGGGAAAGCGTCTCGTGGCGAGGCTTCCTGTCTGGGAGGTTAGCCATGATGCATGTTGTGACAATAGTATAGAGCCAGGTGATGAAGCGTTTCGACGAGTCATACTTGCTGATACTCAGCCATACCCGCAGGAACGTCTCCTGCACGATGTCCTTCGCCTCGTCCTCGTCGGCCAGCATCTTCAGCGCCACCGAGAACACCATCCCCTGACAGCCTTCAACAAGCGACCGGAATGCATCCCTGTCTCCCATCTGGCATCTGCTGATGATTGTCTCGTCTATATGCGTCATTGCTCGGAAGTGCTTCTATTTGTGATACGATTCACGCGTGCAAAAGTCAAAAGTTGAATGCAAAAATACAACATTCTTCTAGAGCATGGACGGATTTATCCAAAAAAGAAAACAATAACTTGTATGAGCGGTTATTTATCTGCACCTATACTGTCGTGAAACGGCCTTAAAGTGTTAAATAACTTTAGAAAAACCTATTGTCAACAATAAAAACTGCGGATTACGTTTGGAATCTCAAAAGTTATTTATACCTTTGCGGCGTCAAGAGACAAGACAAGCAATATGGACATCTATGCAATGACAGACGGTGCGTTGATGAAGCAAATTGGCAGCAAAATGAAAGAGCTGCGCATCATCAATAGCATGAAACAAAGCGAACTGGCTTCCGCCTCCGGCGTTTCCGTGTTCACCATCAGCGCCGTAGAGAATGGGAAAGCACCATCCATGATGGTGGTGATACAGCTGCTGCGCGCACTGGGGCACCTTGATTACCTCGACCATTTCCTTGGCGAGCGTCTGCCCAGCCCGATAGCCTACGCCAAGATGCTCAACAAGAACAAATTGCGCAAGCGCATAAAAATCAGCGCGCAAGACAGAATAACACCACTTAAAGTAGCAGAACCCGAATGGTAACACTTGCCGACATCAACATCTGGGGGCGCAGAGCCGCCACCGTGCTGTGGAACGAAAGTACCCAATCTAGAATGAACATCAAGCATCCGGAAGAGGTCATTGCACGGGTGCTGGATGCCGTGGCCGCATGGTCGCAAATAGCCTCGGAAGTGGGCGTCCCGACAGACATCATCCACGCCATCGGGCAGACTCATTTGTACGTTTAAGCAAGAAAATAACTTTTGAAATACCTATTGCTATCCTGCTATTACATGGTTGACAATAGATATTTCAAAAGTTATTTTGTTAAGTTCGGAACTGTTTTAAGGTTTGCTGCAACACCTTCTGCCACGCTATGTCTTCGCTGTCAATGTGAATCAGTTTTTCTTGTGCTGTCATTGCAACGAGGGCGAGCAAGGCGGTGATGGCGGTTTGCTTCATTGTTCACTTTGGATAAGAATTTACAGGCATCTACTTAGAATCGAAAAGTCTTCGCTGAACTGACGAGGAGCATGGCATGATTGATGTTCGATCATGATTCTGATTTGTTAAATCATGTGCACCTTTTCTGTATTAAGTCATACTTCTATTTATCATCAAAGATTTAACTTCCAGTCTGAACTTTTCCCAATCGGAAGAGTCGTAAAAAGAGAAATAGGGCGATGATGCCAAGTGCGGCAAAGACAACGGGTAGGGGGCTCCATTTCTTAATAGAATCATCAGCGGGGGCTTCTATGTAGGTGCCGTCGGCAATGAGCTGCAAGGTGCGGTTCAGGACGTAGTCACCGTCGTAATGGAACTCTTCTTCCGTCAATGGTATATTGCTGTCAGGCATCACGCCGCGCAGTGCGGGCAAGCGGTCGGTGACAGCCTCATCTATGACAATACGTACCATCGGGATTTTGGCGGTAAACTGGCTGTTGGCAAGGCAGATGCTGGCAAACTTCATGCAGGTCTCGCAGTGGTAGGCACTCTTTGTTTCGCGCCCGACGATGTAGCCTCGGTAGTTGCGCTTGACGGTTCCGGCCAGAAAGGCAGAGGCAGAAGCGGACCAGCAGTCGGTGAGAACATAGAGTCTGCCATTATAACCCAAAGAATCGACAGATAGTCCAGTCAACGCAGAGTGAGGGGCATTCTCTTTCATCGATGGCATTTTGAAGAGTCCTTTGCGCCCCTTTACAGGTTTGAAATCGCCGAAGATGGTGTCGCCTGCAATCCAGTTCAAAGTGGGGCTGTTGAAAGAGGTTGCGTTGACCTTCAGGTAGCCCGTATGTGGGCGGTCCGGGGTTTGTCCCATCAAGGCACGGGTGATACGCTCCTCCACTCCGGCATCACCTCCTCCGTTATTGCGGACGTCGAAGATAAGGTTGGGCACTCCGTTACGCTCGGCAGCATAGATGGCAGAGACGACGCTATCGCAATCAACTTGATTGAGCCCGAAGGTGCTGATGCCGATATAGAGAACGCTATCATTAATCTGACGGATGCCAATGGGACTATCTTGATGCCGATTGGTATGGCGTTGGCGGAAATACTTGTCACGATCCTTCTCATTTCCCAT
>JAFSZU010000034.1 GCA_017455585.1 Bacteroidaceae bacterium | reverse complement strand
CCCGACGGCGGTTCCCCGTGCATACCTGCCGCCCCCGACGGCGTTTCCCCGTGCACTCCTGCGGCACCCGACGGCGGTTCCCCGTGCACTCCTGCGGCACCCGACGGCGTTTCCCCGTGCACTCCAGCGGCACCCGACGGCGTTTCCCCGTGCACTTCAGCGGCGTTCTCGCCGCTGCAATAGCACTCCTTATAAACCTTTGTGCAGCCGCTCTTGAATCCCCGCACCACCGCCCCGATGCTTTGTGGAAGCGGCTCCAACACCTGAATGACCAGATGCACATGGTCGGGCATAACCATCTGCGCCAGCACTTTCAGGGCGTAGCCTTTCCCTTTGTAGAACTGCGCAAGCCCGCCGAGCATCTGACACACACGCTGCCCGAAAGAATTGAGCCTGATAAAGGCCGTTTCAGCACTCTCGCCCTCAAGTGTTCCAAACAGCGGATAGCGCTCCTCCACAGGTAGCGTGAAATGATAGATGGCACGACCTCGGTAGTCCCATCCCCCCTCACGATGGTGTCTCATGGGGTCAACCGGCCTCCATTGGCTCTCTCTCTTATCTATCACCGATGCCATATTTAACAGTTTCAGACCACTTCCGATACATGACCGCGTTCCGACGGCGACATGACGCAGGTCTCACGAAAGAGGCGGTTGAAGAGGGGCAGTGCACCCCGTGATCAACCGCTCTTCAGACCGATGTTCCTTAGTGTTTCTGCCCTTTCTGGCCGTAATAGGCATTGGGACCGTGCTTGCGGCTGTAATGCTTCTCCACGAGGAGAGGATTCATGGTCAAACCGGGATTGACGCTGAAGGCAACGAAGGCCATCTTGGCACACTGCTCCATCACCTTTGCGTTATAGACGGCATTGTCGGGAGAGGTGCCCCAAGAGAAGGGACCGTGGTTCTTGACGAGGACGGCGGGCGTGTGGTCGGGGTTGATCTTGCGAATGTTAAGGATCTCATCTACAATGACGTTACCCGTCTCCAGTTCATACTGACCTTTAACCTCTGCCTCGGTCATGTCGCGGGTGCAGGGGATGTCTTTGTAGAAGTAGTCGGCGTGGGTTGTGCCGATGTTGGGGATGTCGCGTCCAGCCTGTGCGAAGGCGGTGGCATAGGTGGAATGTGTGTGGACCACGCCCTGGATGTTGGGGAACGCCTTGTAGAGGACGAGGTGTGTGGGTGTGTCGCTGGAGGGATTGAGGTCGCCCTCGACGACCTTGCCGCTTTCCAGATCGACCACCACCATGTCCGAGGCTTTCATCTCGTCGTAGCTCACGCCGGAGGGTTTGATGACGACAAGTCCTTTCTCGCGGTCGATGCCGGAGACGTTGCCCCAGGTGAAGATGACCAGACCCTGCTTTACCAAGTTAAGGTTGGCTTTGAAAACTTTCTGCTGGAGTTCTTCTAACATAGTAAATGAGGTTATAAGGTTATAAGGTTATGAGGTTATGAGGTTATGAGGTGCCTATATATAATATATAAGGTGTGGGCGTTCAGAGTTTAAAGGGTTGCTCCCCTTTGACAAAATGATCATAGTTGAAGCGGTAGAGTGCCGCCCCGCGACGTGAAGAGAGTTTGTCTATCTGGTCTGTCTTCTCGATGAATCGCATTTCACCGATGCGCTTGCGGAAGTTGCGCTTGTCCAGTTTCTCTCCGAGGACGGCCTCGTAGAGGTTCTGGAGCTGTGTGAGGGTGAAGAGGGGCGGCAGCATCTGGAAGCCCACTGGACGGGTGGGAATGCTCTCACGCAGCCGCCGATGTGCCAGAGCCACCATTTGGTTGTGGTCGAAGAGCAAATGGGGAACCTCCCCGATGTTTTCCCAGTGGGCAGCATGTTGACGGTTGAGTTTGTCATCCACCTGGTCAATGTCCAGCAATGCCATATAAGCCACGGAAATCACGCGGTCACCGGAATCGCGGTTGATACTGCCGAAGGTGCCGATTTGTCTCATGTATATACCTTCGAGGCCTGTCAGTTCCGTCAGGACACGAATGGCGGCATCATCCAGGTTCTCGTTTTCCTGGACAAAGCCGCCCATCAGAGACCATTCGCCCTTATGGGGCTCGAAGGGTCGTTGCTGAAGAAGTACTTTGAGCTCGCCGCGCTGGAAGCCAAAGATGATGCAGTCCACCGCGACGAGAAACTTAGGGTTTAGGCTATAATATTGGGGAGCCATTGGTGAGTTGAGTAGAGAAGCCTCACCCCCAGCCCCTCTCCGAATGGAGAGGGGAGTGGTTACTTTAAGAGGATGAAGTCTTTCATTAGAACGTTGATTTACTAAGGCATATACGCCCCTCTCCATTCGGCGTGGGGTTGGGGGTGAGGCTGTTACCAGAAGTAAGCATAGAATGCGGCGCAGAGGCCAACCACCACAAGGGTGCCGATGATGTCGAAGGCCCCCCAGCTCTCCTTGATAGACTTCTTGAAGTCCTTGGTGAAGGTGATAGCATCGATCTGCGCCTGGCTGGGAGCCGGCGTGAACAGAGACACGACATAGATGAACACCAGCAGGAACACGAGCAGCCAGCACTCGAAGACGAGCCAGTTGGTCTGCCAGAACCAAGCGGTGTTCTCCCAGAAGGCACCTTCCATCACAGCGCGGCCCGTGTCGGTGAAGACGTTGGTAACCAGACGCACCATGCCGATGAGGAAGCCCACAATCATGGTATATTCACCAGCCTTGGGCGTGACCTTCTTGCTGAGGATGCCGCAGGCAAAGACAACAGCCATGGCGGGTGCCAGCAGCGACTGGATGCCCTGCAGATAGTTGTAGAGGGTGTCCATACCCATCATAATGGGCAGCCAGGCGAAGCCGAGGATCACGACCACGACGGTGGCGATGCGGCCAGTGAGCACATAGTGTGCCTCGCTCAGACCCTGCTTCAGGGGCTTGTAGAAGTCCTCCACGAAGAGGGTGGCGCAGCTGTTGAAGAAGGCGGCCAGAGAAGCCACCAGGGCGCAGATGAAACCGATGGTGACGATACCCTTGACACCTGCGGGCAGCACCTGCTGAACCATGATGGCAAAGGCGGCATCGGTCTCGCTCAGGTCGAAAGCACCCTTCTCTGCCAGTGCAGCGGCAATCATGCCGGGGATGAGGAACATGAAGCAGGGCAGCACCTTGAAGAAACCGGCGGCGATGGTGCCGCGACGGGCACGCTTCATCACCTCGGCATTGTCCTCGCCGGGAACCTGACCCAGGACACGCTGGACGATGTGCTGGTCGGTGCACCAGTACCAGAAACCGATGATGCAGGCACCGAGGAATACCACGAAGCCCGGATACTCCTGATACATCGAGTCGCCTTCCTCCCAGTGGAACATGTGGGTGGTTCCGTAGCCGTTGTTGAGCTGGCCGCAGTAGTCCATCATGCTGCTCCATCCCTCGACAATGCTGCCGCCGCCGAGGGTGGCCAGACCCAGGAAGAGAACCAGGAAGGAACCGATAATGAGGATAGGTGTCTGGATGGAGGAGAGGGTCATGACACCCTTCATGCCGCCGAAGACGGTGAACACGGCGGTGATGAGGATCAGGCCGATGGCTCCGTACCAGAAGTTCAGGCCCCAGAGGTACTTGAAGAAGATGCCACCCGTCAAGGCCGTCACGCTCACCTTGGTCAGGATGTAGGCCACGAGGGTTATGACGGAGAGCCAGTAGCCGGTGCGCTTGGTGTAGCGGAACTTCAGGAAGTCGGGCATGGTGATGATCTTGCCCATCTTGTTGATCAGCAGCTGATAGAATGGAACAAACAGCCAGCCGAGGATGAGGATCATCCAGCCCTGCATCTCCCAGTGGGCCATGCCCACACCGCTCTTGGCACCCGTACCGGCCAAGCCTACGAGGTGCTCGGAACCGATGTTGGCGGCGAAGATGGCCATACCGATTACATACCAGGGTTCGCCCTTACCAAAGAGGTAAGCGCTCGAATCTTCGCCCTTCTGGGCTTTCTTGTCCTTGACGATGGCACGGTAAACAGCCCATACCACGCCAATCAGGCCCACTGCCAAAACGGTCCAGTCGAGCCAAATGAATTCAGTTGAACTCCAATTCATAGTTATATTATTCGATTTGACTAAATATGATTATTTCTTTTTGCACCACAGATTTAACAGATTAAACAGATTCCCGTTCCATGAGGTGGATTTTATCTGTATTTCACAGATTTCTGCGAGATGACACATAGGTCTAAAATGGCTATACAAGTACAGCATTCAGCACCAACGTAGTGTGCCACTCAAAAATCTGTGTAATAATGAATCAATCATGTCAGAAGATAAAAATAATCTGATAAATCTGTGTAATCTGTGGTTCTAAAAACATTGAGAAAACTTACTTGACACTGAACTTATACGCACAATGGCTGGTGTAGGTCTGTCCGGGCTCCAGGATGGCGCTGGGCCAGCCGGGGAGGTTGCTCTTGTTGGGGGTGTCGGGGTACTTCTGTGTCTCCAGGCAGATGGCGGCGTGCTGGTTATAGACGATGCCACCCTTGCCCACGGCTGTGCCGTCGAGGAAGTTGCCGCTATAGACTTGGATGCCGGGCTCGTCGGTATAGACCTCCAGGCAGATGCCCGTAGCGGGAGAGTAGATGCTGGCGCAGACCTGTGTGTCATCGCCCTTGGTGTTCAGGCACCAGTTGTGGTCGAAGCCGTTGCCGTTCTTGATCTGCTCGAACTCGAAGTTCTTAATATCCTGACCCACAGCGTGTGGTGTGCGGAAATCCATGGGTGTGCCCTCGACGGGAACGATGGCACCGGTCGTCATGAAGGTGGCATCCACGGGGGTGTAGGCATCGGCATTGACATAGAGCTCATGGTTGGTGATGGCCTCGTTGGGATTGCCGTTGAGGTTGAAGTAGCTGTGGTTGGTCATGTTGATGACAGTCGTCTTGGTGGTCGTGGCCTCATAGGCGATGTCCAGGACGTTATCCTCTGTCAGTGTGTAGGTTACGACTGCGGTGACCTCTCCAGGGAAGTTCATGTCGCCGTCGGGACTGACGATCTTGAGCACGACGCTGCTGGAATCTGCGCTGACAGCCTCGTAGGGGCGATATTGCCATCCGTCGGGACCGCCGTGCAGGCAGTGACCGAAGTTGTTCTGCGGCAGCTGGATTTCCTCGCCGTTGATGGTGATCTTGCCCTGGTTGATGCGGTTGGCATAACGACCGATGCTGGCACCGAAGTCGCTGGGGCTGTTCACCTTGTCCTCATAGTTGCGGACGTTGTCGAAACCCAGCACCACGTCCTTCATCAGTCCTTCACGGTCGGGCACCATGATGCTGACGACGCGGCCTCCCAGGTTGGTGATGCACACCTCTGTGCCGGCAGCGTTCTTCAGGGTGTAGAGCTGCATGGGGATACCGGCCACGGTATCGACAAACAGTTCGGGGTCCAGTCCGCTGGCAGTATATTGCTTCTCGGCGGGCTTGGGTTCATTACAAGCTGCCATCACACAGAGGGCAGCAGCGGCAAAAGCCGTTCCTTTCAAAATTGCTTTCATGCGTTGTTAATATAAAGTGAATAATAGAGATGCTGCATCATCGGATGCCCAAATTTGGATAGAAAGCGTGCATTTTTGCTCAATTCTGCGTCAAAGTTAGTGTATTTTTCTGTAAAGTGGTGTCATACTCACACTTTTTTTTATCATAAAATGCGATTTTTATCAAATTTAGGACTTTTTCTGGCGCTACGAGCTTCCACAGAGACAAAATGTGCCCTCTGACCATCGTATTATTAGTCCACTAAACACGTAAAAAACACGTCCGCACGTAAAGGCCATCACGTCCACACGTAAAGGCCATCACGTCCGCACGTGAAGGGCATCACGTCCGCACATAAATTGAATGACATGTTTATGTTCAGCTGTAACAAACGAGGGCACCCCGCTGCGGGATGCCCTCGTCTGATTGAATGTGATATGTGTGATGTTTACTTCACGACCTTGCGGGCGCGACCGTTCTCGGTGATGATGTAGAGGCCCGGACGGTTCATGCCATTGACCTGACGGCCATCGATGCCATAGACGGCACTGCGTGTGGCGGCGGTGCGGACCTCGCCGACGCGGGTGATGGGGCCGTTCCAGCCGTCGTTGTTACCCTTCTGGATGAGCGTCAGTGCCCAGTCGGTAGCGGAGAACCAAGTGCCCTCGAAGGCCTTGCCTGTGCGGGCACCGTCGGTGGTGGCACCGATGGTGAGGGTGTGAGCCTTGACCTCCACGACGGGCAGAGTCAACCATTCCCAACCGTAGCCGGTGGCGCTGTTGACGTTGTAGATCTCGAAGTAGTCTGCATTGCCGTTATCGACATACTCCTTGTAGGCTTCTTCCCAGATGGCACCATACTGTGCAGTGGCTGCCACGGTGGTGTCCTTCTGCAGTTCCTCATCGAAGTAGGAATAGGTCTGGAGAGGTATCTCTGTGAAAACGGTGTCGGCCTTCTCTGCGCCGTTGGCGGTGAAGAGGAATGCGCCTACTGCTGAGGTGCGCACGGCGGCCTTCACCTCATAGGTGCCGTTGGGCAGACCCTGGATGACCTGCTCTGCATAGTAGTTGAGCTTGCCGGCGGTGCTGTTGTAGCTGTCGATGTAGCGACGGCTGGTGTCACCGCTGTAGTGCTGACCGCTCTTGCTGTTGGCATCGCCCTCGCCCTTCTGGATCGTCCAGCCGGTCTCCTCGGCCAGGTCGGGATTCATGATAAAGGCGGTGTAGTCGGTAGCATTGGGGTTCTGCTCATAGGTGTACTGTGCCAGAGCCAGTTTCTCGGCCACCTGCAATTCGACCACGAACTGGTTGACGATGTCTGCGTTGAGCAGCGTGTCCTTGGTGAGGGCAGCCTTCTGCGAAGCCATGATGTCGGCCAGAGCCTGCTTGGCGCTGTTGGAAGAACGCACCATATCGCGGGTGTCATCGGCTTCCATGAGAGCGGGCACGTAGGTGTTGACATAGTTCTTCATCAGTTGCAGACGGTCATCCACATCCTTGTAGCTGGCCTCTGTGCTGGCAATCCATGTCTCGGTGGCAGCGAGGGCGAACTTCACGATGTCCAGACCCACGCCATACTCCTCGGGAGCCTCTTCGATGTTCAGCTTGACAGTGGGGATGGTCTTGCCCTCCTCCATGATCTCGTCATACTTGGCCTCGGAGGTGCGGGCATACTCGATACCGCCGTTGAGGACGGCCAGGTCACTCGTCTGCTGGAACTTGGCGATGCTGTCGGCCACCACAGCCTTGTCGGCGTTGAAGTGGAGGGCATCCTTCAGGCTCTCGGCCAGAGCCACGCGGGCCTGCTTGGCCTCGGCAATCTGTGCGTCGGTGGCTTCGCCGTAGTAACGGAGCACGAAGTTGCTCATCCAGAACACACCGCGACGCAGTCCGTCACTGATGTCCTCGCCTTCACCCTTGTGGGTGGAACGTGCGCCGATGGTGAGTGTGCCGTCGTTGACAATAACGGTGGCGGTGGTCTTCACCGTCTCCCAAGGATCCTCGGTGTATTCGTCGTAGGTGAAGTCGTAGTCGCCGCTGGGCCAGTCCACGAGCACGCCGGCTTCGGTCATGTAGCCCTCGGCCTCGCCCAGAGCGGAGTGAGCATAGATATGCTGGTCGCCCAGGGCGTCGGTGTTGGTGATGAGGTCAGCCTCGAGGCTGTAGATACCATTGGGCAGGTTGGTCAGTGTCTGGTGCACGTCCATGTAACCGGTGAAGTTGGTAGCCCAGAGCTGGTAGCAGGGGCGACCCACCTTGAAGTAGGCACCCACGGTGGCGCTGGCGGTGGAACCGTTCTCCCAGCCATCGGCATTCTTGTCATCGGTCGTCAGGGCAGCATCCATCAGGTCTGTCACGCTGTTGGAGACGGGCTCGCGACCGCTCACACAGAACCAAGGGTTCTGGATGAGGAAGGAGTAGTTGGCGGGATTCTCGGCGGTGGGCACCTGAGAATAGTAGTAGTCGTTGATGGCGGCTGTCAGTGCGTCCTCGGCAGCCATGATGTCAGCAGCCTTGCTGTCATCGCCATAGACCAGCGACTCCAGACGCTCGACGACCTCCTTCAGCGCGTCGGCACCGGGATAGGGGTTGGAGACATTCAGCAGCTTGTTGGCGAACTGGAGCTTCAGGGCCAAACGGTTAGCCACGGCAGCAGCAGCCACAGCATCATCGTAGGCCTTCTTCAAGGTGGCGATAGACACCTGAATTTCATCCACGGAACTCTCGTTATACGCGTCGTCGGCAATTTCCTGAGCCTCGGTGATGAGACCCTGGAAGAGGTTGCCTTCAGCGTCGATGCAAATGGTGTCGAGGCTGGAATAGATGGTGTTGTAGATGTCGTTCAGGTCCTCGCGCAGCAGGTCCAGGGGATCGGCATCGTCAATCTTGTAGAGCTTGATGCCGTCGATGCAGAGGAAGGGGTTGCTGCCAGAGCCACCGCTGGACTCGAAGCCAAACTCCATCGTGAACTTATCGACAGGAGTGAACTCGATGGTGTGAAGTGTCCACTCTGTGTCGCTGAAGCCAGTCTCATCCTCCCACACATCCTTGCGGCAGGTTACCTTGGAGAGGTTCTTGCCATTAGTGCCATTGGGATTGATGTTGATGGCCCAGTATTCCAGACGATAGACAGCGCAGGGCAGCTTCACGTCCTGCTTATAGACGCATCGGCCGCCCCAGCCAGCGCGGAGATAGGCGAAGCCCACATTGTCCTCGCCGCTGATTTCCTCGGGTTTGGCGGGAACAGTGAGGAAGGTGGAGCCGTCATCGGCAATAGGCACAGCCTTCTCACCCAATGAATAAGGCACGTTGCCAAAATAAACCCACTCCATGCCGTCACCGGTATAAGGTTCGGAGAGGGGCTTATTGGTGACAATCTCCCATCCTTGAATCTGGCCTATAAAACCGTTCCATGCAGGAGCGCAACCATCGGCACGAGTGCCAGTACCACGTGCATAAACAGAGCCGTCTTCGGCTGTTAACACGGTGCTGCGGTGCCAGTCATATTCCTTGACGATAGGAGACTTGATGGCTCCATCAGCCTGGAAGGTGAGGTCCTCGTCAAAGCCGGCGTTCTGAATGTAGTAGGTTACATCCTCCTCGTCCTGAGCCATGACGTTAGCTGCCATGCCGAAGGCCAGCAGCGCTGCGAGTGTGAAAAGTTTCTTCATACGCATGTTTGTTTAAGAGTTAGTAAAT
>JAFSZU010000033.1 GCA_017455585.1 Bacteroidaceae bacterium | reverse complement strand
TTTCGCGGCGGGCACGCTCGCCGGTGTGCTTGGAGAAGGAGAGTTGCCACAGCTCGCGGGTGATGCTGCTGGTGTGGTGCTTGCGCATGGGGTCCTCATAGCCCTTGATGGCATCATAGATGAGGGAGCCGTCGGGTCCCAGGGTGACATCGCCGGCAGAGATGTCGGACAGGCGGTGTGGCCGTGAACCCTCGCGCGCGCGTATTTTATATAAATGTGTAAACACGCCGGAGGGGAACTGCATGTTCTCGGCGGCGGGCAGACCCGTGGAGGTGTAGATGACCTCATCCTCGGTGAGGAACGCCAGCGGCTTCTCCGTGCCGGAGTGGGTGGTCAGGCGTTGCAGTCCGCCGCCGTCGGCATTGATGAGGTAGATGTCCAGGCTGCCCTCGCGCTCGCTGGCAAAGGCAATCTGCTTGCCCGACGGACTCCACACGGGCGAACCGTCCCAGGCGGCATTGCTGGTGAGCTGGCGCGCCTGTCCGCCGGCGGCGGGCACAGTGAAGAGGTCACCCTTGTAGGCAAAGCAGATGGTCTTGCCGTCCGGCGAGATGGCCGAGGCACGCAGCCATAGAGGGGAAACGGCCTTGGCCGCCACGCACGCGGCGGCCAAGGCAAAGGTTAATAGAGTTTTCTTCATATTTTGAACAATGCAACCACAGATTACACAGATTACGCGGATTTCCCGTCCTCTGACTTTGTATTGTTATTATATTACACAGATTTCCAGCGAAAGGCTGCGCTGCCTTCGAATGTCACACCACAGGATTGAACTCTGTACCTGCGTAACGTGCTGCTCGATAATCTGTGAAATATATGATAGATAATTCATCATCAGGGGACATGTAATCTGTGAAATCTGTGGTTTATGTAAAATAGCAATGTATATTTACTTAATAGCCAAATATCTCTTCGAGCGTCACACGCTTCACGGGTCCCACCTGAAGCAGTCCGGCAAGGTCCAGTTCCTTCTCGTTGCCCAGGATCATGATGCGGCGCGGCTTGGCGGCCATGCGGTCGTTGGCGAACTTCACGATGTCCTCCAGGGTGAGGGCGGGCAGGGCGTTGTATATCTTCTCGTTGATGTCATAATCTACACCGCGGTCCTGTGCATCCATCCAGGCGTTGAGAACGGCGAAGCGAGTGGTGCGCTGTGCGGCCAGCTGCTTAGTGAGGCTCTGCTTGGCAATGTCAAAGGCACTGGCACTCTGCGGAATGGTGTCGAGGATCTGGTTGAAGGTGCGGATGCAATCCATCAGCTTGTCGTTCTGCGAGATGATGTAGGTGTAGCTCGTCTCGGGATGTCCCTTGCGGTCGGGAGCCTGGTTATAGTAGGCGCGGGCACTGTATGCGAGGCCGCGGCTCTCGCGCAGCTCCTGGAACACGATGCCGTTCATGCCGGCACCGAAGTACTCATTGAAGAGGGCAGCTGTGGGCATGAACTCGGGGCGCCACGGTGTCTCGTCGTCGTTGAAGGCCATCATGTAGATGTTCTTGGCATCGTAGGGTGCCAGCAGAATCTCGGTCTGCGGCGTGGGCTGTTCCATGTATTCCTCAAAGGCGAGGGGTGCCTTCAGCTCTGCGGGCAGCTTGTGTTCCTGAGTCAATAGGGTGGTGAGGTCGCCCATCGTGCGCGGACCATAGTAGAGGACGGTGTGCTCGTAGGAGGTGAGGTTGTGCAGGATGTCCACGAGGTCTTGCGGGTTGGTTTGTGCCAGCAGGGCAGCGGTCATGATGTCGCGGCGGCTGTTGCGGGGACCGTAGGTGCCGTAGGCATTCAGTGCGCGGAAGCACTTCTGCTGTTCCAGCTTGGCATCGGCCTGAGCCTTGGCCACATTGTTCACGTAAGCCATATAGGCTGCACTATCCACCTGCACGTTGGCCAGCACGTTCTCCAGGAGTGCCAGCGCCTCGGGCATCTTCTCGTCGAGGCCGGAGAGGGTGATGGTGGTCTGATAAGGGCCTACGCCCACGTTGAAGCTACATGCCAGACCGTAGAACTGCTGCTGAATCTGTTCTGCCGTGAGTGTGTCGGTGCCCAGCAGTTCCAGGTAGTCGCTGGCAGCGTCAATGCGCTTGTCGGCAGCGGTGCCGAAGGGCAGACGGAAGACAAGATAGAAGATGCCGTTCTCGGTGTTCTGCTTGTAGATCAGGGGCAGCTTGTGCTCGGATGCGTCGCCGGCCTTGGATGTCCATGCGCCCTCGGTCAGGTCTTTCTTGAAATCGACAAAGCGGGGCTGGATGGGCTCGACCTCGGTGTCCTGAATCTCCTTGACGAAGGCACTCATCTGGTCGCGGTTGGCGGGGATGGCGGTAATCTCGGGCTTGTCGATCTTCTTGATGTTCGGGTCTTCGGCCTGACGCT
>JAFSZU010000032.1 GCA_017455585.1 Bacteroidaceae bacterium | reverse complement strand
TAGTCGTTGTAGAACTGAATGAGGTTCTGGTTCACGCTGCACTTGGCACTCAGTTCGGGACGGGAGGCGGAGGTGAGCTGGCGGGCCGGCGACTGCATATCTGCGAACTCCTGTTCCTCGGGCACGAGCAGTGAGAGAGCCTGTTCTGCGGGGAACGGCAGGTTGCAGATATTCAGCGAGGCCTCGTCGCAGTGGAAGGGGTAGAAGCGTGAGCCGTTGAGGGTGAAGTATCCCTGCTCATAGATGAGGTGGCGTGAACTGTAGAGCATGAAGAGGCGGTTGGCGGACTTGGCCAGACGCATCTGGTAGCCGCTCTGGCAGTAGACGTAGGCCATGAGGAGTGTGGCCTCGTTGGTATCGCCGAGGGCTGTCTTGGCCATGTGCTCGAGCAGCAGGATATAAGCCCAGTCACTCAGACGCAGCAGGTTGCGCAGGTTGATGCAATCGATGATGGTGTTGTTATAGTCCTTGGATGAGAGCTGTTTCCATGTGTCGGCGATGTCGGCTTCCTTCAGGCTCTTGAGCTGGAACTTCTGCTTGGCATCGAAGTGCACTTTCATGCGTGTACCGTAGAGTTCAAAGGTGATGCCGTTGAACTTCACGGGATAGATGTTGAGCGGGTCTATCTTGACGTTGGGGTTGACGGGCTTGACCTTCAACGGGTCCTGGCGCACGGGGTCGAGGTGCATGGGGTCATCGGGTTGGCGGTTGATGACAAGTTGCTCCACCACGGGGTCGGTGGCCTCGATGGGACTGATGGGCATGGGCTGCGGGGTGGGCAGGATGGGTGGCACCACCTTGACGTTGATGGGCTTGCCCTCGATGCTCTTGCCGCGTTCCTTCTCGGGGAGGGTGAGCGGCTTGACCTCGGGCACTTTGGGCCGTGTGACGGGTTTCTCGCGCTTGAAGCCTTTCCAGCCCTCCTTCATGAACTTGGCATATTCCTCGTTGACGCTGGCACGGAAGTCCTCGTATTCCTTCTCTGCTGCCTCCTTGAACTCATTGAATTCGGCCGCAAAATCGCTGCCCAGCTCATCGTCGTCACTCTTTGCCGCTTTCTTTTTCTTCTCAGCCTGCTTCTGCTTCTCGGCTGCCAGCACCTGGCTCTTCATGTAGTCGAGCTGGTTCTGTGTGAGCTCGGTCACGTTGTCACCGCTGAGCCGGATGAGGCCTGTGAGGCGTTCCTTGCTGTCCTCACGCCGCATAATCACACACATGCGTTTGTTTTCCAAATCTATGAGTTGCAGGGATGCACCGTCTGGAAGGTTGATGATGGACTGTGGCCCCAGCGTGTCGAAAACCTTCAGGGACATCTGCCCGGAGATGCCGACGAGCTTGGGATTGCCGGTGATGGAATAGACAACCCATTTCTGTGCAAATATGCTGCTGGCGGTCACGAGCAGCAGCGCAGCGGTTAATAGGGTTCTTAGAGTCTTCATGATGTATTCGTTTTAAGAATATTAGTCAAGTAAAATGAATTGCGCCTTCTCGTTGACCTCCTCATACATGGTGACACCCGGACGTGGGTCGCCGTTGGTCGGGTCACAGACAAAGAAGTTCTCACCATTGATAATGAAGGCGTCGCCTTTGATCTTCTCGTTGAAGTGTACGGCCGTGGCCAGATGAGCCGCGTTGGCATCATAGTAGATGAGGGCTACCTTCAATCCCAGGAGATCCCGGACGAGACGTGAGAAGAGAATGGCGCGGTCCTCGCAGTCGGAGTAAGGATAGTAGAGTGTCTCCTCCGGGAAGAAGGCGCGGTCATGACCCCAAACCTTGTCATCAAATTCATAGACGAACCCCGACTGGAGCAGACTCAGCAGACGGCAGACGGCATCATACTCCGAGAGATTCTTCAGCGCAGACTGCAGGGTGGGGTAGATTTGCTGGCGGACGCTCTCGTCCATGGGCTTGTTGGCATAGAGTGCCCAACGTGTGAGGGGGTTGTCCTGCAGGCAGGAGCTGGGGTAGTTGTCATAGAAACGAATGAGGTTCTGGTTGACACTCACCTTGATCTCCATGTCGGGATAGAGCTTTGACTTGATGGTGCGGGTGTCGGCATTGTTGGCAGACAGCATTGGCTGTTTGTCCACAAAGAGGGAGAGTGACTGCTCTTTTTCGAAACCCTGCTCACAGGCACTCAGGTAGAGCTGACCTTGTTGCTGTCCGAAGACATAGAACATCTTGCCGTCCAGCATGTAGCCGTCCTGATCATAGATGGTATTCTGGCAGGCATAGAGCATCAGGAGTTTCCCGTCGGACTGCCCCAGGCGGATACGGTAGCCGCTCTGGCAGTAGATGAAGGCGGTGAGGAAGATGGCCTCGTTGCTCCCCTTTCCCAGATAGGCCTCTGCAGCCTCGTTGAGCATCAGCAGGTAGGCCCAGTCGCAGAGGTTGTGCTTCTCGCGCAGCTCCATGAGGTCACACAACAGCGCGTTGTATTCCGAGCCTGCACAGGTGCGCCAGGCCTCGGCCACGTCATGCGGCTGCACGCTCTTGAGCTTCAGCGGTTGCCTGATGTCACCCACGTTGACCTGCATGGGGGTGCCGTAGAACATATAGTTGACGAGGCGAGCCTTTGGGGCAGACATGTCTGGCTTCTGGGGCTGCTCCGTTGGTTGTTGGGCCAGTTGCTGCTGTTGCTCGGCCTCTATGCGTTCCTGCTGCTCGGCCTCTGCGCGCTCCTGCTGCTTGCGTTGCCGCTCCTGCTTTTGTGCCAGCCGCTCGGCCTCGCGGCGCTGGCGGCGTTCTTCCTTGAGCAACTTGCGCACACTCTTGTGCTTGAAGGCGGGGTCTGGACGCGTCAATCCGAAGCCGCCACTCAGCACGGCCTTGATGTTGAAGCGCGCGTTGGTGGTTTTGGCTTTTGACACTTGTGCCGGACTGACCACCATGATGTGCTGGATGTAGTCTAAGGGTATCTTGTTCTGGTCCTTGGGACGCGTAAGGCCCTTGACAGACTCAAATTCTTTCCAGGCATCTTCCAGCAGAGCTGCATACTCTGCGTTGGCCTGGGCACGGAATTCCTCCCACTCACGGGCTGCATCCAACGTGAAGTCATCCCATTCGGCATCGGCATCGGCGAAGAAGTCATCATCGTCTTGTGCCAAAGCAGTTGCCGGGAATAAGCAAAGGAGGAAACAGACAGGCGCAAATAGTTGTCGGAGCGCTTTCATTGAATCAGTGTGGTTTGTTATGGTTTCTTACGGCGGATGGAGATAATCTTCTTTTCGCGCTGTAGGTCCTTGTCCTTGGAGAGCAGCTTCACTTGCCACCGCTGGAAGTCGGAATAGGGGATTTCACCGGGCATGAGATGTTCACGGCCGTCCACTTCCACGACCGTGCGCTCGCTGTTGGTGGCTTTGTAGAAAAGATTGGGAGAGAAGAAGACATAGAACTGGTCATATTCTATGTCTGAGCCAGGAACCAGATATAGTTCCTCGGTGGACATCTGGCCGTCATCGGTGCGGTGACGGTCTGAGAAGAAAACATAGCGCTGCCCACCCTTGATGCGATAGTGGCCCTGCGGATCCTGGTCATTGGGCACGAGACACTGTGCCATGCCGCGTTCATCGGAGAGATAGACGCAGAGATAACCGTCGCAGGGAGCCTGAAAGGTCATGTAGAGATCATCGTTCTCCTGGAACTCACTGGTCTCGGAGGCATCCTCGACGTGGTTGCGCATCAGTTGCCAGCGGAACGAGGGCTTGCTCCATGTGATTTCGCGGACGCGCCCCTTCACGGTACAGGTGACAGACCACAGGTCGTTCTGGCTGCTGAAGACGGGGTCGGTGAACTGCGGCTCGCGCGTATCACCCAGCCATTCACCCTTGACCTCGCTGACGCCGGAGGAATAGAAACGGCTACTGCTGCCCTGTCCCCCCTCGTTCATGATCTGGCTGTGCTGCTCGGCGGTGATGGTGCCGGGGAAGGCTTCCTGAATGGCCGCCACCCGCGCGCGCTCCTGTGCCACCATGCGTGCTTGCTTGGCGGGGACATCAGAGGAATAGGTATAGGTGTAGGAGGCTTCCACGGTCTTCTCCTTCTGCGCCATGGCACAGAAGGAGAGGCCGAGGAAGAGTGCGGTGAACAATGATTTCATAGAGAAAGGTATAGACGGGGATTATTCTTCGTCCATGAGCTGGTCAAGAGCCTTAGCGGCAGCGTCAGACTCTTTCTCCAATTCTGCGCGCAGGGCGGCACGAGCCTGCTTGTCGGCACGCTCCTTGGAGTAGAAAATGCGGATGCGAACCTCATAAAGCCCTTTATCTGTCTTACGGAAGCACTCCATAAGAGGGGTTGTATTGCTGAGTTTTGCAACGATGAGTTCCTTTCCTTTTGCCGTTACCTGTGAGATGGATGCCTTAACACCGTCCTCAAGATCTTTGTTGCCCATCTTATCTGTTATGAGCTGGGCTATTTGTGTGCTAATTTCAGTGGCCAAGTTCGTACGGGCAAGATGGCCAGCAGCCATTCTGGCGGCATCGTAATTGGTTCCCGTCGTATTAGCATTACCCATATAATACTTGGGTAACTCCTCATCATCAAAGTCAAGTTGTTTTTTGTAGCAATTCTCCAATTGCATTTCCAGGGGAAGTGCACCGGGTTGAGGTTCGAAACCTTGTTTCTTTAATTCCTTGGCTTCCTGTTTGGCTCTCTTCTGGACTGTTTTCTCATTGTAACCTGCGAAGCTGTTCAGTGAGAAGATGAATGCACTGATGAGTGCGAGTGATAGAATCTTTTTCATTGTTTCGGATTAAGTTAATTGTTGATAAATGGTTTGCGTTGTTCGCTTGTCTAAGGCATGTATATACCTTATACATATATTAGAACCCCATGCTGCGCCATGTCTCTGCCACGTTCTCAGAGGCATTGGTGGTGGGAGTTTGTTTCTTGCGCATCTTGAGCTGCAGGGCCTGGGTAGAGACGTTCTTCTTGATGTTGTCGGAGAGGGCACCGAAGTTGGTGGCACCATGTGTCTCGCGCAGCTCTTTCAGCAGATAATAGGTGAAGAGTCCATGTCCCTGGTCGGGATAGCCCTGTGCCGTCTCATTGCCCTGTGCGGCGGAGAACACGATGACATTGCCGTCGCCGAAGGTGGCATCCTCCGGGTCTATTTCCACGCCGCGCAGACCTTCTGTCACGCCCTCGTTCTCACGGTTGACGCCGCTGAAGCAGGCATCCAGGAAGACGCTGGTCTGAGCAAAGGCCAACTCGCCCAACTGCCCGTAGAAGTCATCAAGGGCGATACCGCGCTGAGGTGCTGTACCGCGCACATCGGTGGGCAGCAGGTAGGCTTTGTTCTTGTTCTTGGTATCGGGCACGCCGTGTCCAGCGTAATAGACAATGAGTTTCTTGTTCTCGCGGTCCTTAATGTCGCGCACCCAGTCCAGACCCTCTTCCAGAATCATCTGTTTGGTGGCGTTGTCCAGAGGGAGAATGTTGGCGGTGGGGATGCCGAGGGTCTTCTCGCAGTACTGGCGGAACACATGGGCATCGTGTATGGCAAACTGCACGTCGGAGACGAAGCGGTATTCCTGGTTGCCGATGATGAGGGCGTAGGTGTCATTGCGGGTATCCTGCATGACGGTGGGAATCAGAGAGTCGATGGGTGAGGTGACATAGTCATAGTCCACGCTGGCGGCTCCGGAGAGCTTGCGCTTCTCCACCACGTTGCGGTGGAAGCCGTAGGTGTTGCTGTTGCCGGAGTTGATGTTGGACGGCAGACGTCCCACTTCGCCGTTATAGAGTGCATGGCGCGTGGTGTTGCCCACGGTGACCTGACTGGCGAAAGCGTAGGGGCCGATATCCGATGTGGGTGCACAGTCGATGTAGGTTAATCCCGTGCAGGAGATGAAAGCCTGCTCTCCGACGCGGCAGTGGTCGGGGATTTTGACGGATGTGATGCCGGAGCAGTTGGCAAAGGCGATGGGGCCTATCTCGCGCAGGTTGGTGGGCAGCGAGATGGTGCGCAGACGTGTGCAGTTGTAGAAGGCACCCCAACCGATACGCCGCAGTTCCGTGCCGTTGAAGATGATTTCCTGGATATCCGAGCAGCCGGCAAATGCGCAGGAACCGATAGAAGTGATTCCGCGCTCAATCACCACCTTGCGGATGGGCAGGTTCTTCTTGGCCCAGGGTGCACGGTTCTTGCTGAGGTCATAATTGGCCATTTCCACATTGAAGCCCATCTTTTCCACGTTGGTGATGGTGAGGGTGACATTGTCGAAGGACCATTCCACGTCCTTGCCACAGGTGCCATAGTTCTTGCTTTTCTGTGCCCACGTGGGCAGACACGCCATGGCAATAATAATGAGTGAGATATATCGTTTCATAGTGCGTATATATTATATATAAGGTGTGAGAAAAACGTTACTTGCCGATGCGGAAGGAGATATAAAGTCTATTGCTGGAAGTCTTGAACTTATAGCTGCTGTCGCCGAAGGTACCCGTGTCAATGGATTTGTATTTGAGCTGACCGCTGTTGTGCTCATAGCCCAGACCAATGCCCTTCCACGTGACGCTGAAGCCCCAGCTCCAGTAGAAGCCGTGTCCCCAGTCCAGCTTGGCATTATCCTTCATAGCATCAAAAGCCTTGTACTCTGGGGAGTTCTGGTTGATCGTTTTGGTCTTGGGGTCTGGTTTTGGATAGTTGGCATCTGCTTCCTCCTTATTCACCATATAGAGCATGGATGCGCGGTATCCGGCGTGCAAGTAGAAGTTGAACTTCATGAAGTGCAGACCCGGAGCGTTGTCCATGGATGTGAAAGGAGCAACGGTGAAACTGGGTCCTAACAAGATACCATAGTCAGCCTGCCATTTCTCCAGATTCCAGGTTGTGTAATTCGCGGTCTTTAAGGTCTTGATGCCATATTTTTCCTGATAGGTGGTATCCATGTTGTAGCTGTCATAGGCTCCTTCCTTGGTCTCGATCTTGTAGTGGCTGACCGTGAAGTCAAACGGTGTGATGTCGATGTAGAACTGCAGGGTGTTGGCAATGGGATTGGGATGCAGACGATAGCTGCGTCCTCTGCTGAGGGTGAGGCTCAGCTGGCTCTTGTACTTAGGTGCCAGGCCGTCGTTGTATGGTACGCCCGTCTTGATGGGTTCCTTGGGGTCGAGGGAATATGGCAGGTTGATGCTGATGTTGAAGTACGACCTGCGTCCCCACACGTCATTGAAGTGTTGCTCACTGCTGTTCACCGTTGTGGCTTCCTGTTGCTGTGCAATAATATCATTGATGGTCCGGATCTCGATGCTGTCTTCTTTCCAGTCGATGTTATCCTCTCGCTCTGGCGTTTCCACCTGTGCAAAGGTTGCCACGGCAAGCAGCGAGGCTAAGGTGTAGGTAATGATTCTTTTCATATTTGGTGAAAGATAATGGTTTGTCTATTTGAAGGTGTTATTGGTGAGGGTGATGGTCTCCTGATTGACAATCATGCTCTTGTCGGTGTTCTTCGCCTTGGTCAACCAGTCATGGAATTTGTCTATACTCATGGTGTTCAGCTTATAGGTGCCCTTCGCTTTTTCCTCGAAGTTGCTGAATATGTCATTGGGCGAGAAGATGAGATAGAGCTGGAAGTAGTCCATCTCCTTGGGTGTCGTCAGGCGCATGCGCGTGGACTTTTCCTTGAATTTGTCCTTGAAGAAGGTGACGGTCTCTCCTTTTTCGATAGGATATGCAGGGCGGGTGTCATACTTGTAGGGCAGCATGAGGTATGCCTTGTCCTCTGTCTCATCCAGTAGATAGACAACCAGATTTCCTTTCACGGGCGAGAAGAAGTCCAGAAAGACATGGCTGGTCTCTTTGAGTCCTGTTTGCGTGAACTGTGTTGTCTCCTGCCCTTTATAGTCGTAGATTTTATAGGTGATGTCTATCTTTGCCGTGACAATCTCTCGCACCGTGCCCCATACTTCGACTTGATAGGTGAGCGGGTCGTCGCTGATCATCTTGAACACCGGCGCCTTGGTGTCTTCCACCCATTCACCTCTCACTTCTGCGTGGGTGTTCTCGTGGAAGGATGTGCTGCTCTTGTCGCCATCGACGGTGCTGGTGGAGCCTGTGGTGGAACTGAGCGATGTCCCGAAGACCTGTTCGATGGCTTTGAGCTGCGCGGCCTTCAGGGCATTATTCCTCACCTCCTGGATGTTCTTCTCGTTGCCCTGTGCTGTATATGTGGCCACGACATGTGTCTCCAGAACTTTGGGTTTGGCTTTCTTCTGTGCGGCGAGCGGTGTTGCAGCCAGCAGGATTGCGAGTGCTATGTATCTTATATTCTTCATTTCATTGAATGCGGCAATCGGCGTTTTTAGTCTTTGAGTTTGTAGGTATAGTATTGCATCACCTCCACATGTCCGTTCTTGTTGTTACGGGTGAGTGTGCACCGGGGCGCGAACCCACTGATTCGCTGGTCCACTTTCTGCTTGAAGATGGCCTGAAAGCGTTCCTCGGACTGCACGTCATCACCCGTGTCCACGTTTTTCATCTCGTTCACGATTTCGGCTTTGATGATGCTCTCGATGTCTTCTGCATAGCTCTTCTGTGCAATGAGTTTGGCCTTGCTCAACGCCAAATTGACGTTGCCGGCCTCCTGCTGCACACAAATATGCTTTGCCCCGTCTGCCAGTTCCATGTAGTAGGGCATCAGCGCATCCTCCAGTGACTGTGGTGAAGCATAGACTTTCCATCCTTCTGCCTGGAGGTGCTTGATTTCCTTCTTGCATTGTTTCCTGTAGGCCTTCTCGGACTTTTTGTCGCCGGCAAAGGTGGGAACACACAACAGGAACAGCACCATGGCGGCTATCCATTGTGCCGCACGGTTGTGGGACAGTGCTTTCTGTGATAGTGACAAATACATCATGTCATGCAGGATATGATACCTATTTGGCGACAAAAGTAGATTATTTTCGTTGAACTCCCAATGTTTTTGCAAATTTTTTTGAATAAGCGCACAATTTCGCCCCCTTTTTGTCAAAAAATGTTGCTTTTTCCATGTCTTTCTGTCCTATTATGCAACAAGGTGGGTCCTATATTTCAATTTATAGGACCCACCTTAGGTGTTTGTCTTCATTTTTGAGTCGGACGTTTGTCTGGGCTATAACCGGTTACCCTTGACCACCATCTCGCGGATGCCCTCGGTGAAGGACTTGTCGTTCTTGAGGTCTTCGATGTTGAGGTGCATGCGGTAGCGCCAGTAGTGGTGGGGGTTGGCGGGGATGTTGATGCGCTCGGCGTTGGCGTCTTTCAGGCGCAGGTGCTCGTCGGTGGCGAGCCAGTCCTGGAGGGCGATGACACAGACCATGGACGGGCAGTCGAGGTGCCGCTGGATGATTTCGCGTGCCAGCTGTCCGGAGAGGGGATGCGGAGCAGGTCCCTCGCGGTGGAGGATGGTGTTCCAGTATTCCTGTGTGCGCTGCTCGTCCTCGTCCCACCACATGCGCAGGGTGGGCGTGTCGTGGCTGCTGATGGTGGCCACGCTGCGGCGCGGGTTGTTCTCCACGCGCCCGAAGCGCACCCACGGCTCCTTGGGCATCGACTCCAGCTCCAGGCTGAGGATGCCCAGCTCGTCCATCACCCACTGCACACAGGCGGGCACCATGCCCAGGTCCTCGGCACAGCAGAGCATGCGTGTGGCGCGCACGAGCTTGGGCAGCTTCTGCATGGCCTCCTCATACCAGAACTGGTTGTTGCGGTGGTAGAAGTACTGATCGTAGAGGGCGTCGAAGGCGCGCTGTTCGTTGTTCGAAAGATGTTGGTAGGCCTCCGTCTTCTGTGCAGAGATGCGAGGATGGAAGAGCTCTGGGTTCTTGTGGTCGCGCAGGAAGAGGTAGTTAGTGCAGACGTTGGCATCTTTAATAATCGGACAAATAGTGTTCATCAAGGTTTCCTGGCTGATGCCGAAGCTGTAGATCTCGTCGCGAGTGAGGGCGAGGGCAGGGGAGAACTGCCCCAGGAGTCCGGTCTTCACGGGCACGGGAATCTCCCAGATGCGGAAGAAGCCCAGCACGTGGTCAATGCGGTAGGCGTCGAAGTAATGTGCCATGTTGCGGAAGCGGCGTTCCCACCATGAGCATCCGTCGCGCAGCATCTCGTCCCAGTTATAGGTGGGGAAGCCCCAGTTCTGTCCGTCCTCGGCGAAATCATCGGGCGGCGCACCGGCCTGACCGTTGAGGTTGAAGTAACGTGGTTCCTGCCAGACGTCGCATCCGTGCCGTGCCACACCGATGGGGATGTCACCTTTTAATATTACGCCGCGCGTGCGTGCGTATGCGTGAACGGCTGACAGCTGCTGGG
>JAFSZU010000031.1 GCA_017455585.1 Bacteroidaceae bacterium | reverse complement strand
TATTTACTTGATACTGCATAAGTGTAATAGCTTGAGCAGTATGTATTTTTCTTTGTATTCCATACGTATGATTCGGTATCCCAGTCTATAGAAAAATTCGATATTTCTACGTTTGGCTCCGAATTTGAGTTTTTGGTCTTTATTTGTTTGGTGTACAGTTTTCCTTGTCTGTCATTCTCACCATAAGGAACGATAGCCAAGACATAAGAGGAATTTTCGGACAGATTCCAGCTAAAATAGATGTCATCACTTGGTGCTTCACGGTCTTCTACTTTGCCAGTAACCACATCCGCAATCACTTCTCTATCACTCATTTTTTCGTATGTTGACTGGTTATAAAGGGCAATATAGAAGTACTTTGTTTTTGACCCACAAGATACTCCATGTGCATAACTATAACACATCAGAAGTTCGTCGGAAGGCTCTGCCGATACTCCCGCCAGACCTCTTTGTGTTACTGTGACAGATGCACTTGCCTTATTGTCAGTAGTTCTGAATGTCAGAGTACAGTTCCGAGTTTCACCTGTTGTGTTCTCTGAAGCTGAAATTGTGACAGTCTTTATTTCAGATTCAGCGGAAGACTTAGAATCTGGATTAACGGTAAGCCAACCATCTTTGCCTTTCAGTTCCCATGAAGTATTGCTGGTAACCTGTATCGTCTGAGAGCCACCGTCCATTTGGAAATCTATAGAAGTTCTATCTACTGATAACGATGCTTCTCCTCCAGCCTGAGTAACCGTAACTTCTTTGTTCAAGCTGGCATTAGCAGTTGCAGTAATCTTCACTTTAGCAGTGCGGGGCGAAGTCGTTGTGTTCTCTGTCACAGTAAAAGAGATTGAAGAACCATTCGGGCTTCCCAATGTAAGCCAATCTGAACCATCAACATAAGAGACATCTGCGCTCCAATCTGTGTTACTGGCAGATACTGTGATAGTCTTATCACCATCGCCGTTTGCCTGAAGACTAATTGACAGGCTTGATGGACTGCTGATAGAAAGCTCTGGGTCATCATCGTCACGGCACGACGACAATCCTACACTCATAGTTGCTGCCATCACGATGGCCAGCAAGCTCCAAAGAAAATCCTTTTTCTTCATAACTGTAATTTTTTAACTGTTAAACTTAATTGTTGTACTAACTTGTTTGCAGTATGTTGAAAGAGGATGCAAACGTCAGGGCACAAAGAATGGCGTGGTCATCCCTATGCACTTGACCTAAGGGGCAGACGTCGGAATTTTGGAACCCCTATCTGACATATAAGAATGCAACCACGCCATATAGCGTGGAGGCATAGCTTCTTCGTCAGATTGGGAATGCCGCATCTTGGTCTTCCCTCTGCTTTTTAAATCGAACTATTCCAAGAAAGATTTCCGACGTCTTTTCAGTCAAGTGCGAAATAATAAGCTAATGCATCATTAAACCGGATTTCTCCCCGATTCCGGCTGCAAAAGTACGAATAAAAGTAGGAACGACCAAATTTTCTTTAATTTTTATTTTCATATAAAGCAAAAGTCGTACCTTTGCAAGCAAAAAGCAGGCATAGGTTGTGGACAAACGTCTATTTTTGTGAGATAGCCACACTTTATAGCATATAGCATGGCAGAGACATATTGTATTATACGAAAAGAGACATGATGGTTGGCAGAAAAAGAGAAAGAGATGAACTCTTGGCTACACTCGAAGAAGAGGGCTTGTTATTTCGTAATTGCACGATTGACCATCGCAGTCCCGATGCGGGGAAGGTTCAACGAAAAAAAATGGCTGTCGTGAATCATCATGAATTATCCATGAATTTCTTATGAATTATAATTTTAACGGGTTATTCTTCAAGTGTGAAGCGGTCGCTCGAACTTGTTCGCTTGACACTTCAAGAAAGCCGAGCGCATGATCAATTCATGGTAATTCGTGTTTATATAAAAGATTCATTCATTTCCATGAATAATTCAAGTTTAGCTTAGGAGGTTTTTACTATTTGTTGGCTTCTAAAAGTTCCTTAATCCTCTGAATAAAAGCCTCTGTCAACGGCGTGTATTCGTCGGCCATTTCCTTGTCGCAATACACAAAATCGTCATAGTCGCCGCTATGCCGAATCTCAAACAGGCGGCTGAAGGTCTTGCCTTGTTCTTTCTCCAGCAATCCTTTGGATACGAAGTGCAGCCCGGGCATCGTCTTAACCCCAGCATGCGTAGAAGTCGTGATGCCGTGTTTGACAAGCAGTGCCAGCGCTGCGTAGAAGCAAGCATAATACAAGCGGTTGAAAGCAGCATTGTAATAGCCTTCCTTTGCCAGTAACCGTGCTTCCATCAAGGTTTCATCTGCCCGCTCAATCCTGTATCTCACCAAGTCGGCGCGGCTCTGTTCATCAAGTATCTCACTCATATACTTATTCCTTCGTTCATTACATTAAAATAGAATGGCGTCTTGAACGGACGGTTCTCCCATTGCTTGCGAAGCATAATCGTCGGACTGATAAGGACTCCCGTGGTAAGTTCTATTTCATAGAGTTCCCCTGAAAGTTTATCCTCGTGCTTCAGGTCGCGCTTGTCGCCGTCGAGCAGAATCAGCACATCAATGTCGCTGTCGCAGCGGGCATCGCCACGAGCCTCTGAGCCATAAAGTATAGCCGTCGCAGTAGGGGCAACTTTGCGAATCGCCTTGATCATTTGGTTTACTACTTCCGTTCGTCTCATCTTCATAGTTCTTTAAACGATGCAAAAGTAGTCAAAAATCTCCGAATTGCCACCACTTTATATAAAAAAGTGCTAATTTTTATGTGATTTTAGCAGAAAAGCGTGGGCGGGTATGCCAGAAGAGGCGGGCGAGTATGCCAGAAGAGTTGTGTTCTTTTATTCAAATAATGAGGCGAAATAATCACTCTTTGGAGATGAGGCAGACGGCGTAGGCCGAGATACCTTCTTCACGCCCCGTGAACCCCAAGCGCTCTGTGGTAGTGGCCTTGATGCTGACGCAGTCGGGGTCGCAGCCGATGACCGTGGCCAGACACTGCTGCATGGCGGGGATGTGGGGGTTGAGTTTAGGCCGTTCGGCACAGACGGTGGCGTCGATGTTGCCGACATGATAGCCCTTGGTGGCTATCAACTCCACGGTGCGCCGCAAAAGGATCTTGCTGTCTATGCCGTCGGTCTCTGCTGCTGTGTCGGGGAAGTGAAAACCGATGTCCCGCATGTTGGCGGCACCAAGGAGTGCATCGCAGATGGCATGGATGAGGACATCCGCGTCTGAGTGACCCAGCAGTCCGAGGCTGTGTTCTATATGTATGCCGCCGAGCCACAGCTCGCGGCCCTCCACCAACTGGTGGACATCATATCCGAAACCTACTCTCATTTCAAGTTGAAAGTTGAAAGTTAAAAGTTGAAAGTTAAAAGTTAAAAGTTGAAAGTTGAAAGTTAAAAGTTGAAAGTTAAAAGTTGAAAGTTGAAAGATATCTCATCTTCTTTTCTTTCCAAAGAGGTCATACATGCCATCGAGGTCAAAGCCAAGGGTGAAGCGCATGGTCTGGTCCAGCGGGTTGGACTGCGCCGTGGAGATGACGTATGAAGCATCGAGGGAGAACACGCTCATCTTGAAGCCCGCCCCGACAGTGACATACTTGCGGTTGCCCTTGTTGGCGTGCTCGTCGTGGTAGCCGGCGCGGAGGAAGAAGCGGTCATTGTAGGAATATTCACAGCCCAGGCTCCACTGTATCTCCTGCAACTCCTCCTTGAAGCCATTGGGGGCGTCGTGGAAACTCTTGAAGATACCTGCGATGGGCGAGAGGTCATAGTAGTCTCGCTGGCAGCGGTCGATGTAGTCGTTGTCGGCCTCGTCTGGTTCCTGCATGGGATAGGTGGGTACCAGATACTTGTTGGCATCGGCGGCGATAGAGAAGCGGTTGTACTCGTCGAAGGGGATGGTCAGGTTCAGACCCAGACGCATGTTGGTGGGAATGAACTCGGCATTGTCTGTTCCACCGTAGCTGATCTTGGAACCGATATTGGAGACGTTGAGGCCTATGCCCAGCCCGCACTCGCGGTTGCCCAGCATCAGATAACTATTATAATACATGGCGATATCGGCCGCAAAAGCCGTACCGGGTGAACTCTCGGCGGTGTAGTCGAACTGGATATCTGACAGGATATAGCGCAACCCCACGGCCATGGAGAATGTCTCGGAGAGCATACGCGAGTAGGCCACGTCAACAGCCATCTCGTAGGGGCGTATGGTCATGCCCTCGGTGACTCCCGCCGAGCTGGCACCCGCCATCTCGTCGCTCCAGAAACTGACGTCGCCGAGCGAGAAGTAGCGCAGCGAGCCGCTGATGGCACTGTAGTCACCAATGCGGTAGAAACCTGCTATGTTGGCCAGGTTGATGTCGTTGACCAGCTTTCGCAGCCACGGCGTGTAGCTGGCAGCGATGCCTGCCCGCCCCACACAGAAGGGGTATTTGGCGGGGTTCCAGTATTGCGAGTTGACGTCGGCCTCGGTGGCTCCGCCCACGTCGCCCATGCCGCCGCCCCGTGCATCGGGGGCGATGCTCATGGACACGACGCTGAACTGCACGGGGTTGAACGTGTTCTCGCGGTCACCCTCGTCATCGGCCCAAACGGCTGTGGAAATGAATAATGAACAGATTAAAAGTAGTTTCTTCATATAACTCCATCTATGCTATTTGCGGTTAATAATCAGTTTCTGTGTGGCCGTGGCCTCCTCACTGCCGTCACAGCTGACGCGGGCCCTGTAGAGATAGACGCCGCTACCCACGGCCAACCCCTCGCCAGTAGTAAGGTTCCAGGGAATGGTGTAGAGGCCTGTGTTGCTGGCACCGGTCTCACTGTGTCTCCAGATGAGTCGCCCGCTGAAGTCGAAGACCTCGAGGGTGAAATCGCACTGGCTGCCCGGACGGTCATGAGTGAGCAGGAAGGTGGTGCTGCTTGAGGCTGGGTTGTTGGTCAGCCGCAAGTCCAGGATATTGACCTTGAGGCTGGGATCCACAGTGCAGTGCAGGGTGGTGGCCGCGGTGTTGCCCATCATGTCCCAGGCGCGGAAGAGCAGCGTGTGCTCGCCCTTCTCCATGGCAGGGATGGAGAAGGCCACCGTGCCGCGGCTGTAGTCACCGAACTCACCCACGAAGTAGTCATTGAGGATATAGGTGGTCGAGGCCTTGCCGTCCACCACCAGCTCCAGGTCATGACCGATGGTGCTGCCTCCGGTGCAGATGCCGCTCTCGTCTTGCAGCGTGGCCACGAAGAACGGTGTGGCCCCCACGATGTCGCCGTCTCTGAAACTTTCATCGTCCAGATAGGCCAGGATGTGCGGCGCGATGGTGTCGTTCACCTCCGGGTCTGTGCCTCCGATGGCAAAGTCCTCACAGTATCCATTGGCCTCGGTGAGGCGGTCCGATGAGAGCGCATAGAAGAGCAGACGACCCGACTGATTGCTGTAATTGATGTCGATGGGCACGGGACAGGTGAGGCTGAAGTGTCCTGCACGGATGCTGTCCTGCCCGTTATAGAGGATCTTGTCATAGGCGGTGAACGTGAAGAGTTCCGAGGCTTCACCGTCGTTATTACGGCAGGTGATCGTGTTCTGGCTGTCATAGAGGCGCACAGACAGTGTGCCGGAGAAGGCATCCATGGGTTGCTGGCTGGCATCCTCCACATGTCCAGACAGTTGCACCTTGCTCCCGGCATGAATCATGTAGTCCTCTGGCAACTGACTGACATGTGTGCCGTTGATGCTGTCCAGGATGACGTGGTTGGTGATGCTTCCCAGCCGCAGGGCAGGGTCTCCGAGCAGAGCATAATGCAATTTGTTAACGGGATAGGCACTGTTGGACCGATGCCCGCTATGAGAGTCGGCTGCCCAGTCTATCACTTGCACCTTGGCCAGCCGCACGGCATCTCCCAGACGGTTGGGCCGTCCCAGCTCATCGGTTTCGAAGGCATTGGCGCAGAAAGCCTGGTTCATCTCCTCGTTTGCGGAGGCATAGACGGTGCGGGTGGTGCCGTAGAAAGCGATGGCGGAACCTGTGGCGTGCAGGACGGCCGTCTCGCCGATATTGGATTTCTGGGTGTCGAAGGGCATCACGTCACAGGCTGCCGTCACCCACAAGGGGGGCTTGGGGGTATTGAAGTCGGCAAAGTCCTCGATGCGCAGCGACTGCTCATGAGAAATACAGTAGGTGGCGGCATGACCGGTATAGTTCATCATCAGCGCGCCCTCTTCCATCTGTTTCTTGAGGACAAGCTCCACGTCGGGGTAGCGGTTGCCGGTGGCTGTGCTCACACGCTTGTAGGCATCCCAGATCACCTTGCGCACCTCCATCTCAGGATGGCGGGCTGCCACGCTGTCAGCGGCGGCGTTGGCCATGCGCAGGTGCTGGTTGTTGTCGCCGTCATCGCCCATGAAACAGACCACGTTCTTCCAGGCTCCGGCCTGTTCTGCGCGGATATAGCGGATGGTCTTGTCCACCAGTGCCGTGGCCTCCTTGACCGTCCGCACGGGGAAACGCCCCACGCCGAGATCGGCCTTCTCGCGGGTGAGGGTCACGCCCTCGCCGTCATCCAGCAGCCCGAAATACTCTTCCATCACATAGGTCTGTGTGTCGCTGAACGAGTTGGCGCTCTCATAGCAGAGCAGGAAGTTGTCGGGACTGTAGCCCGTCCATGCCACCGACATCATGCGGTTGTCCCATGCACAGTCACCGAAAAGCAGCAGGTATCGCGGTGCCGTCCCTGCTTCCAGTCCGCGGTCATAGAGCATCTTGAGGAAGCGGCGATAGGCCGTGGCATCCGGCGTACCGCTGGAGAACTCATTATAAATCTGGTCTGCACGCACGACGCGGCACCGCAGACCGTCAATCTCCTCGTGGATATCGGCCATGCGCTGTGCCTGAGCGTCCAACAGTCCGCTGGCGGGAGTGATGATGACCATGTCCAGGGAGTCCAGAGCGTGCAGGTTCTGGCTTTCTACGGCACCGACGATGGCCGGCATGGGGAAAGCCGCAGCCTGTGCAGCATCCAGAACGATGTAGCGTTGCTCATCGGCAGCTCCCTCGCCCGTGACACTGACACGGAAAATGCGCTGACCGCTGGCATCGGTTCGTTCTTCTCCGGCCCAGGCCCTGGCCGGCTGACCCGGTTCGGGGAATTGCCATAGCTGGGGCTGCTGGCCCTCGGCATAACGGATGTCAAAGGTGGCGGCTCCCTGTGCCGTGAACAGTAGCGATGGATGCTCCTGGTCGATAGCCAGTTGCGCATCGTAGGCCAACTCAAAATAGTCCAAGCGGGCATGCTGACCTGCGGTGGCAGTAAACAGGATAGTATTCTCTTGCCGGGGCGTCTCCACCGTGTAGCGGCGTGTGTTGCTGACAGCGGCATCATATCCGCTGGATAACGCTCCGATGGTCATGGTCTCCAAAACGGCTCCGTTGAAGGTGGGCGTCACCTCGGTATAGGTGCTGTTGCCCGCTGTGAAGCATACCCTCAGTGTTGCCGTGCTGTCTGCGGCGGGCAGAGCCGGCAGCGAGAGATTGTAGCTGCGCCGGTTGCCGTTGGCATAGTCATAGCGCTCCACCAACACAGTGCCGCCTTGGAACCAGGCGTATTCGTCGGGGTCATAGACGGCGTATGCCCTGACCGTCTGCTGCGGGGTGGCATCGGCGGGGGTCACTGTCTCCTGTGTGATAGGACTCACGTCCTCCTCGGCCTCTGTCACAAAGTAACAGGCGGCATTGGCATAGTGGTTGGTCGTGTGGATGCCGCCCTGCCAGGAGACGAGGCCGTTGGCCAGAAAGAGGTACCCGTCTGAGACAGGCAGCAGAGCCACCTCCTCCAGGTCGTCCCAGTCTGTATCGGGATTCATCGCCTCAGCCTGTTTGTGGCCGCCGTAGCCATAGACACGAATCTTGGCTTTGCGGGTGAAGCCCATGCTGGCCAACTGGCTGTTGGTCAGGTGGTAGATACCGTCCTCTGTCACACTGATTTTGGCCCACTTGCCTGTTGCCAAGACACTGTTGGCAGCCCATCGGTTCTCGCGAGTTTGTGCTTTACGGTTGGAGGTGCTGTTGGCCCGGACACGATACACCTGCGGCTTGGGGACAGGAATAATCTCCACCTTGCCGCTCAATAGCTTCATGTATCGTCCTTCCTGCCGGATGACGGGTACAAAGGAAATATCCAACAGCCCTTGTCCACGGCTGATGCCCACAAAAGTCTGCACTTGCAATGTATCTGCCAACAAATCCCCGAAGCGTTCTGCCACCGCCGTCTCGGCTGGCGTGAGCGGTGCCCATTCGGGATAGGCAACCCGAACTTGGTAATCAAACAGACGGTAGTCGGTTTCCAGCGGCACCACTTCAGTATAGGTGGGCAGCACGCTGTCTATCCGCAACACGTTCCAGTCGAAACGTGTGAAATCACTCTGTGCCACGGCCAAGCCCCAACCCAGCAGCCATTGCAAGCCTATCAATATGTATCTGATATGTTTCAAGTTTCAAATCTACTTCACATTGAACTCCAGCAGTTTCTGGTCTTCGAGCCATCCGCAGAGGTGGTCGTCTTCATGGACGGGTCCCACACCCACGGGTGTGCCTGTGTAGAGGAGGTCGCCTGTCTTCAGCGTGAAGAACTGACTGATGAAGGCTATCAGCTCATCGACTGTCCGCAGCATGTCTGCCGTGTGTCCCTGCTGCACCGTCTGGCCATTGATGTCCAGATGGAAATGCAAGTCCTGAATGTCACGGCCCAGAGACGCCTTCGGGATGAAGCGTCCCACGACAGCCGATCCGTCAAAACCCTTGCACAGTTCCCAGGGATGTCCCTCGGCGGTCAGCCGTTGCTGTAGGTCGCGTGCCGTGAAGTCTATGCCCACGGTCACGGCATCATAGTAGCGATGTGCAAACCGCTGCGGGATGCTCCGGCCCAACCGGCAGATGCGAACCACCACCTCCGTCTCATAGTCACACCGCTGTGTGAAGTCGGGGATGAAGAACGGGCGTCCGTCTGTGAGCAGTGCCGAGTCCGCCTTGGTGAAGATGACAGGATCCTCTGTCTTATATAACGCGCCATGGAGCTCTTTATTGTGCTCCGCATAGTTCATTCCTACTGCAAATATCTTCATAAACGTGAGTTTTTAGGGTGTAAAGGTACAAAAAACTCATGGCACGCTTATCGTTCTTTCAAGAATTTACCACAGATTAACAATTCAAGTGTGAAAGTGTGTGAAAAAACCGGCTACTATTGACCTTTATAATAAATAAAGGTGTAACTTTACACCGCCAAAGGGTTATCCAACAAAGCCCGGTACATTCGAGGCTTCACGTTCGGACATCTTTCATCTTTTAACTTTCAACTTTTAACTTTCAACTCTATACTTCATGGACAGAAGACATTTCATGAAAACGCTGGGAGCGGCAGGACTCTTCACCATCGTTCCCAGAAAAGTGTTGGGCGGCAAAGGATTCATTGCCCCCAGTGACCAACTGACGAAAGCCATCATCGGTGTGGGCGGCATCGGTCGCTCCTCCAGCCATTTCTCCAACTCCGAGGCATACCGTCTGCTGGCTGTGTGCGATGTCGATAAGAAGCACCTCAGCAGTGCCGTGGAAGCGGCCAAGCAGAACTTCGGCATCGACATGAAAGCCTATGATGACTGGCGCGAACTTATCCACCAGTCCGGTGCCGACATCATCCACATCGCCACCCCACCCCACTGGCACGGGCTCATGGCCGTGGAGGCTGCCAAGGCCGGCAAGGACATCTGGCTGGAGAAGCCCATGACGCGCACCATCGGCGAGGGCAAGGCCGTGATGGAGGCCGTGCAGCGCTACGGCCGCATCCTGCGCCTCAACACGTGGTTCCGCTTCACCGACACGTTCTACGGCCTGGGCACACCTGTCAAGCCGCTGAAGAAGCTCATCCAGAGCGGACAGCTGGGATGGCCGCTGAAGGTCACCGTATCCGGTGCCACCGGCTTTACATGGAAATTCTTCTGGGTGGGCAAGGACGACCTCACCCCACAGCCCGTGCCCGCAGAACTCAACTATGATATGTGGCTGGGACCGGCTCCCTACAAGCCCTACCACGTCCACCGCACCCACCAGACCTTCCGTGGCTACTGGGATTACGACGGCGGCGGTCTCACCGACATGGGACAGCACTATCTCGACCCCGTGCAGTACATGCTGGGCAAGGACGATGAGTTCCCCGTGAAGGTGGAAATCGACGCCCCGCAACAGCACTATGATGCCGTGGGCATCTGGCACAAGATCACCTACACCTACGCCGACGGATGCCAGATCGTCCTCGAAGGTGAAGGCTTCGAGAGCAAGGGCAAGCTGGCCTACATCGAAGGTCCCAAGGGCAAGGTCTATAAGGGCTTCGAATGCACCATCCCGAACGTGCAGCAACTCATCAACGAGCTGCCCGACCCCGAGCCACAGCGCACAGACTTCCTCGAGTGCGTCCGCTCACGCCAGAAGTTCGCCCTCAACGAGCAGAACGGCCACCACAGCTGCACGCTCGTCAACCTCGGTGCCGTGGGCTTGCGCCTCGGTCGCAAGGTGCTCAACTTCGACCCCGCCACCCAGCGCTTCATCGGCGACGAGGCAGCCAACGCCCTCATCGACCAGCCCATGCGCGGAGAGTGGAAAATATAATGCATCATTCATAATGCACAATTCATAATTCATAATTGACATTTCTATGAAACACCTTAGATATATAGTATTGTTGGCTGTGGTGCTTGGCATGAACTTCACCGCCACCGCACAGGACAGCCGGGGTCGCGTCACATCCACCATCATTGCCGACGGTCTGGCACAACTGCCGGCACAGAACTTGGACGTGCTGGAACAGGTCATGAGCGAGATAGCCGGCACCGGAGCCGAGGGCGTGCAGCAGCTCGCCGCCATGCTCGGGCCTTCTGCCGAGGGCAAGAACGCGCCCTTCCAGTATGCCATCGACGGCCTCACCAGCTATGTCACCCAGAAGGGACGCGAAGCCGCTTGCGCCGAAGTGAAGAAAGGCCTTGAAGCAGCCATCGCCAAATGCACCGACGAGGGCAACAAGGTCTTCCTGCAAGACCAGCTGAACAAGCTCACGCCTGGCAGTGTGGAGGTGAAGCACGCCGTGGAAGACCTCAGCACCGTGGCTCCTGCCTCGCGCGCTGTGGCCGAGTTCCGCGACAAGGTGGCCGCCACACCCGCCAAGAAGCAGACAGCCCTCCTGCTGAAGACCCTCAAAGGCGACAACCGCCAGCTCCGCAACACCGCCCTCGAGCTGGGCACCACTCTGTCCGCTGGCAGTTCGACGGGCACCGCCTCCTCATTAGGCAGTTCGCTGGCCACCATCCCCTCCGCCGGCGGTTCGCTGGGCACTGCCCCCTCATCTGGCGCTGTGGCTGGCGGTTCGTCCGCCAGCAAGACCCCATCCTTCCCCGCCCTCGTCTGCAAAGCCTACCCCAAGCTGAAACCCGATGCCCAAGCCGATGTCCTCCGCTGGCTCGGCAATCGCCATGACACAGACCATGTCGGCACCGTCCTGAAGGCCATCAACTCCACAGACAGCCAGCTGGCCACCGCCGCCATCGAGGCCGCCGGAAAGATCGGAGGCACCGAGGCCCTGACCGCCCTCATCGCCGCCCTCGACGGCAGCAACAGCACTGCCGCCCGTGCTGCCCTCACCACCTTCAACGGCAGCATCAACGACGGCGTGCTCGAAGCCCTCAAGACCAAAGGAGAAAACGTCAATCCCGAACTCATTTCCCTGGCCGGAGAGCGCCACATCACCGCCGCCTACGAGCCGCTGACGGCTCTCCTCTCCAACGGCAAACTGCGCGACGTGGCTGCGCAGAGCCTTGCCGCCATCGTCACCGAAGACAAGTTCAGCGACCTGCTCACACGCTTCCAACCCTACCCCGACCGCTACTTCGGCCTCATGGCACAACGCGCCAGCAAGGAAGACATCGTCTCACTGGTCAATGCCGCCAACGGTGCCAACGGAGCCGCCGCACGTGCTGCCATGCTCAAGGTGAACAACGCAGATATCGTCTCGTCGCTCATGAGCCTGGCTAAGGACGACGCCACCAACCGCGATGCCATGCTCAACCGTGCCCTCGCCCTCACCAAGAAAGCCGGATGGGCCAACCTGACCAAGTACCAGCTCTACAAACAGGCACTGGACATGAAGCCCTCCACGGCCACCGTCAACAACTACCTCTCTGCCCTCAGCACACTCGGCAATGAGCCGTCACTGAACCTGGCTGCACAATACTTGGACGTGAAGGCCAACGACCTGGCCGCCGCACATGCCGTGGCAGACCTCGTTGAGAAGAACGAGCCCATGCAGCGCGGAGCACACGTCCGCGAGATGCTGCTCAAGGCGCAGAACGTCTTCAAGAGCCACACCGAGAACGCCGATGCAGGCTACGCCGTTGACCAGATCAATACCATCCTGCCCAAGGTCATCGACGACCCCAACGCCGCCACCGCCAAGGTCACCAAGCTCTCCGAGGAGGAAGAGAAAGAGGGCTTTGAGCTGCTCTTCGACGGCACCAGCATCGACAACTGGCAGGGCAACAAGAGCGACTACGTACCCATCGACGGTGCCATCTACGTGAGCGCACACTACGGCTCAGAGGGCAACCTCTACACCACCAAGAAGTACTCCGACTTCGTATTCCGCTTCGAGTTCTGCTTCGTGCGTCCGGGCATCAACAACGGCGTCGGCATTCGCACCAGCCAGGGTGTGGATGCCGCCTACGAGGGCATGGAAATCCAGATCCTTGACCATGACGACCCCATCTACAAGGGTCTGCGTGAATACCAGGTACACGGCTCTGTCTATGGCATCATACCGGCCAAGCGCTACAAGCACAAGCCGCTGGGCGAGTGGAACTATGAGGAGATCCGTGCCGAGGGTGACCACATCACCGTCACCCTCAACGGCGAAGTGCTGGTTGACGGCAACATCCGCGAAGCTTGCCAAGGTCACAACATGGCTCCCGAGGAGGGCAAGCCCAACCCCTACACCGTGGATCACCAGAGCCATCCCGGCCTCTTCAACAAGGACGGCCTCATCTGCTTCTGCGGCCACGGCGAGGGCCTGAAGCTCCGCAACATCCGCGTCCTCGACCTCGCTGCCAAGAAAAAAGGCACAAAGGCCAAGCGGAAGAAGTAAAGAGACAAGTCAGAACCTTCTCGAAAACGTTACAAAACCATTCACGGCCGCACGTCAATTTCCACACGTGCGCCGTGAATGTTTTTTTGCGCGTTCCCTCGCCCGCGGACACGCGCCCGCGCATTATATATTAAGGTATAGAAATCGTCTTTTTACCTTTTCAGTCGTAAAAAAATAAAAAACTCTCAACTCTCAACCCTAAACTCTGAACTTTTTACTACCTTTGCGCGCAACAATCAACAAACAACCATATCTCATGAAGAAAAAGCTCCTCCTTTCAGCCATCGCGGCCCTCGTTACACTCTCCGTCTGGCCATGCACCAACCTCATCGTGGGTCGCAAGGCATCTGCCGACGGCTCCGTCATGATCACCTACAGCGCCGACGATTACGGTTCCTACGGCTTCCTGCACTTCTATCCCGCTGCCGACCACGCCCCCGGCACTATGCGCAAGCTCTTTGACTATGAGACCAATAACCTCCTCGGCGAGATTCCCGAAGCACCGCACACCTACAACGTCATCGGCCAAATCAACGAGCACCAGCTCAGCATCATGGAAACCACCTTCGGCGGCCGCGAGGGGCTGGCAGACACCACCGGGCTGTTTGATTACGGCTCCCTGATGTACGTCACACTGCAACGTGCCAGCACGGCCCGCGAAGCCATCGACGTGTGGACCAGCCTGGTAGAGACCTACGGCTACCGCTCCGAAGGCGAAAGCATCACCATCGCCGACCCTAACGACGTGTGGGTGCTGGAAATGGTGGGCAAGGGTCCCGGACGCAAAGGTGCCGTGTGGGTGGCACGCCGTCTGCCCGAAGACTGCATCACCGGCCATGCCAACCAGGCGCGCATCACACGCTTCCCACTGAAGGATCCCAAGAACTGTGTCTATGCCAAAGATGTAATCTCCTTTGCACGGGAGAAGGGTTGGTTCAATGGAAAGGATGCAGATTTCTCGTTCAGAGATGCTTATGCACCCAACGACTTCGGTGCCCGCCGCATTTGCGAGGCCCGTGTCTGGACCTTCTTCAACCGCTTCTGTGCCGGCATGGACAAATACCTGCCCTATGCCATGGGCATCGAAGAGAACACCGAGGAGATGCCGTGGTGCATCAAACCCGACACCCTCGTGAGCCTCAACGCACTCAAGCAGGCCATGCGAGACCACTTTGAGGGCACACCTATGGACATGACCTCAGACATCGGCAACGGCCCATACGAGGCTCCCTACCGCCCCACCCCACTCTACTTCGAGGTCGATAGCATTAAGTATTTCAACGAGCGCCCCATCTCCACGCAGCAGACTGCCGTCACCTATCTGGCGCAGCTCCGCTCTTGGCTGCCCAACCACATCGGAGGACTCCTCTGGGTGGGTTGCGACGATGCCAATATGGTGGCCTATACCCCACTCTACTGCTGCACAACCGTTTGTCCCGAACCCTACGCACAGGAAACAGCCGACCCCTTCACCTTCTCGCTCCGCAGTGCCTACTGGGTGCAGAACGCCCTCTCCAACTTTATCTATCCGCGCTACTGCCAGCTCTTCCCCGAACTGCGTGCCACCCGTGACCGTCTGGACACCGAACTGGAGACCGAGGCACAGAAGATCGACCAGCAGGCACAGCGCATGGAACGCGACGCAGCGGTGCGACACCTCACGGACTTCACCGTGAAGAGCACCGACCGCATGATGGACCAGTGGCAGCAACTCTTCCAGCGCATCATTGTGAAATACAACGACATGGCCATCAAGCCCGAAAAGGACGGGCAGTTCATCAAGACACCCGGCGGCGACCACGTGCCCCTCATCCGCACGGGCTACCCCGACCGCTACCGTCGTGCCATCATCCGCGAGACCGGCGACCGCTATCGTGCACCCGCCAACAAATAGCAGCATCCATTAACGATGCGACTCAGCATTATTGAGCCGGTAAGATTTAGAATCCTATTTTCACCCTTGGGGGGGGCAGGTCGATGGGAACAACATCCTCTGGGGTGATGGTGCGCCAACTGTTCCTGTAGGCGGGCAGCTGGCTGACACAGCGAGCGGCGTGCTGTAGATTTTTGCCGCAAAGGTAAGGCAACGAAAAGACACAACAAGTCGGCTCTTTACGGATAGTTGCATTAAAGGAATGACCCCGCGGATGTGACCGTGTTGTTTATTCCATCATGACCGAATGATTATTCCATCATGACCGAATAATCATTCGGTCATGATGGAATAATCAGCACGTGTGGTTGAGTGTGCCAGAAGAATCGGGTCTTCAAGCAAAAAGGAGCGGGTCCAAGGCACGTCTTTACGGTAAGAAGATTGCTAACCGCCCGTGGGTACTGCGCCTTTCTGCTACATATCCTTACACAAATAAAACCGGCTATTTGACTTTCAAAATAAACAAAAACGAGAAGGTGACTTTCAAAATCTGCAAAAATTGTTGCAAAAACCACAAAACATGTTTTAAAATATGCAAAATTTCGCGTGACAGGCATTTTGTGTGCGGTTAAATGGGAATATTTGCTTACTTTTGCAAACAAAACTTAAATAATTCAACTTTCGGAAGTACTCTTTTCACCACAGATTGCACAGATTAAACAGATTATTCCTCTTATATATCCTCGGACATGAGAATTTTGATTAAGATATTACACAGATTGCCGGCAGCACGCTGCGCAGGTGCTGAATGCAATCCTACAGCGCGTCTTTCGAAAGCAGCGTAGCCTTTCGCCCAAAATCTATGTAATACAGATAAAAATTGAAAGCCAGAAGACAGGAAATCCGTGTAATCTGCGTAATCTGTGGTTAAAAATAACATCCGAAACTTAAATTAAATAATAAATAAGAATAACATATTAGGCAAGAATCAAGATAATATAATCAATCTAAACATTATTTTTTTAATTTAATGATTGTTCTATGAGCATCCGTCATTATTTATCCATTCTCGCCGTTGCCCTGACAGTGCAGGCTCATGCAGAAAACTATGGAGACGAGTCTCCCCGAACATCGGAAACCACCGAGACTAAGACCGAACAGGTCTATTTGTCCGATTTGAGTAATCTTCGTCTGGGCTTGACAGTCCCTTCTGCCAGCCCCAAGATGGATTTCGATTTCTTCAAGCAGAAGACGAATCCGGGTGTCAAGGCCTACAAGTTCATGGACGACCTGACTTTTGTAGGCATTCCTCTGTTTGCTGCCGGTTGGGCTGTCAAAGGCGACAAGGCCATGTTCCGCGTCAACCAGAAGGCTGAGGACGGCGGTAAGAAAAACACGCAGCTACTCACCGACTTCAAGACCGGCATCGACGACTACACCCAGTTCTTCGGCCCCGCCATGGTGGTCGGCCTGAAGCTGGGCGGCTACGAGGGACGCAGCGACTGGCCCCGCCTGTTGGCCAGTGCCGGAGCGTCATACGCCATCATGGCCGGTTTCGTCAACGGCATCAAATATTCTGCCAAGGAGATGCGTCCCGACGGCAGTACCGCCAACTCATGGCCCTCGGGCCACACCGCCACAGCCTTCGTCGGTGCCTCGCTGCTCCACAAGGAGTATGGCCTCACCCGCTCGCCCTGGTGGTCCGTTGCCGGCTATGGTGTGGCCACGGCAACGGGTGTGATGCGCGTTCTCAACAACCGCCACTGGATCAGCGACGTGATGTCGGGAGCCGGCATCGGTATCATGTCCACAGAGTTGGGCTATGCCTTCTGCGACCTGTTGTTCAAGGAGAAGGGTCTGCTGCGCAACGACCTCGTCCTTGACAGCACGAATCCCTCTTTCTTCAGCATCTCCATGGGTCTGGGCCTTGGCAGCAAGGACCTTGAGTTCGAGGACCAGGGCGAGAAGGTGGGTATCAAGTTCCGTGCCGCCACGGTGGTTGATGCCGAGGGCGCCTACTTCTTCAACAAGTACATCGGCGTGGGTGGCCGCCTCCGTGTCAGGGCCCAGTCCGCCAAGGACTTCGGCGATTTTGCCGGTTCTGTGGGTGCCGAGGATCTTTATGTGTGGGAGAGTCTGCAGCCCCACTATGAGAAAGCTTTTCCCGGCGACTATGAGTCTGGGAAAATCCTTCAGAACGAGTTCACCTACCTGGGCAAGGTGGGCTATATGGGAGAAACGGAGAGTGAGTGGAACAACAACGCTCCCGTCACCAACAGCTACGGCATCGTGAAGAGCGACCACATCACCGAATTCACCGGCAGTGTAGGCATCTATCTCAACCTGCCCCTGAGCAGCCATTTCTCCTTGGGCACCAAGGCGCTCATCGGCCGCTCCATCACCCAGGAGCTTGACATCGACGGTTACGCCGAGGGCAACAAGAAGGACATCGCCTACACGATGACACTCGACAACCGACAAGGGCACCAAGATGCCTCTGGCGACCCCCACATATCGCTCGACAACCTGCAGTACCCCAACAACACGGGTGAGAAATGGACCGACGAATGGGAATACCTCACTATCGGTGCCAAGTCTTCCACCTCATTTGGCACGGGCCTCTCGCTCACCTATCGCTATGAGTCCAACTTCTCCTGGCGTCTCTTCTGCGACTACGACTACACCCGCAAGAACTACACCGCTACCTACGACCCCTTCCACTTCGTGCAGAAGGGCATGACCTCCGGTGCAGCCTACCTGACGGATGCAGCCCTCATGACCTCGACGGCCGACTATGCCGACGGCCTGGGTGTGGAAGCCAGGGAGTACAGAACCCGCAAGAACATGAACTATGTGACGCTGGGCCTCTCGTTCTTGGTAAACCTCTAAAATCAATATGATTCTTCAAACCCAAACAACAACAACAATGAAAAAAATCATGAACTGGGTGATTGCCGCCACCCTCGTTTGCGGCACAGGTGTTTTCACCGCATGTTCCAACTCCGAAGACAACCCCGCCCAGGAGCAGGCAAAGCAGAACCGCAAGGAGTTCGTCCAGCACACCCGTGCCACGATGAAGTACATGGCCCAGAACCTGAACTTCACCTCGTGGGAGGACGCCAACACCTTCAACACGTATTTCAACCAGTATGTACTGGGCAATCCCAATTTCAAGACCTCGGTCATGTGGGCTACACTCCTCACCGGCTTCAAAAACTTCCAGGTTGTGGAGCCGGGCAGTGAGCTGGCCGAGATGGGCTTCACACAGTACATGTCGCTTCACATGAGCGACCTGAAGTTCCGCTTCACGATGACTGCCGACAATCAGGATTTCGATTGCGAGGAAGCCGACCAGTTCGAGGTGGTCATCAATGGCTACAACCCCTTGACCCAGCAAATAGAGCCGGGTATTTACAAGGTGACCTTGAAGTCGAGTGGCACAAGCTGGCAGAAGGTCGTCCCCGTCCCCAACAGCGATGGCGGGGCCTTGGTGTTCTTCCTTCCCTCCGAGTTCCAGTTCGCTCTGTCCAGCAAGATTACCGGCGATTGGCACGAAGACTTCTCGGGCATCCTGCACTTCACGCTGCCTGAGGGCGCTACGGACGACAGCCTGGGCTACTCGGCCGATGCCGTCATCAATACAGATATCATCGCAGCAGACCAGAAGTCGGACAAGACCCAGCTGACGTTCTCGCTGTCCAGCGACCGCGTGAACAACACCGGCAATGCGCTGCTCAGCTGGGAGCAGAACGGCCGAAAGATGCTGGAACTCACCATCAAGGAGAGCGGCGAAGGCGAGGGCGGCATCCGCAACTTCGACCTGTCACAGTTCACCAACTCCTCATCCATCTTAGAGGTCTTCGCTGCTCTGATGGACTCTAAGCGTTTAGACGAAGGCAAACTCACCCTGCTCGACGACCTGACCACCACCATTAGCATCAGCGACATGAAGAAGTGCATCGAGGTGGCCCACGAGGCTGCTGTTGCCCGTCGTCACAATGCCGACCAGGCCACTATCGACCAATACACCCAGCAGATGAACGCGCTGATGCAGTGTACGATGACCTGCAAGGGTGTCAACCAGACCATCCCCATGTGCCTGACCACCCAGAAGTTCGGTGTTGATTACATGTCGATGCCCTCCTTCAACTTCGCCGACGAGAGCGGCTACGTCTCGATCGTCGATCTGCTCGACGCAGAGTCCATTCAGTACGGCATCAACATCATCGACCATGCCGCCGAGCCCATGCAGCAGAGCGTCATCGTCGTGCGCCAACTGGTCGAGTTTGCCCTGAGCCTCTTCTCCTTCATGGATATTACGCCGAATGAGTAAAGACCTGTTTCGACGACACGTCCTCGTGCACGCATAATATATTATTCGTAATGATACCACCAAGACCGTTTCTGTGTCTTGGTGGTATTATTGTTGAGTAACATATAATAATATGTTCACAGACAGCAAACCCCATTATCTGCTTCTTGACGGGTTACGCGGCGTGGCTGCGTTCATCGTCATCATGTATCACGTTTTCGAGTGCTTCGACTTCATTGGTGATGAAAAAAGTCGTGGAAAGTTTGTGCGGTTCGGGAAAAAAGCACTACCTTTGCTTGCAGAAACCCATAAAAACCAACTTTGCTATGCTCAAACGCTTCCTTTCCTGCCTTTTGCTGGCTTGCTTCATGACTATTTTCACGGCTTCAGCAGCCGTTACAGCCACACGCTTGAACCCCACCACCGTGGAGGTGAACCTTGGAGATAACCATGTGCTGACGGTGGACTTCTACGGTCCCAACATCTTCCGCCTGTTCCTGGACCCGCAGGGAGGCATCGTCCGTAACCCCGTAGCCTCGCCGCCTGCACAGATTCTTGTGGATCAGCCCCGAAGGAATGTGGGAGAATTGACTCTTGAGGAACAGGGCGATGCCTGGGTGATCAGAACCTCGCAGGTAGCCATCGCCGTGAACCGTTCCTCTGGCAAGATGGCTTTCACCGACCTCCGCAGCGGCAAGGTAGTCACCTCCACCGTCACCCCAGTTACAGTTCCCGAGGACTCACCCGAGGGCCCCATCACTTTCGATGAGAAAGGACGCACCACCCTCCTCCTTTCTGCCCAGCCCGACGAGTGCTTCTACGGCGGCGGCGTGCAGAACGGCCGCTACGCCCACAAGGGCACTGTCATCGCCATCGAGAACACCAACAACTGGACCGACGGCGGCGTGGCATCCCCCACCCCGTTCTACTGGAGCACAGCCGGTTACGGCATCCTCTGGCACACCTTCCGCCCTGGGAAGTACGATTTCGGAGCCACCGATGCCGGTACCGTCAAGCTGATGCATGAGGAAGCCTATCTGGACCTTTTCATGATGATTGACGACGGTTGTGTGCCCCTTCTCAACGACTTCTACCAGCTCACGGGCAATCCCGTCCTGCTGCCCAAGTTCGGCTTCTACGAGGGACACTTGAATGCCTATAACAGGGACTATTGGTACAGACCCACCCCCGACCCCTTCCGTGAGGGCGGGGAGAATCTGCGCAATGAAAGATTCACCCAAGCCGGAGGACTCCCCTCCCTCACGGGAGCGGTCGGGGGTGGGTCTTTCTTCGAGGACGGCCACTTCTACAAGGAATCCCAGAAACCCGTGGATGGCGGCATCCGCGAGAGCCTGAACGGCGAGTTGGAAGGCAACTACCAGTTCTCTGCCCGCGCTGTCATTGACCGCTATGAGGCCGCCAATATGCCGCTCGGCTGGGTGCTGCCCAACGACGGCTACGGGGCCGGTTACGGACAGACCTCCACCCTCGAAGGCAATGTGGAGAACCTGCGGCAGTTCGGTGACTACGCCCGTTCCAAGGGTGTGGAAATCGGCCTGTGGACGCAGAGCGACCTGCACCCGAAGGAAGGCGTGGAAGCCCTCTTGCAGCGTGACATCGTCCGCGAAGTGCGGGATGCCGGTGTGCGCGTCCTGAAGACCGATGTGGCCTGGGTGGGCGCCGGTTACAGCTTCGGCCTCAACGGCGTGGCCGACGTGGGACAGATCATGCCCTACTACGGCAACAACGCCCGCCCCTTCATCATCTCCCTCGACGGCTGGGCAGGCACACAGCGCTATGCCGGCATCTGGACAGGTGACCAGACGGGCGGCGAATGGGAGTACATCCGCTTCCATATCCCCACCTACATTGGTTCCGGCCTCAGCGGCCAGCCCAATATCAGCTCTGATATGGACGGCATCTTCGGCGGCAGAAACGTGCCCGTCAACGTGCGTGACTTCCAATGGAAGGCCTTCACACCCATGCAGTTGAATATGGACGGCTGGGGCAGCAATCCCAAATACCCGCAAGCCCTGGGCGAGCCTGCCACCAGCATCAACCGCTGGTACCTGAAGCTGAAATCCATGTTTATGCCCTATACCTACACCATCGCCCGCGAAGCCATCGACGGGCTGCCGATGATAAGGCCAGTGAACTTTAATTCACAATTCACAATTCATAATTCACAATTAAGCCAAGCGCAGCCAATTATGAATTATGAATTACCAATTATGAATTGGAACTACGAGTTCTTGTATGGCCCCAGCATCCTCGTGGCACCCATTTATCAGAACACCGCTGCCGACGAGAAGGGGAACGACATCCGCCACAACATCTATCTGCCCGAAGGCCAGTGGGTTGACTTCTTCTCCGGCCGCTGCTATGAGGGCGGGCGCATCATCAATTATTTCGATGCGCCGCTGTGGAAACTGCCCGTGTTCGTGAAGCGCGGAGCCATCATACCCATGGTGCACGCCCACAACAATCCCAACCAGATTGACCCGCATTCACGCGCGTTCCTTATTATTCCTTATGGGCGCACAGAATTCGTAGCCTACGATGACGACGGCCGCACAGAGGCCTACCGCAACGGCGAGAGTGCCACCACACGCATCATCAGCGACCTCGACGAGAAAAAGGGACAACTTACCGTCACCGTGGAACCCACCGCTGGCTGTTTCACAGGCTTTGAGCCACAGCAGGCAACGGAATTCGTCATCGACCTGCAAGACCGTCCCAAGCGTGTCACCCTCAAGGCTTCTGGCAAGAAAGTGACACTCATCGAGGCCTCCACCATCGAGGACTTCAAAGCCTCCAAGAACGTCTTTTTCTTTGACGCACAGCCACAGTTGAACCGCTGGGCCACACCGGGTTCCGAGATAGAACAGCTGCAAATCATCCACTCGCCGCGCCTCTATGTCTGCGCTGCCGACGTGGACATCGCTGCCACGACGCTACAGCTCACCGTGGAAGGCTACACCTTCGACACCGCCAACCACCAGCTCAGGCAGACCGGCGCGCTACAGGCTCCAGAGCTTCTGACAGATGACTTCGAGGACGGTGTCATATCGCCCTCGGCCTACGAGATTCCGCTGAAGTGGACGGCTGTGCAGAACGCCGATTACTATGAGATTGAGCACGCCGGGCAGCTCTACTCCACCATCACCTCCAACGCCTTCACCCTTGGCGACCTGCAGCCCGAGACCAACTATGAAGTACGCGTGCGCGCCGTGAACAAAGAAGGAACAAGCGCATGGGCACGCGAGAAGTTCCGCACCAGCCCCGACCCGCTGCGCTTTGCCATCCACGGCATCACTGCCGAGTGCACCATCCCCGACCAGCCCGGACAGGGCATCAAGCACCTCTTCGACTTTGACGAGGGCACCACCTGGCACACCGCATGGAACAAGCCGCAATCAACGCCTTTCGACATCATCATGGACTTGCACGTCATCACACAGATAGACCAGATTCAGTACGTCCCACGTCCCGACGGAGGCAACGGCACCATCACCCGCGGCACCCTCTCCTGCAGCCTCGACAAGCAGACTTGGAGCGAACCCATCGCCTTCAACAGCACAGCTCAACTTTCATCTTTCAACTTTAACGTTTCAACTTCCATCCGCTATCTCCGCCTCCACGTCGATGAGTCCCGCGGCGGCTTCGGCAGCGGCCAGCAGATCTATGTCTTCCGTAATCCTGATGCCGAGATGATGATTCCTGGCGACATCAACCACGATGGCCGCATCGACGAGAACGACTTCACCTCTTATATGAATTACACCGGTCTGCGCCAGGGCGACGGTGACTTCGAGGGATACATCAGCCGCGGCGACCTCAACCAGAACGGCCTCATCGATGCCTACGACATCAGCACCGTGGGCATTGAACTGGAGAGCGGTGTCAGCAGCAAGCGCGTGCCGCCCGTCAGCGGAACTGTCACTGTATCAACAGACAAGAAACAGGTCAACGCGGGCGACATCGTCACCCTCACCGTCAAGGGCACAACCCTCCAAAGCGTCAACGCCCTCAGCTTCGCCATCCCCTACGACGCCACCCTCTGGGAGTACGCCGGCATTGATGCCGCAGGAATGAAGGAAATGCGCAACCTGACCTACGACCGTCTGCACACCAACGGCCAGAAAGCCCTCTACCCCACCTTCGTCAACTGCGGCGAGCATCCCTACGTAGAGGGCGACGCCGACCTGCTCACCATCCGCTTCCGCGCCAAGCAGAAAGGCAAGGTCAACCTCACGCCGCAGGACGGCATGATACTGGACAAGTACCTGAACGTCATCCGTTGGTAATCGTGGAATCATCACTCATTCAAGACAGTCTTCTGTTGCAGAGCATCATATTATTATAAAACACACCAACAAATGAAAAGGATTATTACCGCAATTACGCTTTTGGTTGCCTTGACAACCATGCGCGCAGCAACGCTTACACTCACAGTCAACAAGGTTCGCAAGCAGACTATCACGGGCTTCGGCGCGGCATGCTGCGACGGAGCCATGTGCCCCTACGGCACCGACACCAATCCCGTGCGGCTGCTCTATGGCCCCACGTCGAAGATCGGGCTGAACATTATGCGCATGGAGATCTCACCCAATTTCGAGGGGGACATCATTGTGCCAGAGTGGGGCAACTGGGACTCACCCTACGACTGGAAAGGTTCCCTGCCCTCGGCCAAGATTGTCAAACAGCGTGGAGGCATTGTCTTCGGCACGCCGTGGTCACCTCCCGGCGAGTACAAGACCAACGGCTCGGCGCAGGGCGGCAATTCCGATGACCAGGGCAACCAACGCGGCAAGCTGCGCGAGGACTGCTATGAGAAGTTCTTCCCGTGGCTGAACACCTTTCTGGCCTATATGAAGAAAAACGGCGTCAATGTCGATGCGGTGTCCATCCAGAACGAGCCCGACTGGTGGGTCAGCTATTCCGGCTGTCTCTATGATCCCCAGGATCTGGTGAATCTTGTCAAGAACTATGCCTACATGCTCGACCGCGAAACCTATCCCGGCGTGCGGTTGATCAGTGGTGAGAGCCTGGGATTCACGCAGAACTATACAGACCCGCTGATGAAAGACGCCACTTGCCGCGAGCAGATTGACATCGTAGCAGGGCACCTCTACGGCCATGCGCCTCTCAACTATATGAAGAACTCAGCCGTTCTCGCTGCCAAGTATGGCAAAGAGGTGTGGATGACCGAGCACTCTTCGACCGACAATATCGGCGACCGTCTGCCCAATTGGCACGAGCAATTGCTCTTTGCCGAGGAACTCAACGAGTGCATGCTGGCAGGATGCACAGGATATATTTATTGGTACATGCGCGCGCACTGGGCTTTTGTCGGCACGGGCGAGACCAAATATGGAACCGACAACAAGAAGAACAAACTGCTGCCACGCGCCTTTGTCATGTCTCACTTCTCCAAGCATGTGACCGGTTCCACACGTCTGACGACCTCTCGTGACATGACCTCCGGAGCGGAAGCACCCCTGGAGTTCTCGGCATACATCAAGGGCGACTCGCTCATCGTCATGGCCATTGACACGACAAAGACCGACTACAGCATGAAGCTGCGTCTGCCCGAACAGGTGAAGAGTGGCACACACCTGCTCTCGACAGGCAATGAGACCGAGAACCTGTGTCAGGAGAAAACCATTGACATCGGCGAGTCCACAAACAGTGTCGTCGTCGAGATGCCAGCCAGAAGCCTCAACACCTATATCTTTATCATCGACCGTGGCGAGGATGCCATACGCGATGTGCAGATGGCAGACAGCCGCCGTGCAGACGGCCTCATCCATGACCTCAACGGCCGCATTGTCACACCATCGCGCATCACCCCGAGACAAGGTATATACATCCGTGGCGGCAAGAAGTTTTTCATCAAGTAGAAGAATCTCTTTTCCCCATAGAAAAATAAACATATATGACTAAACGGATTATCACAGCTGTGTGTGCAGCTTTGCTGGTAGCAGCAACAGCCCTTTCGCAGGACGTCACCATCAATGATCAGGTCTCGCGGCAGAAAGACGTGGACAATGGCGGCAGCGGGCGTTATCGCGCCATCGTCGTCAGCGAGAAGACACTGCCCGATTTCACCATCTACCGTCCCCGCAACATTCAGTATGCCGCACGCCGCGAGGGGCCGCTGCCCATCCTCATCTGGTGCAACGGTGCCTGCTCGGGCTCCTCGATCGGGTATGAACGCATGCTCAATGAGATGGCTTCACACGGCTATGTCGTAGTGGGTATCGGTGCCTTCGAGATGACGGACAGCGAGCGCGACGACGGCGGTTCCGACGAGAAGATGGTCGTCACGGCCATCAACTGGCTGGTGAAGCAGGAGAAACTGGTCACCAGCGACTACTATCACGCTATCAACGTGAAGAACATCGCTCTCTCAGGGCACTCATGCGGCGGTGCACAGGCTATTGCCAACTGCGCCAACTCACGCGTGAAGACCTTGCTCATCATGAATGCCGGCATGGGCGGCATGTCGATGGGCGGGGCGACGCCCCAGACGCTGAACTCGCTCCACTGCCCCATCATCTATATGACAGGGGGCACGGGCGATGTGGCATATGAGAATGCCAAGACAGACTTCAACAAAGTCAAGAAGCAGGCTGCCTGGGCAGATTTGTCCAACGCAGGACACGGCGGCACATACTGGAACCAATATGGCGGTGAGTTCGGCAAACTGGCTCTGAAATGGATGGACTGGCATCTGAAGGGCTACAAACAGAATGCCCGCATCTTCCTGAAACCGGAGCTGAAAGGCTTCTCCAGCAACTGGAGCGTGCAGACACGCAACTTCTCATCCAAGGAGAATAACTATGATGCACCGTTTACAGATGTGGAGACCCATACAGACAGCGTCTTCTGTCATGCAGAGGCAGACAGCATCTTCGACTTTGGCGCCGACATCAGTTCACTGACCAAGGAAACCCAACAGAGCAAGATATTCTACAACCGTGAGGGAAAGAAGAAAGCCGTCATGCCCATCCTGAAGGAACAGGGCATTAACAGTGTGCGGCTGAGAGTCCTTGTCAACCCGTCGCCCACCGATTTCAACCTCTCCTATGCCAAGACGCTGGCCACCACAGCCAAGAACCTCAAGCTGAATATCATGCTTGACCTGCACTACTGCGACTGGTGGGGCGACAATGTCAAACCCAAGTCGTGGACCGCACATTCCGAGGAACAGCTGGTAGCCGATGTGGCCAAGCACACGGCCACGGCGGTAAAGAGCTTTAATGCTACCGGCAGACTGCGGTGGGTGCAGATAGGCAATGAGGTTGACCACGGCTTCCTATGGGACGAGGGCAGAGAGACACGCACCTTCGTGAAATTCATCAATGCCGCCCACGACACCATCAAGGCGATCAATCCAGAGGTGAAGACGGTCATCCATGTGAGCGAATGTGTGGATACACAGTGGCTCACCGACTATTTCGACACGCTACTGGCGGCAGGTGCCCATTGGGATGCCATCGGGCTTTCTGTCCATGTGAAGACCTCCAAGCTGAAACCCGACTCGCTGATCAAGAAGGTGGCAGAGAACGTGGTCACGCTGAAGGAGCGCTTCGGCAAGCCGGTGCTCATCGTTGAGACGGGCTATTATAACGACCGCTCGCTGGAGGCCAACCAATGGCTGTGTGACTTCCTGCAACTGCTGATGGAGGCTGGCGCCGCCGGCTTGTATTACTGGGAGCCCGAACTGGCCGACGATTATGACATGGGTATCTGGAATCCTGTCACCCGAAGGCCCTCCATCGCCCTGGATGCCTTCCTCGGTCTCCGGCACATCGAGGGAGCCTATGATGCTGTCCCGTCTGTGCAGAAAGACACCCGTTTCACCGACACAGAGTACTACACCCCTGGCGGCATCAGGATTGCGCAGCCACGGCGTGGCCTGAATATTGTCAGACAGCAGGGACACAACGCCGTGCGCACACATAAGGTGCTGGTGAAATAGTTGTACCCGTGTGCGCACCCAATGGACGACAAGCGTTATCTTCTACGTCTGATTCGTGAAGGCGAGCACCAGCAGCAAGACTTCAAGTACCGTGTCGCAGATGCCTGCAAACTGGCCAAATCGGTGTCGGCGTTTGCCAATACCGACGGTGGACGATTGCTGATTGGCGTGCGCGATGACGGTCATTTGTCTGGTGTGCGCAGCGAGGAGGAAATCTATATGATGCATCAGGCGGCCTACAAATATTGCAAGCCCGAAGCCAGCATCCAATTTGACACTTATCACATCGAGGGGCGGACCATCGTCATTGCCACCGTGCCACCTTCCAGCAAACGCCCTGTATGCGCCCAGGACGAGGCAGGACGCATGAGGGCTTATATTCGCATCAATGACGAAAACATCATGGCATCGCCGGTTCATCTGGCTCTCTGGCGGGAGTCACAGAAACTGCAGGGAACGATGCTCACCCTCAATGATGACATCCGACAGCTTCTCCATGTCACTCAAGGCCGTCTGACACTGAATCAGATCGTTCGCCTGTCACACCTTCCCCGGCGCAAGGTCATCACCTTTCTGGCCCAACTCATCCGATTCGGCACCATCCGCTGGGAATACGTCAACCAGCAGTTTCTCTTCAGTCAGCAGTGAGAAACTGTTGAGCTCAAGCCCAAGCCAAGTGTTCCAATCCAGCACTCGTTACCCCCCTACTCCAGCACTCGTTACCCCTCACTCCTGCACTCGTTACCCCCCATTCCTGCACTCGTTGCACCTGCATCGGTCATCGTTTGTCATTATTCCATCATGATGGAATGATTATTCGGTCATGAAGGAATGATTATTCGGTCATGATGGAATAATCAAGACGAGCGGGTGTAAAAAAACAGCAGACTGCACGAGGCTGTACAATCTGCTGCTTGAAAAGTGGGTAATGGTGCTTGTTATCCACCAAAGTTGTCGAAGCGGATCATGTCGTCTTCCACACCGAGGCTGTGGAGCAGGTCGAGGACGGTCTTGGCCATCATGGGAGGACCGCAGAGGTAGTACTCG
>JAFSZU010000005.1 GCA_017455585.1 Bacteroidaceae bacterium | reverse complement strand
CTCATGACCCGGCTCCTCCCTCCCCCTCTCCATGCGCTGTTCTCGGCGGTTCGTCCGCCGAGCCCCCCTCCCCCCACATCGAAATCGTGGGGGCCGGCCCCGGCGACCCAGACCTCATCAGCGTCCGCGGCCGCAAGATGCTGGAGCGGGCAGACCTCATCCTCTACGCCGGCTCCCTCGTCCCCCGCGCCCTCACCGAATGTCACAAGCCCGGAGCCGTCGTGCGCTCCTCGGCCGACATGACCCTGGAAGAGCAATGCGCCCTGATGAAGGAGCACTATGACCGCGGCCACTTCATCGTCCGTCTGCACACCGGCGACCCCTGCATCTTCGGAGCCATCCAGGAGCAGATGGCCTTCTTCGACCGCGAAGGCATGAGCTACCACATCACCCCCGGCATCAGCAGCTTCCTCGCTGCCGCCGCCGAACTGCGCAGCCAGTTCACCATCCCCGAACGCACGCAGACCATCATCCTCACCCGCGGCGAAGGACGCACACCCATGCCCGAGCGTGAGAAGCTCCACCTCCTCGCCCGCAGCCAAAGCACCATGTGCATCTTCCTCAGTGCCGCCATCGTCGATGATGTGCAGGCCCAGCTGCTCCAGCATTACCCCGAGGACACCCCCGTCGCCGCCTGCTACCACCTGACCTGGCCAGACCAGAAAATCTATCGCGGCGTGCTGCGCGACCTCGCAAAGATTGTCCATGACAACCACCTCACCCTCACCACCATGCTTGTCGTGGGCGAGGCCATTGACAACCGCCTCGGCCTCTCCGCCCTCTATGACAAGCACTTCTCCCACCTCTACAGGACGGGCGAGTGAACTGCGTCAACCATCTATCAAGCCCGGCACGTCCGGGCTTTTTCTTTGCTGCATCATCATCAAGCAATTGCTGCATCATCATCGTGCAATTGCTGCATCATGATTCAGCAAGCAACTCACCCGCCCGCCTCCACCGCAGAAGACACGGAAATGCCATCCAGCGGACACGGAAATGCCATCCAGCGGACACGGAAATGGCATCCAGCGGACACGGAAATGCCATCCAGCAGATATGGAAAATCATCCTAGTGTGGGTGAGTATGCAAGAAGATATGTCCCCCTTCGTTGTGCCGTGTTATCCTAAATAGTGTTATTTTCGTGTGAAATTATTGTAACAGCAGGTGGTGGGTTGTCTGTCATGACACAATTATTGTGTACTTTTGCGGCTGTTTTAAATCCCCTGTCATGATGAAACATGTATTCTTTCTGGCTCTTTTGGCCCTGCAGACAGTGGCCGTGTGGGCTGATGAGACGTATCCCTATCTGATACTGACCCGCAGCGACGGCACCCAGACGGCGGTGGCGGTGGAGCAGCTGGAGATGACCTTCAGCGGCGGACAGCTGGTGGCCAGGAACGCCGCTGGCGAGGCCGCGTTCACCCTCACAGACCTGGCTTCCATGCAGTTCTCACAGACCAAGGACGGCGTGGAAAGCGGTATTTGTGAGAATGCACAATTCACAATTCACAATTCACAATTGGCAGGCACAGCTTTTGACCTGACCGGGCGCCAAATGGTAAATGGTAAATGGTCTAATGGTAAATGGTCTAATGGTAAATTGATTCTGGTGCGCAAGGCCGATGGTTCAACCTCTAAGATTCTGGTGAAATGAAACGCTTCCTGTCAACACTCCTTGCCGTGGTGGCCGTGGTGGCCGCTATGGCGCAGACGCTGAACGTGGAGGTGGGCAGCGTCACCTATCAGATCCCTGCCGCCGAGGCCGGAGAGATGGTCTATGCCGACGGCGTCACCGTTACGATATTAAATAAGGTGTATGACCTGAGCGAGGTCAGCCGCATGTATGTGGATCAGAGCGAGGTGGAAGCGGCCACCGTCTCTGTGGCCTACGACGGTGAGGCCGCCACGGTGAAGATGCACGGTGCCATCGCCCGCTACATCACGCCCGCCGTCAACGGCGCACACGTGACGCTCCTTCAGAGCAATGAGGTCGGTGATGACACCTGCGGTGAGATCACCTACAGCCTCGCGGGCAGCAGTACCAATGGCTCCTTCACGCTGGAGGGTTCCTACAAGGCAACCCTGGAGCTGCGCGGCCTCACCCTCACCAACCCCACAGGGGCTGCCCTCAACATCCAGGACGGCAAGAAGGTGACCATCAGCGTCAAGAACGGCACCGAGAACACGCTGACCGACGGTGCCGACGGCTCGCAGAAGGCCTGTCTCTATGTGAAAGGCCACGCCGAATTCAAGGGCAAGGGTACCCTCAACGTCTATGGCAAGGCCGGTCATGGCATCTTTGCCAAGGAGTACATGGAGATGAAGAACTGCACCATCAACGTGCTGGAGGCTGCCAAGGACGGCGTGAACTGCAACCAGTACTTCCTCCAGGAGAGCGGCGCGCTCACCATCTCCGGCGTGGGCGACGACGGCATTCAGGTCTCCTATAAGGACGAGACCGACCGCGAAGCCGAGGACACCGGCGCGTTCACCCTCGTGGACGGCACCCTGACCATCACCGCCACCGCCGACGCCGCCAAGGGCATCAAGGCCGACGGCGACATCAGCATCCAGGGCGGCACGCTCACCGTCACGCAGACCGAGGGCAAGATTCTGGTCGATGGCAGCGACATCAGCTATCCCACCAGCGTGAAGAGCGACGGCAACATCGCCATCACGGGCGGCACCGTCAACATCACCAACACAGCTGCCGGCGGCAAGGGACTGAGTGCCGAGGGCACCCTCACCATCGACGAGAGCACCGCCACCACCGTCATTGACATCAAGGCCAACGGCACAGGCGGCACCGCCGAGACCACGGGTGGCGGCAGCGGCGATGACGACGAGGCATCATACATGCTATACATCAGCCTCACCACCAGCGGAGGCATGGGACCCGGCGGCGGTGGCAGCTCCTCATGGACCAACCCCGTCCTCTACACCAGCGACGGCACCAAGGTGGCAGCGCTCACCAAGACGGTCACCAAATCCTCTGGCTACCAGACCGTCACCTTCTACTACTATGACTTCAAGGACACCGACAGTAGCCTGACCTACTACATCCAGGCCGACGCTCGCACCAGCGGTCGCGGCGGCACCTACACGCCCCGCACAGCCACTTTCTCGGCTCCCACCTCCGGCTCTGACATCTACTACAGCGTCAGCAACAGCTATCAGACCAGCGGCTCCACACGCATCTACTCGCTCACCAACGTCACCAACACTTACGGTGGCGGCACCGATGTCAGCGAGGACAACGGCACCGCCTACAACGCCATCGGCATCAAGGCCGACAAGGACATTACCATCAACGGCGGCACCATCACCGTGGCCAACAGCGGCAGCATGAGCAAGAGCATCAAGAGCAAGAAGAACGTCACCATCGGCGGTGGCAACTTCACCCTCAAGCCCAGCGGCGCCATGCAGGTCATCTCCGGCGATGCCAACTACAGCAGCGGCATCAAGTGCGATGACTTCACACTCAATGACGGTTCGCTCTCCATCACCGCTTCCGGCGCAGCCTCGCGCGGCATCTCGGCAGACAACATCGTCACCAACGGCGGCATACTCACCGTCACAGGCACCGGAGCCGGACAGCAGGGCAGCAGCGACACCTACACCAGCAAGGGGCTGAAGGCCGACGAGAGCATCGCCCTCAACGCCGGCACCATCACCATCACCATGAGCGGCACGGGCGGCAAGGGCATCAAGAGTGCCGGCACCTATACCCAGGGCACCGCCGACGGCAACGGCCCCACGCTCATCGTCTCCACCAGCGGCAGCTCGCTCGGTGGCAGCGGCGGTGGCGGATGGGGTGGCCAGCAGTCCGGCGGCAGCAGCGCCAAGGCCATCAAGGTGCAGGGCAAAGCCACCCTCTACGGCGGCACCACCGAGGTCAGCACCAAGACCAACGGTGCCGAGGGTCTGGAGTCCAAGACCACCATAGACATTCAGGGCGGCAAGCACTACTTCTTCTGCTACGATGACTGCATCAACTGCAGCGGAGCCATCTACTTCAACGGCGGTGCCACCGTCTGCTACAGCAACGGCAACGATGCCGTGGATAGCAACTACGGCCGCTCGGGTGCCATCACCATCGGCAACGGAGCCGTCTTTGCCTACACCTCCAAGGGCAGCCCCGAGGAGGGTCTGGACTGCGACAACAACAGCTACATCCAGATCACCGGCACGGGCATCGGCATCAGCGCGGGCGGCAGCCAAGGCGGTGGTGGCGGCTGGGGAGGCAGCTCCAGCGGCAACACCATCAGCGGTGTCAAGCAGGGCTACGCTTTCATCACCTCCAGCCTCAGCTACAGCACAGGCCGCTACTACACGCTGGCCGATGCATCGGGCAATAACCTCGTGACCTACAGCTTCCAGGCTGCCGTCAGCAGCACCCTGGCACTCATCACCGCCAAGGGCATGACATCGGGCAGCAGCTACACCATCAAGTATTCCACCACGGCGCCCACCGATGCCACCACCGCATGGCACGGACTCTATATCGGCAGCTCAGCCACCGGCACCAACAGCTTCACCAGCTTCACAGCCAAGTGATGCCCTGAAAGTTAAAAATTGAAAGTTGAAACAACGGAAAACACGGAAATCATCTGAAATGCACGGAAGCATTTCCGCTCTTTCCGCTTTTTTCCTTTTCTTCCGTTGTTGAAACCTGGAACTGAATAAAAATGTTAGGACAGCTCTATACACCACAGCCCGCATCGGCGCTCCCAGAGACGGCCGATGTGGGCTTCAGCTTTGAGGTGCTGCCGCCCCTGAAGGGCACCGGCACGGAGACGATCTTCAAGACCATAGAGACGCTGGCGCCCTTCCAGCCCCGCCACATCAACATCACCACACATCGCGCCGAGTATGTCTATCGCGAGGTGGAGGGCGGACTCGTCGAGCGGCAGCGCGTGCGCCGCCGGCCCGGCACCATCGCCATTGCCGCCGCCATCCAGCAGCGGTGGGGCATACCCGTCATCCCGCATCTGGTGTGCTCCGGCAGCACCATGCAGGATATCGAGTATGCGCTGCTGGACCTGCAGTTTCTGGGCATCAATGATGTCTTCCTCCTGCGCGGCGACAAGGCCAGGGAAGAGTCCATGTACCAGCCCACCCCCGGCGGCTACACCCACGCGCTGGAACTCATCGACCAGGTGAACCGCTTCAACGACGGCTTCTTTGCCGACGGCACGGCCATGAAGGTCAAGGGCGTGCCCTTTGAGTTCGGCGTGGCCGCCTACCCCGAGAAGCACGAGGAGGCCCCGAACATCGAGAGCGACATCCTTGTCCTGCTGGAGAAACAGCGCCGCGGTGCCAAGGTGGCCATCACGCAGTTGTTCTATGACAACGAGAAGTTCTACAGCTTCCTCCGCCGCGCACGCGAGGCGGGAGTCACCATCCCCATCATTCCGGGTCTCAAACCCCTTGCCAAGCTCACACAGCTCTCCACCGTGCCCAAGACCTTCCGCTGTGACCTGCCCTTCGCCCTCAGCGAGGAACTGCGCCGCTGCAAGACCGATGCAGAAGTGAAGCAGATTGGCATCGAATGGGGCATCAGCCAATGCCGCGACCTCATCGCCCACGGTGTCACCCATCTCCACTTCTACACACTCTCCGCAGTAGATAGCATCCGCCAAATAGCTGCAGCCGTCTATTAGCGGTGCGTTTCCGGATCCATTGCCTCTTTGGTGGCTATTTGTGTTAAAGAATATAATTTATTCAGAAAGATAGGGGTCATTTCCGGAAATATATTGTATCTTTGACCCCGCAAAACGCGAAATACTGTTCTGAATGAATATGCTGATAGGGCAAACTGCCACATGGAATCGTCTGCTTGCTGACCTCTCGGCAGACCGTGTGCCGCACGCGCTGATGCTGTGCGGCCCTGCGGGTTCAGGCAAGCTGGCACTGGCGGTGGCCTTTGCCCAGACGTTGCTCTGTCAGCACCCGCGGGAGGACGGATCGGCGTGCGACGAGTGCACGTCGTGCCGCATGGCAGCCAAGCTGGAGCACCCAGACCTGCACTTCACCTTCCCCATCGTGAGAGGCACCAGGATCAAGGATGCCAAGGACGCCCTGAGCGACTATTATATAAAGGAATGGCGCGCGCGCGTACTGGAGAGTCCCTACTTCGACCTCAACGACTGGCTGGAAGACATGGGTGCCGCCAACCAACAGGCCACCTACTACGTGGCCGAGGCCGACAACATCCAGCGCAAGCTGGCTCTGAAGAGTAACCAGGGCGGACGGAAGGTGATGGTGGTGTGGCTGCCCGAGAAAATGAACCAGGAGACGGCCAACAAGCTGTTGAAACTCTTCGAGGAACCGCCCGTAGGCACACATTTCCTCATGGTGTCCGAGGAACCCGACCTGGTGCTGGGAACCATTCTCAGCCGCACACAGCGCATCCTCGTGCCGCCACTCTCACCCGAGGAATATCGTCAGGCGCACCCGCCGCGGAACGAGCGTCAGTTCCTGGATCTCTTCATCATGCTCATGCGCCTGGCCTATCAGCGCAAGGTCAAGGACATGCGCGAGTGGGCCGATCAGCTGGCCGCCATGGGCCGCGAGCCGCAGAAGCACTTCCTGCAGTTCTGCCAACGGCAGGTGCGTGAGAACTTTGTCTATAACTTCCGCCTCGCGGAACTCAATCAGCAGAGCGAGGACGAGGCCGCCTTCAGCCGCAACTTCGCACGCTTCATCAACGAGCGCAATGTCATACCCATCACCGAGGAGCTGGCCACGGCAGAAAGGGACATCGCCCAGAACGTCAACGCCCGCATGGTCTTCTTTGACCTGGCACTCAAGATGATTGTGCTGATCATGCAGAAATAAAATATGAACGAGCTACAAGTCATACAAAACATGATTTACGAGGTTCGCGGACAGCAAGTGATGCTGGACAGCGACCTGGCACAATTATACCAGGTTGAAACCCGCGCCCTCAACCAAGCCGTGAAGCGCAACATTGAGCGTTTCCCAGAGGACTTTATGTTTCAATTGACGGATGGTGAATGGGCGGTCATCTCATCACAATTTGTGATGACATCCCGTTCCAAACGACCTAAGTCCGCCTTGCCTTTTGCATTTACAGAACATGGCATTCTCATGCTATCCAGCGTATTAAGAAGCGAAGTCGCGATTGAAGCAAGCATCAAAATCACGCGTGCCTTTGTTGCCATGCGTAGCTTGTTATTACAATCTGCAATTCCAATGAAATTATCGGAGTTGGAAATGGAGATAAAGAACCTGCGTTCGGAAATCAATGACATCCTCTCTGACCAAAATGACATCAATGAAGACACTCAGGCTCAACTGACAGCCATCAATCAGGCATTGGCGGAATTAAGTGTCTCGCGTCGCACTGAGGATAAGCCACGCCGCCCCGTCGGCTTCATCCGGCATAATGCCTCATAGGAAACCCACAACATTCATTCATATTATTAAGAACTCATGGAAGAAATACTATATAATCAAGGCAATGATGCCTCCCTTCCCAGCTTCAACGGCAACCGCGGCCTCAGTTTCCGCGGCTGCCCCAAGCAGAGCTGCCAGCTCAATGTCTATGACTACCTGGCAGACATCCCCGGCAACGCCGACACCACCGACCTGGTGGAGGTGCAGTTCAAGAATACCCGCAAGGGTTTCTACCACAACACATACCGTCTGCCACTGGAGAAAGGCGACATCGTGGCCGTGGAGGCTTCGCCCGGACATGACATCGGCACCGTCACCCTCACCGGCAAGCTCGTGTTGCTGCAGATGAAGCGCACACCGCCCAAGAATCCCGACGACATTAAGCGCGTCTATCGCAAGGCACGACCCGTGGATATGGAGAAGTATGAGGAAGCCAAGGCGCGCGAGCACGACACCATGATACGCAGCCGCCAGATAGCCAAGGACTTGGGGCTGGAGATGAAGATTGGCGACGTGGAGTATCAGGGCGACGGCCTGAAAGCCATCTTCTACTACATCGCCGACGGGCGCGTGGATTTCCGCCAGCTCATCAAGGTGCTGGCCGAGGCGTTCCATGTGCGCATCGAGATGAAGCAGATCGGTGCCCGCCAGGAGGCAGGGCGCATCGGCGGCTTCGGGCCCTGCGGCCGCGAGCTCTGCTGCACCACGTGGATGAAGAACTTCGTCAGTGTGGGCACCACCGCCGCACGCTTCCAGGACCTCTCACCCAATCCGCAGAAGCTGGCCGGACAGTGTGCCAAGCTCAAGTGCTGCATGAACTTCGAGGTGGACCAGTATGTGGAGGCCTCACGCAGGATGCCCAGCCGCGAGGTGCAGCTGGAAACCATCGACGGCACGTGGTACTACTTCAAGGCCGACATCCTCTCCAACATGATCACCTACAGCACCGACCGCCGCACGGCAGCCAACCTGACCACCATCACGGCCAAGCGCGCGCTGGAAATCATTGCCATGAACAAGGAAGGGCGCAAGCCCGATGCACTGGATGACACTGCACCGGCCCAGCCCGCCCGACCCGTTGACCTGGCCACGCAGGAGGACCTCACCCGCTTCGACCGCACCAAGAAAAAGAAGAAAAAGAAGAAGAAGCCCGCTGCTAACGGTGAAGAAGGGGTGAATTGAAAGCAAAACTACGGGATGTCTTGTTTTCACCACAGATAACACAGATTACACGGATTCTTTCAGTGCTTCCAATCATCAATTTTGTTTATCATTTCTTCAAGTGTGAAGCGTCTCTTCGAGCCGAGCGCACAGATTATCGAGCGAAACGCTATGCTGTTTTCGAAAGAAAACACTCAGCACTTGCGCAGCGTGCTGCTCAAAAATCTGGGAAATATCAGATAAAAATATCATAACCAAAGGACATGCAATCTGTTTAATCCGTGTAATCTGTGCTTTATATGAGAAACTCATATTGAGTAATTACTTAATTGATAATCGATAATTGAATAATATTTACCGTTCACGCTGTTGGCAGATCCTTTGTATCCTGTGCTTGTGTCTGCTGTCTTCCTGCCGCCCCCGCACACTCTATCACCATTACGAGGCAGTGAATCCCGTAGGCTGGAGCGTGACAGACACCTTGTGCTATGAGCTGCCACCGGCTCTCTCAGGCCGGCTTCACACCCTCAGCCTCGGCGTGCGCTTCAACCAAGAGTTTCGTTATCAAGACCTTTATCTCGTGGTGGAACAGCGCCAGCCCACCCCTTCCCGCGACACCGTCCACGTGCATCTGGCCAACGACCGCGGTCGCTGGCAGACACGAGGTGTGGTCCTGCATGACCGCGAGACAGTGGTCACCGCCACACGACTTGACACCACCCGGCAGAACATCTTCCTCATCTACCACATCATGTCGCCCCAAGAGGTAACGGGCATCACCGAGGTGGGGCTGAAAGTGGAATAGCTACAGCCGCTTGATATAGATGTCGCGGTAATAGACTTTGCTGCCGTGGGCCTGCAACTCTATCTGCTCCACGGGGAAGATGGGACGGGAGCGGTCCCAGTAGTTCTCCAAGGGGATGTTATCAACTACGAGGACACCGTTCAGACGCACGGTCACGCGCTCGCCCGTCATTTTGATGTAGAAAGAGTTCCACTCGCCCAGCGGGTTGTCTGCCACACAGAGGGGGATGGACTTGTTCTTCTGGTTGTTGTAGAGGCCGCCCGAACCCACCTGTGCACCCACGTTGACACGGGCGATGTCCCAGATCTGCACCTGCGGCGTGCCGCGCAAGTAGATGCCGGCATCCGGCTCCTTGCCATTGGGATCCAGACGCCAGTCCACCAGCATTTCGAAGTCGCCGTACTGCTCCACGGTGCAGATGTTGTCATAACCCGTTCCCACGTAGGCCAGCAGCCCGTCCTCCACCTTCCAGTCGGCGCGCATCCGTTGGTCGGCTGCCACCTGGGCTTCCTCTAATTGTTGCTGTGTCATCTTTTCGCGGCGGACAATGGGGTTCTCCACCAGTCCTTTCCAGCCCGTGAGGTCACGCCCGTTGAAGTGGCTGACGTAGCCCTCCACGGGTTCCTTGGCCAAGACGGCGAGGATGGCCTTGCGCTGTGCGCCGCCCACCAGTGGCAGGCACCTGGCCAGCAAGTGGCGTGTGAGGTGGCCGTCAAATTCGGGATGAGCCAGGGCGATGGCAGCCACGCCACGAGCCGCTGTCTTCTGCAGTTCGCGGTGATCCAGACAGGAAGCCATCGTGGTCATGGCCACAAAGGTTCCCGTCTCTGCCATCTGTGAGAGGAGTTGTTGCTGCTCCTTGGCGGTGGTTGCGCTCTCCATCTGGTGACGCAGGGCAATCAATCGGTTCTCAGGTGTCTGGGCGGGTTGTGCCGCCGTGGATAGTGTTTCCATCCACAATGCCATGCCTGTCAGCACGGCCAGCAAGAAATGTGTGTGTCGGTTCATGAGTCTATTCATGAGATATTACATGGGTTACAGATTATTGAGCAATCGCTCCACACCACGACGGATGCTACGAAGGCCGAAGTCCTCGGGGTGCAGTTCCTCGGGACGCAGCCAGAGGACTTCCCCGGCATCGTCGGCGGCACGGGCACCCTCGGTGGTGCGGACGTGACAGCGGTAGAACATGTCTATGGTGTGTACCAGAAAACCAGAGTATTCATACTGGTTGGGGATGGAGAACAGGAACTCCACGCTATCGACATCCAAGCCCGTTTCCTCCTTTACCTCACGAACCACACCCTCTTCACTGGTCTCAAACATATCCGAGAAGCCGCCAGGCAGGTCGAGGGTGCCCTTGGCGGGATCCTTGGCACGCCGCACACAAAGCCACCGCCCGTCTTCCCGCTCGATGAGAGCCACGGTGGCGGCAGAGGGGTTGAAGTAATAGGTGAAGCCGCACGCCTCGCAGTGCTTGGACTTCTGGTTGTGCTCCACGAAGCGGGGCGACCCGCACTTGGGGCAGTACTTGAATTGTGCTAACGGATGCATTCTTACTTGGGATTTATTTCGCTGATAAGGTGCCCGGCGTGTCCCCATTTGTCCATGAGCCAGAGGACGAAGCGGATATCCACGCCTATGCAGCGTGTGAGGCTGGCATCGAAGCTGATGTCGCTGGAGAGGGCATCCCAGTTGCCGTCAAAGGCTAGGCCAATGAGCTCGCCACGACCGTTGAACATGGGGCTGCCGCTGTTGCCGCCCGTGATGTCGTTGGTGGTGAGGAAGCAGAGGGGCAGCTGGCGTGTGCGCTTGTCGATGTAGCGGCCATAGTCGCCGCTTTTCAAGAGGGCGAGGATGTCGGTCTGCATCTGATAGTCAGGGTTGTCGCGCTCGTTCTCTATCTTGGCGATGAGCGACGGCATGGTGGTGAGGAAGTCATGGTGCGTGCCGGCGTTGGTGTAGTCGCTGACGATGCCGAAGCTCATGCGTTGTGTGAAGTTGGCATCGCTGTAGTGCGGCTGGTCCTGTTCCATCTCCAGTACGGCCTGTGTCAGCAAGTCCTCGTTGTGCCTGATCACAGCGCTTGTCTCCTGCAGTGGTTTCCTGATCTGCGAAGCAACCATCCTTCCGACCTCGTATGCAATCACATTGGCCGGATCCTTATACAGTTGGGTCTTATCCAGGCGCGTCTCGCTGCCCATTTTCTCTGCCAACTGCTTGTCTGAGGTGTTGACTACCGACACTTTCTGATTTCGCAACTGCTCCCATTTCTCTGCGGAAACGAGGAGTGAATTCTCAAAGACATAGTGAGCATAGCGTTTGTAGTCGCCGCCGAACTTCTTCTGAATATCCTGATAGAAGCGAGGCAGGAAGCGTTTGCCCACTTGTTGGGCATAGTTTTCCAGCAGTACAGCCATCACCTCTTCGTCCACTCTGGGGTCATAGTCCTTGTAGAGAGACTGCATCCTCTCGTTGATGCTGTTTCTCTGTGCATCGTTGCCGGCTTTGAAATAGCGTCCGGCCAGTTCTGCCAGCCCCACGATTTCTATGCCACGATTGAAGGTCTCGTTGCAGAAGCCGCTGGCGTAGCGGGCGTTGTGGCGGGCCTTATAGGCCTTCTTCAGTGTGGGGAACATGCGGGAGAAGCGCGCCTTGTGCGCCTTGTCTGCTGAGAACCAACGGCGCACGTCCTGCTCGCGCTGCTCCTTCTGGCGGATAATGCCCAGCCGCTCCACGGCCTCGTTCATGCCCTGCGAGTTCTTCCAGTAGTTGCTGGAGCTGGCATACTTGGAGGCATATTTGATGCCCACGCTGCGGTCCTGGCGCATCCACCGCTGCCACACATCCTGCTTCTTGCCGCGCACCTGAATCATGGGGATATTGGTGACGTTCACGCGCTCGTCAATGCCGTAGCTGCTCAGATAGCGGCTGGTGCTGCCGGGGTAACCGATGGTCATGCAGTAGCTGCCCTGGTCGAAGCCGTCGAGGCTGATGCGCGCCCAGCGCGTCGGGTGCAGGGGGACGTTGCTCTCACTGTATTGAGCGGGTTGACCGATGGAGTCGGCATAAATGCGGAAGACGCTGAAGTCTGCCGTCTGGCGCGGCCACATCCAGTTGTCGGTGTCGCCGCCGAACTTGCCGAGGCTCTGGGGCACGGTGAACACCAGCCGTACATCGTTATACTGGCGGTAGTAACTCAGCAGATATTGAGACCCGCCGTAGAATGCCTTGGCCTCGCAGACGATGCCTTGCTGGCCATCCTGCTTGGCTTTCTGCTCTGCTGCACGTGCATAGGACATCAGAATCTGACCTATGTTCTCATTATAGAGCACAGCCTCGCGTTGTTTGCCCAGTTTCTTGCCCTTGGCAGGGTCGTCATATATTTCTCTCAGCCGGGCATTCACGTTGTCGGTGATGTTCACGGTCTTCTGCCAGATTTTCACGTAAAGTCCCTCCACGGGACGCTCTTCCTCATGGCTGCGTGCCACGAAACCGTTGCCGAGGATGTCGTCCTCGGTGGTGGAGAGTTGCTGGATGGCGCGGTAGCCGCAGTGGTGGTTGGTGAACAGCAGACCGTCCTGCGACACGATGACGCCCGAGCAGTAGTCGCCGAAATCCACCACGCAGTCCTTCAGGCTGGTGCCGTCCTCGCCATACAGCTCTGCATCTGTCAGTTGCAGTCCCAACTGCCGCGCCACCGCCATCGCCTTCGGGTCGGTACGGCCCAGCAGCCACATGCCCTCGTCGGCACGTGTCCTACTGACAGACAGTGTTAGTAGAATAATCAGTAAAAGGTTTGTTAGAGTTCTTGTATTCATCGTTTTATCTGTTGATGTTTACAACTTTTGTTCTTCCTTCTTTTGTGAGTCACTAT
>JAFSZU010000030.1 GCA_017455585.1 Bacteroidaceae bacterium | reverse complement strand
TATAGGTAGTTGATAAGCCTAAAAAGGTAGGGGATAGCTTTAAAAGGTAGGGGATAGCTTTAAAAAGGTAGAGACATACGCCTTGCTGAAACCCTATTAAGTGGCAAGACATCCGAGTATTAACCCATCAAACGCGGGTGTGTTGACTTCTACACGCGGATGTGAGCCGCAGAACGTGCGGACGTGCTGGCCTTTACGTGCGGACGTGCTGGCCATTACGTGCGGACGTGATAACTATTCGGGACAATCAGTTTCAATTATTTCTCGACTGGCTTAATATAATCCCGGATATTTGTTGGAAATTTGCACCCACAAATCTGAAAAAAATAGCAACATGAACGAGAACCTACGAACGAATCAAGAGCAGTGCCATGCTCGCACGAGCAATGCCTTGCAAGAAGGAGAAAGGCCGGAGGCCAATTTTGCCATACAACTCTTTGAAGGAAAGAAAGTGCGCTTCGTTTGGGACGAAGAACAGGAAAAGTACTATTTCGCCGTAGTGGATATAGTGCAGGTGTTAACCGAGAGTGCCGATTACCAAACAGCACGTAAATACTGGAAGGTGCTGAAAGGCAGGCTATTAAAAGAGGGGAATGAAACGGTAACAAATTGTTACCAGTTGAAATTACCCGCCGCCGACGGCAAGAATCGTCTGACGGATGTGGCTGACTTAGAGCAGATTTTCCGCCTCATCCAGTCCATCCCCTCGAAGAAGGCCGAACCTGTAAAGAAATGGCTGGCAGAGGTTGGCGCACAGCGCATCGACCAGATGATTGACCCGGAACTGACGTTCCAGATGGCCGTTGAGGACTACCGCCGTCAGGGCTACAGCGACCGTTGGATTAACGAGCGCATGCGCTCCATTGAGATGCGCAAGGAACTGACCGACGAGTGGCATCGCTCCGGCATCCATGAGCCCAAGGACTTCGCCATCCTCACCAATGTGCTCACCAAGGCCTGGAGCGGCATGACCACGGGCGAGTACAAACGTCACAAGGGCCTGACGAAAGAGAATCTGCGCGATAATATGACCAATGTGGAGTTGGCACTCAATAATACCCTCGCCGAAGTCGCCACCACGGAAATAGCCCGCCAGCGCAAGACTCAAGGCATGAAGGAGAGCCGGCAGTCAGCACAGGCCGGCGGTCAGATAGCCAAGAACACCCGCGATGATCTGGAGCGCCAACTGGGTCGCACCGTCATCTCTTCAGAGCGGGCCTCTGACTACATCAGACCGATAGAAAGCCAAGACGCCGATGCCCTCCAGCTTCCTGATGAGGAAAAGTAACAGGGTGGTAATTATGCTACACAAATCGTACAAGTAAATGAACATGAAGAATAAAATCATCATCACCGCACTGCTCGCCCTCGTCGCCACGACCCTCGCCTCTTGCGGCAGCGACGAACCCGAATGGGCAGACCCGGAGGCGCACGAAAAGATGGAGCAACTGCGGGCGCAATACACGCCGTTCATCGTAGGCACGTGGCACTACGAGAACATCGGTGATAGGCAGCGCGTTTTCGAGCAGCTGACATTCAACGCCGACGGAACGCTCAAAGGACTGCGCAAGTGGCAGACGCGCCAGCTTGTCACCATTGAAGGACAGGAGCAGTACACCGACTGGGAGAACCTTTCGCAGCCAAACGGTCATTTCGCGGGGACGTGGGCGCTGATATGGGAACGCAACGAGAAGGGCGTGGGCGAAAACCGCCTGTTCCTGTATGGCGATTACGACGAAACGGACATCGTGACCTATATGCCTTACAGCACACGTGCCCTTTTCGATGATGCCGATGCCACCACACTGCGTTTTGCCGGCTACTGGCAGGACAACGACGGCTGGACAACCTATCAGCGAGGCGAAGCCGAGCCGAGTTTCTGAGCCCACGGCGCAAAAAACATCATTGAGTTCACTTGAAAAAGTCACAATTGACCTGTCGCCCCTTCGGGGTTCGTCCCTTAACGACTTGATTCACAAGAAGGGGCTTCACCCCTCCCTGTGGTCTTTTCGTCCCTTTGGGACTTTTTCAAGTGGACTCATTATTGCAGACTTGGCGCGGCGAAGTGGAGCAGGTCAAAAAAAAGACCGCAACCAACACGGGGTTGCGGTCTCTTTAGGGGGGTTACTTCATGTCTTCCTGGGTTTTCATGTCGATTTCCTCGCCGTTGGGGGCGTAGAACTCGTATTGCAGGAAGGCGAGTCGTTGGTTGGGGATGATACGGACGCCGAGACCGTATTTCATTTGCCATCGCAGCTTCAGCGAGATGAGGCCTTGATTGATGTAGGCTGCCACGTAAGGATGGACATGCAGTGTGAAGGAGCGTATCTTCAACTGGTTGACCAACTGGTCAATCTTCTGCTCCAGCACATCCGTGAACAGGAAGCTGGACTTGATGGTGCCCTTGCCCATGCAGGTGGGGCAGGTCTCATCGACGTGCACCTCCATGACGGGCCGTGTGCGCTGGCGGGTAATCTGCATGAGTCCGAACTTGCTCAGGGGCAGGATGTTGTGGCGTGCGCGGTCGCGCTTCATGTTCTCGCACATGCGCTCATAGAGTTTCTGCCGGTCTTCGGCAAGCGTCATGTCGATGAAATCTACCACAATGATGCCTCCCATATCGCGCAGTCGCAGCTGGCGGGCCAGCTCGTCGGCGGCTCCCAGATTGACTTCCAGCGCGTTGGCCTCCTGCCCTTCCTCGTTCTTTGCGCGGTTGCCGCTGTTGACATCGACGACGTGCAGTGCTTCTGTGTGCTCAATGATGAGATAGGCACCGTGTTTGTAGGATACTGTCTTGCCGAAGGATGTCTTGATCTGCCGTGTGACATCGAAATTATCGAAGATCGGCAGTTTGCCCTTGTATAATTTGACAATCTCCTGCATCTCGGGTGCAATGAGGCGGACGTAGTCCTTGACCTCATCAAAGATGCGTGGGTCGTTGATGTAGATGTTCTCGTAGGTGGGATTGAAGAGGTCGCGCAGCAGAGCCACGGTGCGGCTGGTTTCCTCATAGCACAGCGTGGGCATTTCCTTGGCGGCGTGTGCACGCCGGATGGTGTCCTCCCATCGCTTGGTCAGGATCATGAGCTCCTGGTCGAGTTCGCGGACGCTCTTGCCCTCTGCCACGGTGCGCACAATGACGCCGAAGTTCTTGGGCTTGATGCTCTGTATGAGCTGTTTGAGGCGAGCGCGCTCGGCTCCCGACTTGATTTTGGAGGAAACGCTGACTTTCTCTGTGAAAGGCACGAGCACGAGGAAACGTCCGGGGAAGGTGATGTCGCAGGTGAGGCGTGGCCCCTTGGTGGAGATGGGTTCCTTGACAATCTGCACCAGCAGCTCCTGCCCCAGCTGGAGCGGGTTCTGCACGCTGCCTTCTTTGGGCAGTTCGGGCTGGATGGCAGCCTTCTCCATGGGGTAGATCTGCTTCTTGTCGCTGCCTACTTGTTTGAGGTATTTGGCAAATGAATTGAATTGCGGTCCCAAATCCAGATAATGCAGAAAAGCGTCACGTTCATGCCCCACATTGACAAAACAGGCGTTCAAGCCCGGCATGAGCTTGCGCACCTTGGCGATGTAGATATTTCCGACGTTGAAGCTGGCAGATTGCTCCTCTTCCTGATACTCGACAAGGCGTTTATCTTCAGTGAGGGCAATGGCAATCTTCTTCGGTTGCACATCTACAATAACTTCACAGGTCATGGGTTGATTTGACGATTTGATGATTGACTATGGGCCATCTTGTGTTCTCTTGCAGTGGCCCGTCATCGGTTCCGGATAAATGGTTCGGGACAAATAAACATTTCAGTAAACAAGGAACAAACAAAGTCCGACAAAGCATCACTGGACTGGTTGTTTGTTCCTCGTTTTGACTCACTAAGCCGCATGGGACAAAGAGAGCCAGACAAAGCGATCGTTATTTGCTCTTATGTCTGTTCTTTCTCAGTCTCTTCTTGCGCTTGTGAGTTGACATCTTGTGTCTCTTCTTTTTCTTTCCGCTTGGCATAATCGTAAGGAATTATGGGTTAACTAAAAATGGGTGGTATGATGATTATTCACCTTTGACAGCATTGAAGAACACCTTTGCGGGCTTGAAAGCGGGAATGTTGTGCTCGGGAATAATCATGGTGGTGTTCTGTGTGATGTTGCGGGCGGTCTTCTGGGCGCGGGTCTTCAGGATGAAGCTTCCGAAGCCACGGAGATACACATTCTCTTCAGCTGCCAGGGCGGCCTTCACTTGTTCCATGAATGCTTCTACCACGGTCAGGGCCGTGGTCTTGTCAACGCCGGTTGTCTTGGAGATTTCGGCGACAATGTCTGCTTTTGTCATTTTGCTTTTTATTGTTTTTAGGGGTTAAAATGATAGATGTTTGCGTTTTAGCGTGCAAATGTAGGAACTTTCAGGCAGTTATGAAAATCTTTTCACGTTTTTTTTCTCGAAAAGTGTTTTCTTTGTGCTTTTTGTGCCATATATGACCCGAAAAGGCTATCTTTGCACCATGGAATCAACATTTACAAGCACTTTATTAACATGGTATGAGCGCCATGCACGTGAACTGCCGTGGCGCGGGATAGACGATGCATACGGGATATGGTTGAGCGAAATAATTTTACAGCAGACACGAGTGCAGCAGGGGCGCGACTATTGGTTGCGATTCATGCGTCGGTTCCCGCATGTCGAGGAGCTGGCAGCTGCTTCCGAGGATGAGGTCCTGCGCCTGTGGCAAGGGTTGGGATACTACAGCCGCGCCCGCAACCTGCACACGGCAGCCAGACAAATTGTGGCGATGGGCGGGTTCCCGCGGACATTGGAAGGGATTCGCAGCCTCAAGGGGGTTGGGGAGTACACCGCTGCCGCCGTGGGCAGCATGGCATTTGGCCTCCCTGTTGCGGCCGTAGATGGCAATGTCTATCGTGTGCTGGCACGTCATTTCGGGATTGACACACCCATCCATTCGACTGCGGGAAAACAGACATTCACAGAGCTGGCACAGACGTTGCTTCCCGCCGATCAGCCCGGTGCCTTCAATCAGGCGATGATGGATTTCGGCTCCCTGCAATGCACGCCGCAGTCCCCACACTGTCTGCTATGTCCGTTGGCAGAAACCTGTGTGGCTTTGCATGAAGGGCGTGTGGAGGCATTGCCTGTCAAGCTCCATCACACAAAAGTGACGGAGCGACGGCTCACCTACCTCTACATCAGCTGTCAAGGCCAGGTGGCCATCCATCGCCGCGGTGAAGGCGACATCTGGCAAGGACTGTGGGAGTTGGTGCCCTTCATCCCGGAGGGGTTGAAGGACATCCAATTGTTGTGCAAGGACGTGAAACATGTGCTGACACACCGTGTGCTGTTTGCCGATTTCTACTTTGTTGAAAGCAGCATGAAGCCTTCATTGCCAGAAGACTATCTTTGGGTTCAGGAAACAGAACTGGATGATTATGGCAAACCGCGGCTCATCGAACGATTGCTGGAAATGGTGCCACGCATATAATATATAAAGGTACGCGCGCGAGAAACGCACAAGCATCAGTCTGTGTTTTCTGTCTTGCCGACAATCACCTTGATCTTGACAATGCGGCGCTCATCCATCTCCATGATTTCAAAGGTGAAGCGGCCATGGCGGATGCGCTCATGTTCCTGCGGGAACTCACCTTTGATTTCCAGCAACAATCCAGCCAGCGTGTCGGCATCCCCTGCCACGTCGTCCAGCGCATCGTCGTCCAACTGCATGATTTTGCGGAAGTCGGAGAGCAGGGTCTTGGCTTCGAAGATATAAGTGTTCTGGTTCAGACGGGTGTAGGTGCGCTCTTCTTCATCATATTCATCATTGATTTCCCCCACGATTTCCTCGATGATGTCTTCCATCGTCACGAGGCCGCTCGTGCCCCCGAACTCATCCACCACAATGGCAATATGGACTTTCTGTGCCTGGAAGTCACGCAGGAGGTCATCAATCATCTTGGTTTCGGGCACGAAGGTGGCGGGTCGCACCAGCGTCTGCCAGCGGAACGAGGCGGGTTTGTTCAGGTGTGGCAGCAAGTCCTTGATATAGAGGATGCCAGTGATGTGGTCCTCGTTGCCGGCATAGACAGGGATGCGGCTGTAGTTGTTCTCCACGATGCACTGTATCACCTCGGGGAACGGTGTCTTCACGTCCAAGTCCACCATATCCACTCGCGGTGTCATCACCTCGCGTGCCATTTCTCCGCCGAAGCGTATGATGCCCTTCAGCATCTGTTGCTCATCGGCAATATCCTTTTTGTCTGTCAGTTCCAATGCTTGTTCCAGGTCATCGACAGAGAGCTGTTGGGGCGACTGATTCAGCATATTGGTGATCTTGCCGGACTTCATCAGGAGCGAACTCACCGGCCACCACACCTTCACCAGCACCGAATATGCCGGCGCGCAGAGACGTGCCATGGCCAGCGGCTTCTGTGCAGAAGCAATCTTGGGCATGATCTCTCCGAAGAGCAACAGCAGGAATGTCAGCACCACCGTCATGACCACGAACTCCAGCACCGTATTCCATCCGAAGTCAATCCACTGGCGGAAGAAATAGGTGAGCAGCATGATGATGGCCACGTTCACAAAATTATTGCTGCACAGGATCGTGGCCAGCAGCCGTTCGGATTGTCCCAGCAACTGCCTGATGCGGCGGTCGGTGGGTGTGCGCTCCTCCTCCAGTTCATTCATATCTGCGGGTGAGAGCGAAAAGAAAGCAATCTCACTGCCGCTGACGAATGCAGAACAAAACAACAACAGGAGCCCCAGCGTTAATGCGATATAGGCTCCCGGAGAAGGAGTGAGGAAAGTGATACCGTTGAAGATGCCCGTCAAGGGCGCGAGATAGTCATCCATTATTTGCCGTGTCTTTCTTTGATGAGAAGAGTTTCAGCTCATCTGCCCAAATCTCGGTGATGTAGCGTGTGATGCCCTGCTTGTCCTCATAGGAGCGGGTTTGTATCTTCCCTTCTACATAGATGAGGTCGCCTGTGTGGACATATTTCTCCACAAACTCAGCCAGCTGTCGCCACAGAATCACATTGTGCCACTCTGTCCGTTCCGGCACCTGCGTGCCGTTCTGCAGGGTGTAGCCCGGTTCGCTGGTGGCCATGCGAAGTTGTGCCACAGCTTTGCCTTGGTCAACATAACGGACTTCCGGTTCCTTGCCGACATGTCCCAGCAGAATCACTTTATTGACTGATGCCATCTACTGAATCGTATTTCTTTTCAAATCGTTTGGCAAAAGTACTGCTTTTTGTTGATATAACCTTGTACTGACACATATTTTTATTTTTTTTAGCCTTTCAGCGAAGAAATATTATCATTTTCCTTTGCCCCAGGCCCTTTTTTCCGTATTTTTGCACACAGTTTCGTGAATAGTGCATCGGAAGACGCGGCTCCTTGTGTCCTTCGATAGAAAAATGGTAAATTGCAATAATCATCGCAATAATCGAAATAGTAAATCGTAAATAGTAAATAGTAAATAATAAATCACCATCATGTCGATTTGGATTATCTTCAAACTCCTCGGCTCGCTGGCGTTGCTCATGTTCGGTATGAAGGCCATGAGCGAAGCCCTGCAGAAAATGGCGGGTCCACAGTTGCGTCATGTCCTCGGGGCGATGACTACAAACCGTTTCACGGGAGCCCTGACGGGTATGTTCGTCACCGCCGCCGTGCAGTCCTCCACCGCCACGACGCTGATGACCGTGTCCTTTGTCAATGCGGGTTTGCTCACTCTGGTACAGGCCATCTCGGTCATCATGGGTGCCCACATCGGCACCACCATCACCGCGTGGATCATGTCGCTGGGTATGGGATTCAACATCACGGACTTTGTCTATCCCGCATTCTTCATCGGAATCATCCTCATATACATGAAGAAACGCCGCATCGTCGGCGACTTCCTCTTCGGTGTGGCCTTCCTGTTCCTGGGTTTGGGAACCCTGAAGGAAACGGGCTTCTCGCTTGTCCAGGATCCCGAGGCCAACGAAGCCATCAGTGCGTTCTTCTCCAACTTCAATGAGGCCACGTTCTGGAACTCGCTCCTGTTCCTGTTCATGGGCACCATCCTGACACTCTGCGTGCAGTCCTCTGCCGCCATCATGGCCATCACGATGATGCTCTGCTCCACCGGCGTGCTGCATATCGACCAGGGCGTGATGCTCGTTCTTGGAGAGAACATCGGCACCACCATCACTTCCAATATCGTGGCCCTGAGTGCCAACACGCAGGCTCGGCGGGCTGCCTTCGCCCACATGACCACCAATGTGCTGGGTGTCTGCTGGGTACTCATTCTGCTGAAGCCTTTCTTTGCCATGGTGTGTAACCTCTCCGGCTTTGACCCTGCCATGTCCCCCGACGCTCCGGGCTTCGCCATCAAGGCCAGTGTGGCCCTGGCCACTTTCCACTCCGCCTTCAACGTCAGCAACACCCTGCTGCTCATCTGGTTTATCCCGCAGATCGAGAAGTTTGTCTGCTGGGTCATCAAGCCCAAGAAGCTGGACGAGGAAGAGGATTTCAAGCTCCACTTCATCACCTCTGGTATCATGAAGACCCCCGAGCTCTCTGTCTTGGAAGCGCACAAGGAAATTGAGTCCTTCTCCGAGCGTATGCAGCGGATGTTCCACATGGTGCGTGAACTGCTGACGCTCTCTGCCACCGCCACCGGCAAGAAGAAGGACAACCAGGCCGAGGAGTTCAACAAACTCTTCTCTCGCATTGAGAAGTACGAGAGCATCTCCGACAACATGGAGCTGGAGATTGCCAACTACCTCGACCAGGTCAGCGATGCCCACCTCTCCGACGAGACCAAGGCCAAGATACGCGCCATGCTGCGCGAGATTTCCGAGCTGGAGAGCATCGGCGACAGCTGCTATAACATGGCCCGCACCATCAGCCGCAAGTACCAGGGCAAGGAAGACCATTTCAACGAGGCACAGTATCAACATCTGCACCAGATGATGGAACTGACCAACAACTCGCTCACGCTCATGAACCAGCTGATGACGGGTCGCAAGGAGGCCTTCGACGTCAACCGCACGTTCAACACCGAGAACGAGATCAACAACTACCGCAACCAGCTCAAGCAGCAGAACATCATCGACGTGAACAACCACGAATACACCTACGCCGTGGGCACCATCTACATGGACCTCGTCAACGAGTGCGAGAAGCTGGGCGACTACGTGGTCAACGTCGTTGAGGCCCGCATGGGCACCCGTCAGCGCGAGGCGTGAGCGGTTGAGGGTTGAGAATGTTAACGTGTTAATGTGTTTAGGGTTTCGTGCTAACTGTATTCACTTTGAGATATAACTTCATTACACTTCTTATTCTCCTGGAGCTGTTCTTCCTTGGCACAGTTCCGTTGCGGGCTGCGGACGGGGAAAGTCGTCCCGTGCGGGCAGCCGTGGTGCTGCCGCTGAAGGAGAATTCGCCCCGTGGTGCCAAGATGGTGGAGTTCTATCAGGGACTGCTGCTGGCAGCAGACAGCATGAAGCGCGCGGGTTGGGACTTGGAGATTACGGCACTGCACAGCGGTAGCTCCATGAATGACATGGATCATCTGCTCATGGAGCATTCCCTGCGGCAGATGGATGTGGTGTTCGGTCCCTTGGATGTGGCGCAGCAGCTGCCGCTGGCCGACTACTGCGACATCCACGGTGTGCGCCTGGTCTCGCCCTTCTCCACACTGGCCACACAACTCACCGGGCACCCCTTCTATTACATGGCCAGTGCACCGCGCAATACGGTGCAGCAACAGGCCGTGTGGTTCATCCAGAACCACTTCCCAGACCACAACATCATCCTGGTGGACTGCAACGAGCAGAACGACGAGGGAGCGGCGTTTGGCCAGCTCCTGCGGGATGCCATGACAGAAAAAGGCATCTTCGTGAGAACACTCAATGCTGCCGGTGATGAGATGGCCTACTATCAGGCTTTCAACCCTTTGCGCAAGAACTTGATCATCCTCAACTCCTCCAGCCTGAAAGCCATCAATGCCTTCCTGCCTCGACTCAAGGCCTATCGCCGTGAGCACACAGACCTCAGTGTGAGCCTCTTTGGCTATCCATCTTGGCAGACATACACCTCGCAGTTACTGACCGACTTCTATGAGCAGGACACCTACGTCTATACCACGTTCTATCGTAATCCTCTCGCGTCAGAGGCACAGGCGCTGGACCAGTCGTTCCTGAAGTGGTTCCACCGTCCCATGCAGCAGACGTTCCCGCGCTATGGGGTGATGGGCTTTGACCTCGGCTTTTACTTCTTCCGCGGGCTCACGCTTTTTGGCGGAAATATAGAAAATAGCCATTCACAAGTGCCGACGATGCCTTTCCAGCACCCCTTCCGCTTCGAGCGTCTCGCAGAAAGCGATGGCTTTGTCAACACTTTCGTGGAACTGATTCACTACTCGCCCGCACAGACCATCGACCTTGTTACGCGCAACAGGTAGAGATCCATTAACGACATGCAACACCGCTATTTCTTATTTCTGATTTCATCTTTCCTGTTTATCATTTTTCCCGCCAAGGCTCAGGTGGGAGAATACCGCTCGGATCTGGCGGTGGGAGTCAGTGGCGGATATGTGATGAACCGCATGGACTTCAGCCCCAGCATCAAGCAGGACTGGAAACCGGGCATGACGCTGGGTCTCACGGCCCGCTACACCTGCGAACGCTATTTCACTGCCATTTGCGCCGTGCAGGCAGAACTGAACTATGCCAATCTGGGATGGAAGGAGAATATTGAACCAGAGTACAGCACAGACACCTATAGCCGTGACATGCACTATGTGCAGCTCCCCGTCTTTGCCCGCATGGCCTGGGGACGTGAGCGCAAAGGGTTGCAGTTCTTCATCCTTGCGGGTCCCCAACTGAACTTTTTTCTCGCCCAGACCGAGCACTATAGCAGCCCCTTTAACGGGCTGCCCCGTCCCAACAGCGTGAATATGCAATACGGCAAGGACGTGGAAAACCGCTTTGAGTATGGCATCACCGGCGGCGCAGGGCTGGAACTTTCTACCGCCATCGGTCATTTCCAGCTCGAAGGGCGCTATTACTTCGGCCTTTCAGACATCTGGAGTAACAGCAAGAAGGACCCCTTCGGCCGCTCTGCCAACGGTGCCATCTACATCCGCATGTCCTATCTCATGGACCTCATTCGCACAAAGGATGACAGCATCCGGTAAAAGCGTTTCAGAGCTGTGAAACAGTTTCCCCATAAGTGAGCCGTAGAACGAACGGACGTGAAGGCCTTCACATGCGCTCATGAAGCGGTTTACGTGCGCTCGTGAAGTGAATGATGTGCGCTCGTGAAGTGAATGATGTGTGGACGTAAATAACGTCACTTATAATGTCCCGTTTTCGCAGGGGTGTGTGCTGTTATCCAACTGACAAAAATCAATAAAAGCGATGGGGGAAGGGGATAAAGAATAGTAATACGAGATTTCTTGCATGTAAATGTCTATCTTTGCAACCAAATCGTGTTAAATAGATAGATACAATGGACGCAAATAGTCATTCAGCCCCATCTGCTACTCCCATAGCTAAGGAGTTGGTGGATGGGCTTATTGCTCAATTAGGCATTCAGGATTTCGCCAAAGCCACCATCCGCGAAGTGAAGCAGGTGGCCGCCATGGCCGAGCGGCAGAGCGGTGTGGAGTTTATCAAGATGGAGATGGGCATCCCCGGTCTGCCCGCCGCACAGGTGGGCGTGGATGCACAGGTCAAGGCTCTGCAAGACGGCATCGCTCACTCCTACCCCGATATTCAGGGCTATCCCGAGTTGAAGAAGCAGGCCTCGCGCTTTGTGAAGGCATTCATCAATGTGGATATTGCGGCCGAGGGCTGTGTGCCTGTGAGCGGTTCCATGCAAGGCACGTTTGCCTCGTTCCTCACCTGTTCCCAGGCAGATAAGAGGAAGGACACGGTGCTGTTCATCGATCCGGGCTTCCCCGTGCAGAAGATGCAGCTGCAGGTGCAGGGCGTGAAGTACGAAACGTTTGATGTCTATGACTACCGCGGCGACAAACTTCGCGGCAAGTTGGAGAGCTATCTGGCGAAGGGCAACATCTGTGCCATCGTCTATAGCAACCCCAACAACCCTGCTTGGATTTGCCTCACAGAGAGCGAGTTGCAGACCATCGGCCAATTGGCCACGCAGTACGATGCCGTCGTGATGGAGGACTTGGCCTACTTCGCCATGGACTTCCGTCAGGACCTGAGTGTGCCGTTCGAGCCGCCCTACCAGCCCACGGTGGCCCGCTACACCGACAATTACATGTTGCTCATCAGCGGCTCCAAGGCGTTCTCCTACGCTGGCGAGCGCATCGGCGTGGTGTGCATCAGCAACACGCTGTTCCACCGCCACTACCCCGACCTGTCTGCCCGCTACGAAGGTCTGCCCTTCGGCCTCGTGTTCTCCACCCGTATGCTCTATGCCCTCAGCAGCGGCACCAGCCACTCCGCACAGTATGCGCTGGCCGCCATGATGCGTGCGGCCTGTGACGGCGAGTATCGCTTCCGTGACGAGGTGAAGGTCTATGGAGAGCGAGCTAAGAAGCTGAAAGACATCTTTCTGCGCCACGGCTTCCATGTGGTCTATGACCGCGACCTGGACCGCCCTGTGGCCGACGGTTTCTACTTCACCATCGGCTACAAAGGCATGACCAGCGGCCAGCTCGCCCGCGAACTGATGTACTATGGTGTCTCGGCCATCTGCCTCATCACCACCGGCTCCCATCAAGAAGGGCTGCGTGTCTGCACCTCCTTCATCGAGGATCACCAGTATGCACAACTGGAAGAGCGCATGTCCATCTTTGAGGCAAACAATTCATAATGAACCACAGATTACACAGATTTATCAGATTTATCTATCCTTCTGGCGTGAATAATATGATTCATTATTTCACAGATTTCAAGCAGTATGATACGCAGGTGCTGAATGTCCTGTAGCGTTACTTTCAAAAGCGGCATAGCCTTTCGCTGACAATCTGTGAAATACCGATAACAATTGTATGCAAGAGGACAAGAAATCCGTGTAATCTGTGAAATCTGTGGTTTACATAAGATAATAAACTTCATAGACGGATCACTCACACAAACTAATACGCAATTTATGAGACAGTTATTCTTCATTCTTGCTCTTTCCCTGAGCACCGCAGCCATGGGGCAGATTCCTGTCACCATCACCAAGAATGGCCGCGTGGAGTTCGGGGGGAATGCCGGAAACACGGGAACAGCCAGTGACCTGATGTCACGCATCCAGCTGCATGGCTACGCACAGGGCGGTGCCTTCTACAACGACAAAGGACGTGGCGAAGACCAGAACACCTTCGAAATCAAGCGCGTGCTCTTCTGGGCCAACGCACAGATCACAGACCGCTGGTCTTTCCTCTTCATGCACGACTTCTCCAGCGTGGTGCAGGAATACTACACCGATTTCCGCGTGACTAACAACAAGGCACTGACCATCCGTCTGGGACAGTTCAAGAACGGCCTCTCTCTGGAGAATCCCCTGTCACCCACGGCCATGGAGGCCATTGATGTCTATAGCGAGGGGGTGACCTACCTGACGGGTTGCGGCAGCGACCCCCTGTTGGGAGTGCAGTACGGTCGTGACCTCGGCCTCTCCCTCTTCGGACAGACCGACAACGGCAAGCTGCGCTATGAGCTGGAAGTGATGAACGGACAGGGCATCAACAAGAAGGACGGCAACAAGGACAAGGACTTCATCGGTCGTCTGGAATACCGACCGGTGACGGGGCTGAACCTGGTAGCCACGGGGCAGTTGGGTCGCGGCCACGCCTTCGCCAACTCACCCTACACCGACATCGTGGCGGGGCAGAACTACAAGCGTAACCGCTGGACGGCAGGTTTCGACTACAAGAGCAAGGCTTTCAACCTGCACGGTGAGTATCTGGAGGGTTGGGATGCCGACAATCACAGCTGGGGTGCATACCTTACCGGTGCTGTGCCTCTGGGCGATACAAAGGTGGATTTCGTGGGCAGCTATGACTTCTTCAACTTCAACACAGACCGCGGGTTGGACCAGCACAAGGCCATTGCCGGCTTCCAGTACTGGTTCTACGGCAAGTGCCGTTTCCAGCTCCAGTATGTTTATAAGAATGCTTATTTAGAAGGCGGGCAGTTCGTCCACGGTGCCAACCACGCCGTGATGTGCCAGATGCAAATCCGCTTCAACTAAATTGTAAATTGTAAATCGTCAAATTGTAAATTACAGTCGTGTTTATCAAAGTTCTCCTGACCATCATCTTCCTGGCCGTGATGGTAGGCGTGGGAATCTACTCCCACAAGCAGGCCAGATCTGTTGAAGGGTTCGTCCTTGGCGGCCGCAGCGTAGGTCCGTGGCTCACCGCCTTTGCCTACGGGACCTCCTATTTCTCCGCCGTGGTCTTCGTGGGCTACGCCGGACAGTTCGGTTGGAAATACGGCCTCTCCAGCGCGTGGATTGGCGTGGGCAACGCCATCATCGGCTCGCTGCTGGCGTGGCTGCTGCTGGGTCGCCGCACCAAACTCATGACACAGCACATCGAGAGCCGCACCATGCCCGACTTCTTCGGCACACGCTATGGCAGTCAGAGTCTGCGCGTGGTGGCCAGCGTCATCGCCTTTGTGTTCCTGATTCCCTACACCGCAGGCGTCTATAGCGGCATATCGCGCCTCTTCGAGATGGGCTTCAACATCCCCTACGAGTACTGCGTGGTCATCATGTCCATCCTCACCGCTGTCTATGTCATCCTGGGCGGCTACAAGGCCACAGCCATGAACGACTTCATCCAGGGCATCATCATGCTCTTCGGCATCGTCACCGTGATTGCCGCCGTGCTGAGTGCACAGGGAGGGCTGTCCGCTGCCGTGGAGAAACTGGCTGCGCTGCCATCCGATGCCGACCCGTCTGTGAACGGAGGCTTTGCAGCCCTCTGGGGTCCCGACCCGTGGGGCTTGCTGGGCGTGGTCATCCTGACCTCCGTCGGCACGATGGGACTGCCCCAGATGGTGGGCAAGTTCTACAGCATCACCGACGAGAGTGCCATCCGTCGCGGCACCATCATCAGCACCATCTTCGCCTTCATCGTGGCTGGCGGCTGCTATTTCCTCGGCAGCTTCGGTCGCCTCTATGACCCTGTCATCAATGAGGTCACGGGCAAGATAGCCTTCGACTCCATCGTGCCCGCCATGCTCGTCACCCTGCCCGATGTGCTCATCGCCCTCGTCGTGCTGCTGGTGCTCTCAGCCTCCATGAGCACACTGGCATCTCTGGTGCTGACAAGCTCCAGCACCATGACCCTCGACCTCATCTACCGCGACAAGAAATCCCTGCCCGGCGAGGTGGAGGAAGGTAGCATCGATGACATCGTGGCCGAGAAGATAGAGCGCCGCAAGGTGGTGGTCATGCGTGTGCTCATCGTCTTCTTCATCGTCATTTCCTTGATGATAGCTCTGAACCCGCCCACCTTCATTGCCCAACTCATGGGTATCTCATGGGGCGCACTGGCCGGGGCCTTCCTGGCACCCTTCATGCTGGGGCTCTACTGGCGCGGTGTCACTCCCGCCGCCGTCTGGGCCTGCTTCACCTGGGGTGTGGGTCTCACCGTCATCAACATGCTGCTGGGCAATCCCATCAACCCCATCAACTGCGGTGCCATCGCCATGCTGGGCGGCTTCCCCGTGGTGTTCGTCGTCAGCCTCCTTTCGCCCAAGATGCGCCGAGAGGACGTGGATGACATGTTCGTCTGCTACAAGACCAAATAACACTCCAATATCTTAAACTACAAACTGCAAAACATTCTATAAACTAATTCAAGTTTCGCAAGTAAAAAATTCATCTTCCGCTAGTATGCTAAGAAACTGTGATACAATGCCCCAGCGGGGCATGATAAGGGTTCTTGAAGGGTCAAGCGTCCCTTTGGGCCGAGCGGCCAGCCATGCAGACATGCCCTTGGGTATGTCGAAATGGCTGGTACATACGGTGGCAGGTGGAACG
>JAFSZU010000029.1 GCA_017455585.1 Bacteroidaceae bacterium | reverse complement strand
TCATAGACGGTCTTGACGAAGTCGGGGTTCATGCCGCAGAGGGCACCTTGTGCGCCGCGCTTGTCCAGGATCTCGCTGTATCGTGTGGTCTGCACCACGGTCATGTTGTGCAGTTTCTTGTACTCGGCAATCTCGCGGCTGATGCGCATGCGCTTGGTGAGCAGGTCCATGAGGTGGTTGTCCAGCTCGTCTATCTGCTTGCGCAGCTGGCTGATGCTCTCGGTGACCTCCACGCTCTCGCGCACCACGAGGCGGTCGAGGATGAAGTCGAGGACCTCTGGCAGCACCTGCTGCTTGGCATCGCTCCAGGCACAGTCGGGGTTGCAGTGTGCCTCGATCATCAGGCCGTCCATGCCCAGGTCCATGGCCTGCTGGGAGATGGGAGCGATGAGGTCTCGGCGGCCTCCCATGTGGCTGGGGTCAGTGATGATGGGCAGTGTGGGGAAGCGGCGTTTCAGTTCGATGGGCAGGTGCCACATGGGCGGGTTGCGGTAGAGCTTCTGATCCACGCTGGAGAAGCCGCGGTGGATGGCACCCAGACGCGTGATGCCCGCGCTGTTGATGCGCAGGAGGGCACCCGTCCACAGCTCCACGTCGGGGTTCACGGGGTTCTTGACAAAGACGGGCACGTCCACGCCCCGCAGGGCGTCGGCAATGGCCTGCACCGAGAACGGGTTGGCACTGGTGCGTGCTCCAATCCAGAGGATGTCGATGCCGGCTGTCAGGGCGGCCTCCACGTGCTCTGGCGTGGCCACCTCGGTGGCGGTGAGCATACCCGTCTCGGCCTTCACGCGCTGCATCCATGGCAGGGCCGCCACGCCTTTTCCCTCGAAGCCGCCGGGCTTGGTGCGTGGCTTCCACACGCCGGCGCGGAAAATCCTAATACCGTTGTTGGCCAGCTGGCAAGCTGTGTCCATCACTTGCTGCTCGGTCTCTGCCGAGCACGGCCCGGCAATCACCAGGGGCCGTTTCTGCTCAATGCCCGGAAGGGCAAGAGGCTTCAAATTCAAATCAAGTTCCATATCGTTTATTGAAGGATTTGTCAATGGTTGATTGATGATGTAATGGTGTATTGGAAGGTGAGAGCGCACGCAAAGGGCATCACGAGCGCACGTGAAGGGCATCACGAGCGCACGCGAAGGGCCTCACGAGCGCACGCGAAGGGCCTCACGAGCGCACGTGAATCATCGGGTGACAGCGTCCTCATTCTCTCCAGTGCCTCCCGCATACGTTCCTCCTTGGCACACAGCGAGATACGGATGTAACGCTGTCCGTTTGAGCCAAAGATGAATCCGGGAGTAATGAAGACGCGGGCCTCGTGCAGCACGCGCTCCGTGAGATCCTCCACGTTGGCCACGCTGTCTGGGATGCGTCCCCAGAGGAACATGCCCGTTTGTGCAGGGTCGAAGGTGCATCCGAGGACGCGCATGATGTCCTCTGCGATCTGGCGGCGACGGCCGTAGGTGCGCTCGTTGGCCTCGCGGTGCCACTCCTCGGGAGTGTTGGTCAGGGCATCGGCGGCGGCCAGCTGCACGGCGCGGAAGGTGCCGTTCTCGACATTGGTCTTCACCTTCAATATCCACTGGATGAACTGGGCGTTGGTGGCCAGCATGGCCACGCGCCAACCCGGCATGTTGTGGCTCTTGGACATGGAGTTGAACTCGATGCAGCAGTCCTTGGCACCGGGGATCTGGAGGATGGAAAGAAGACCCACCCCCGACCCCTCCCGTAAGGGAGGCGAGAAGGCTGGCGCATTGCTGGCAAAAGGATCAGAAAGTCCCCCCTCACGGGAAGATTCAGAGGGGGCTGTTGGCCTGATGAAGCTATATGGATTGTCGTTCACCACCACGATGCCGTGCTGCCGGGCGAACTGCACCAGTCGCTCGTAGGTCTCGCGGCGGGCAGGGGCACCCGTCGGCATGTGGGGATAGTTTGTCCACATCAGCTTCACGCGGCTGAGATCCATGGCCTCCAACTGTTCGAAGTCGGGCTGCCAGCCGTTGGCCTCGGTGAGGTCGTAGCTCACGACGTTGGCCCCCAGGAGTTTGGAGAGTGAGGTGTAGGTGGGATAGCCCGGGTTGGGCACAAGCACGGTGTCACCAGGGTTCACGAAGGCCAGCGTGGCGTGCAGGATGCCTTCCTTGGAACCTATCAGCGGCTGTATCTCTGAGGCCGGGTCCAGTTCCACGCCATACCATCGCTTGTAGAATGTCGCCATGGCCTCGCGCAGCTCGGGTATGCCGATGGTGGGCTGATAGCCGTGGGCATTGGGCTTGCGTGCCTCGCGGCACAGCACGTCGATGGTTTGTTCACTTGGCGGCATGTCGGGGCTGCCGATGGCCAGGGAGATGATGTCCCGCCCCTGGGCGTTCAGCTGTGCCACCTCCTTCAGCTTGCGGCTGAAGTAGTACTCCTGTACGTTTGCCAGGCGCTCGGCCGGCTTGATGACTTTCTGTTCCATAATACCTATTATAAGTAACTACTCAATATTAGTTTCTAACAAGAACCACAGATTAAACAGATTACACAGATTCTTTACTGCTTCTAATAATCTGTGTAATTGTTATCGAAATTGCACAGATTTTCTATTTTGGGAACGTTATAATCCGCGTAATCTGTGTAATCTGTGGTTTGTATAAGATAATTGTGTTCACCTACTTATAAAAAGGAAGTCCCGCTCCGTGCTGGAAGCGGGACCTCTATGTATCTTTATTTATCTTGACGTTTCATTGTCTCAACCATAGCATACGACTTCCCGCTTCACCCTTGCCAGGCAAAGTAATAATAGGAGTAGAAGTATGCGTTCTGTATCTGCATGATTGCTGTGGTTATCGGTTTTGCGCTGCAAAGTAACACATTTCCCGTGAAACCGCCAACTATTTTACACACTTTTTTCAAAATATCTTTCATTTTGTTGCTCTCCCGCCCACGCACAAATCCATTATTTATGATAAAAAAACATATTTCTGAGCCTATCCGCCAAAAAAAAGAGAGAAACATGCCGCAGGTTTCAATTATTATTGCTAACTTGCGCCCGATTTCGGGCACAAACATCGGGAAACACGGAAAAAGACCGGGAAAAACGGAAGTCGTTTCGTGTCTTTCTGTCAACTATTCCGACAAATCCCTTGGACAAAAAACATTTAAACTCACAAACTTATAAATTCAAGAATCCTATGAGAAACTATCAGACAAAGGAAATCAAGAACATTGCCTTGCTTGGCAGTGACGGGGCTGGCAAAACCACCCTCACCGAAGCGCTGCTCTTTGAGAGCGGCATCATCAACCGTCGCGGGCGCATCTCGCAGAAGAACACCGTGTCAGACTATCTGCCCGTGGAGCAGGAGTACGGATACAGCGTCTTCGCCACACCCTTCCATGTGGAATGGAACGACAAGAAGCTGAATATCATCGACTGCCCGGGGTCCGACGACTTCGCCGGTGCCGCCATCACCGCCCTCGGCGTGACCGATGCCGCTGTCATCCTCATCAACGCGCAGAACGGCCCCGAGGTGGCCACGCAGAACCACTACCGCCTGGCCGACCGCATGGGCAAGCCCGTCATCTTCGCCGTCAACCGGCTGGACGATGAGTGCGACTTTGACAACGTCCTGGAGCAGCTGCGCAGCATCTACGGCTCCAAGGTCGTGCCCGTGCAGTACCCCGTCAAGACCGGTCAGGACTTCAACGCCTTCATCGACGTGCTCGTGATGAAGAAATACTCCTACAAGCCCGAGGGCGGCGCCCCCACCATCGAGGACATCCCCGCCGACGAGCTGGACAAGGCCACCGAGCTGCACCACGCACTCATCGAGGCTGCCGCCGAGCATGACGAGGCACTGATGGAGAAATTCTTCGAGACCGAGGTCCTCACCGAGGACGAGATGCGCGAGGGCATCCGCGCCGGACTGGCCTCCTGCGGCATCTGCCCCGTCTGCTGCGTCTGCGCCGTCAAGGACATGGGCGTGCGCCGTCTCATGGAGTTCCTGGGCAACGTGGTGCCCTTCGCAGACCAGATGCCCGCCGTGGAGAACACACGCGGCGAGGCCGTGAAGTGCGACCCCGCCGGCCCCACCAGCCTCTTCTTCTTCAAGACCGCCGTGGAGCCGCACATCGGCGAGGTGCAGTACTTCAAGGTCATCAGCGGTACCGTCCACGAGGGCGACGACCTGACCAACGCCGACCGCGGCAGCAAGGAGCGCATCGCACAGCTCTTCGTCTGCGCCGGCGCCAACCGCACCAAGGTCACCGAGCTACAGGCCGGAGACATCGGCTGCTCTGTGAAGCTCAAGGACGTCAAGACCGGCAACACCCTCAACGGCAAGGACTGCGACAACCAGTTCTCCTTCATCAAATACCCTGAGCCCAAGTACATCCGCGCCATCCGCGCCGCCAACGAGGCCGACACCGAGAAGATGATGAACATCCTGGCCCGCATGTCGCAGGAGGATCCCACATGGGTCATCGAGCAGTCCAAGGAGCTGCGCCAGATACTGGTCAAGAGCCAGGGAGAGTTCCACCTGCGCACCCTCAAGTGGCGCATGGAGAACAATGACAAGATGCAGATCCTCTTCGACGAGCCCCGCATCCCCTACCGCGAGACCATCACCAAGGCCGCCCGCGCAGACTATCGCCACAAGAAACAGTCCGGCGGCGCCGGACAGTTCGGCGAAGTGCACCTCATCGTGGAACCCTACGTGGAGGGCGAACCCCTGAAGGAGGTCTATCGCTTCGGCAGCCAGGAATACCGCATCACCGCCAAGAGCGAGGACGTCACCGAGCTGGAGTGGGGCGGCAAGCTCGTCTTCATCAACTCCGTCGTGGGCGGTGCCATCGACGCCCGCTTCATGCCCGCCATCCTCAAAGGCGTCATGTCCAAGATGGAACAGGGACCCCTCACCGGCTCCTACGCCCGTGACGTCCGCGTCATCGTCTATGACGGCAAGATGCACCCCGTGGATAGCAACGAGCTCTCCTTCATGCTTGCCGGACGCAACGCCTTCGTACAGGCCTTCCGCGACGCCGCCCCCAAGCTGCTGGAACCCATCTACGACGTCGAGATCTTCGTGCCCAGCGACAAGATGGGCGACGTGATGTCAGACATCCAGGGCCGCCGCGGCATGATCATGGGCATGACCTCCGAGAGCGGCTACGAGAAGCTCACCGCCAAGGTGCCCCTCAAGGAGATGTCCAGCTACAGCACTGCCCTCAGCAGCATCACCGGCGGACGGGCCAGCTTCGTCATGAAGTTCGCCAGCTACGAGCTCGTGCCAGCAGACGTGCAGCAGAAGCTCCAGAAGGAGTTCGAGGAGAGCCAGAAAGATCAGGACTAATTCCACCAAGCCATACACAACAGGTGGTCTGGACAGCAGTGCCAGACCACCTGTTTTTTTACTCCGTCACCTTTTGACTGGTGAAGGGATTGCTACCTCTCAATTTCATTCCCCTCTCCCCCCTGAGGGGGGGGAGAGGGGGGCTGGGAGGGGGCTTCACCTTCCTTTTCTTTTCGTTTTGTTTCATTTTGCGTTCAACCCCGCTTCGCCGTGACGGCGCGGCGGGGTTGCCGATTGCTGATTGCCGATTTGCCGTTTACGATTTCCTGTGCCGGTTGGCGCGTGCCTGGCGTATGTCGGCTTTCTTCCGCGCCGACGCGGATCCGTGTGCACCGGTGACATAGGCCTTCTTCCGGGCCTTTGTCTTTGTCTTGTCGCCGCCTTTGCCGGCAGCAGCCTTGGGTGCACCGCGGAAGGTGATGCCGCTGAGGATGACGCTGTCTATGTCGTCTCCGCCGAATGAATTGCTCATGATCTCTGATTTTTTATCCTTTGAGTTTCTTGCGCAGGGTGAAGACGTTCTGCTCTCCCACGCGCTCATAGTTGATGCTGTCCATGATCTGGCGCACGAGGTGTATGCCCAGGCCGCCGATGCCGCGCTCCTCGGCAGACAGGGTGATGTCCGCCTCCGGCCGGGCTGTGGGGTCGAAGGGTATGCCGTCGTCGGAGATGACAAGCTTCAGGCGCTCGTCGTTGGCCACGGCGCAGATGCGCACCTCACCCCGTGTGCCGGCGGGATAGGCATAGTTCATGACGTTGACCACGGCCTCCTCCATGGCCAGGTTCAGCTGCATGGTGGTGGACATGTCCAGGGCCAGGGCCTCGCACACCTCATCCACGAAGGTTGCCAGCAACGGCACCTCCTGCACATCGTTGTGCAGGGTGAGCCGGCGTTCCAGCTTCACGTCCAGTGTCTTCCACTTGTACTGCACGGCCAGCAAGGTCAGGTCATCGCTCTGCTCGGTATCTCCCACGAACCGGTGCACGGCCGCGGTCATGGCGTTGATGAGGTCTTGAGGTTGTGAGGTCGTGAGGTTGTGAGGTTGTGAGGTTGTGAGGTCGTGAGGTTGTGAGGTCGTGAGGTCTTGAGGTTGTGAGGTTGTGAGGTCGTGAGGTTGTGAGGTCTCCAGCACCGTTTTGATTCTGTCCAACCCGAACTGCCGGTGGGTGGCATCCTCTGCCTCGTTCAGCCCGTCGGTATAGAGGAAAATCGTGGTTCCGGGGACAATCATGGTTTCCTGCGCCTGGAAGGTCCAATCCTGCATGATACCTAAAGGCAGGTTGGGCTTCACCTGCAGCTCTGCACAGCCGCCTGTGCCGGGGGCTTGGACAATCCATGGTGCATCATGCCCGGCATTGCAGTAGTGCAGCCGTCCCGTGGGCAGGTCGAGCACGCCCACGAAGAGGGTGACAAACATGTTGGTCTCGTTGCTCTCGCTGAGGGCGGTGTTGAGGGCGTCAACGATGTGGTCTGGCTTGGCGGTGTGGCCGGAGACGTTGCGGAAGAGCGAGCGCGTGACGGCCATCACCAGGGAGGCGGGCACGCCCTTGCCCGATACGTCTCCGATGCAGAAGAACAGCTTCTCGTCACGGATAAAGAAATCATACAGGTCGCCGCCCACCGCCTTGGCAGGTGTCACCGAGCCGTAGATGTCGATATCGTTGCGGTCGGGGAAGGCGGGGAACGTCTTGGGCAGCATGCTCATCTGTATCTCGTGGGCAATGCGCAGCTCGCTCTCCATAGACGCCTTGGCGGTGGTGGTCTCCCGCAGTTCACTCACATACTTCTTCAGAGACAGCTGCATGGTCTCGAAGGAGTCTCGCAGTTGGCTGATTTCATCATGATACTTGAACTGCGGCAGGAGGGTGTCGAAGTTTCCCCTTGCCACCTCCTCGGCAGAGTCTGTGAGGAAGCGCAGGGGTTTGGTGGCCCGGCGTATGGCCACCTGACTGACGATGAAGACGGCAGCCATCCCGATGAGCATGATGAAGAGCACCAGTATGCTGATGACGATGCCCCAGAAGAACAGGACGAAACGCGGCACAGCAATGGCCATGGACCACCCCGCACGATTCAAGGGTGCATAATGGACATAGGTGGTTGTGCCGTTGATTTCCATCTTCCTCACGCCCTGTTGGCCAGCCACCATCTGGCGGCACACATAGTCATCCAACGTGTCTGGCGTGGCCGTGACATCCTTCTGATAGCTGTCACTCGTGAAAACCTTCTTATTGGATGGAGAAACGATGTATTGACCATCACGGCCGATAATGAAGCTGAAGATGTGGAGCCCATCTTCCAGCTCCTCTTCATCTCCCGCAGCTTGTCCCTGCTTCGCTTGTGCGATATCCACCTGCTCCACACCCGTCATCTCGTCATCCTCCACATCAAGATCATCTTCCATGAAATCCTCATCCTTATCATTGACCTTTGAGTCGCTCTCAATGAAGGTCTTTTTATTCTCCTTCACATCCAGCTCCCGCAATATCTGCGTCAACTTTTCCAATGAGAGATTGGCACCAAAAACGCCCACCGTGCGCCCCTGCCGGTCATGGACGGGCAAGGCGTAGGTACAGAGCATGGCTCCAGCTCCATCCGGGTCACGATAAGGGTCCGACCAATAGCCTGTATTGGATTCGATGCCCTTTTGATACCACTCCTGTTGGCAATAATCGTAGCTGGAGCCACCCATCAGCTTACGCTCCATCGAGAGGCTATCCTTCCTCGCCAAGTATGGAGCAAACCACTGTCCATGACGCGGGTAGTAATCAGGCTCAAAGGCCACGAAGCAACCTGCCAGGTTCGGATTCAGATGCAGTTCCTGCTCCAGGAGGTCATAGATCTGCTCTGGGTGATTAAGTTGTTCTTCCAACTCGCTGAGGATATTCCGTGACGTCACCTCCACATCTTCAAGGATTGACTCCAGCTTGTCACCGTTTAAAGAAAGAATACTGTTATAGTAAATATTACTCTGAGTTCCCGTGCCGATCACCACAAACAGCAGCACAAAGCCGATGATGAACACATTGAGGAACAAGACCAAGAGGATACGCCTTCCCAGTCGGCGGGCAAAGGAGCGGCGCTTCCTCGGTTTACGTTTATCTTTGCTATCTGCCTTCTGTTTCATAGCTTGCTTGTCTTTATCGTGCACAAATATACAGACTATTTCGGTAAGTTGTATCAAAAAAAGTTATTTTTTATTACTTGTCGGAGCTTCATCACCTGAACAGCTCTTCCAGTGTCTGCAACTCGGCAGGGGTGGTAGCCCAGCTGGTGACAAAGCGGCAGGCGGTGTGGCCGGCATCCACCGGGCACCACGTCTCGAAGCCGATGTGGCGGCGCAGGAAGGGCAGGTCGGCGTTGGGAACAATGAAGAACTGCTGGTTGGTGGGGGAATCGATAAAGGGCCGATAATGAAGCCGATGGGTGAAAAGGTGGCGCAGACGCATGGCCAGCTCCACGGCCTCGCGGCCGAGCTGGAGGTAGAGAGGGCTGGGGTCTGAGAACAGCGCCTCGAACTGTGCACCCACCACGCGGCTCTTGGCCAGGAGGGCACCGTGCTGCTTGATGCGGCTGAGCATGTGGGCGGGTGCATGACCAGCGGGGAACACCACGGCCTCGCCGCAGAGCGCACCGCACTTGGTGCCGCCGATATAGAAGACCGAGGCCAGGTGAGCCAGCGTGGGCAGATCCACATCGGGGCTGGCCGCCAGACCGTAGGCCAGGCGCGCCCCATCTACATAGAGCGGCAGACCGTAGTGCTCGCAGAGGTGGCTCAGGTCCTGCAACTCCTGAAGGCTGTAGAGGGTGCCCAGCTCGGTGGGGAAGGTGATATAGACCATGCCAGGCCGCACCATGTGCTCGGCGGTCTCGTCGGCATAATAGGCATCCAGGTAGGCCGCCACATCGTCGGCCACGAGGCGACCGTCATGGCCGGGCAGTGCCAGCACCTTGTGCCCCGTGAACTCCACAGCTCCGGCCTCGTGGACGTTGATGTGTGCCGTGTCACAGCAGATGACACCTTCGTAGGGTTGCAGCAGACAGTCGATGATGGTCGCATTGGTCTGTGTGCCACCGGCGAGGAAATAAATCTCTGCCTCAGGTGCCTGACAGGCTTCACGGATGAGCTGGCGGGCGTGCTGGCTGAAGTGGTCATCACCGTAGCTGGCCGTGCGTTGCGAATTGGTCACCCCAAGATGCTCCAGCACCTTGGGGTGAACGCCATTGTTATAGTCACTTTCGAGGGAAACCATGTCAATTTACCATTTGACAATTTACCATTTGACAATTTACCATTTGACAATTTACGATTTGACAATTTACCATTTGACAATTTACCATTTACCATTTAATTGTTAACGTGTTAACGTGTCAACATGTCAACGTGTTAACGTGTCACAGGTTGCGCCCGTGGCAGTTCTTGAACTTCTTGCCGCTACCACAGGGACATGGGTCGTTGCGACCGGGCAGTTTCTCGGCGGTGAAGGGGGTGCGGGGCTGCTGACCGCGGGTATCGTAGGCGGCAGCAGCGGCCTGGGCGGGGTCGGTGAGGTCGGCGGGGGTGCCTTCCGCGCGAGTACGCGCGGCACCCGACCCAGAGGCAGGGTAACCAGCGGGGGAGCCGGGACGACCGGGGGCGGGGTAACCAGCGGGGGAACCGGGACGGCCGGGGGCGGGAGAGCCGGGCTGGGCATACTGCGGGCGGCCGTACTGGGGGGCAGCGGTGGTGCCGCGGCCTGTCTGGTACTGGGCACGCTGGGCGGCGGCGGCGCGAGCACGGCGGCGGGCTTCCTGCTCGGCAGCACGCTGCTGGGCATCGTCGGGAGCCTGCGTCTGCTGTTCGGGAACATTGCCGCGCATGAGGATGCTGATGGTCTGGTTGTTAATCTTGTTCACCATCTTGTCGAAGAGCTGCACACTCTCCAGCTTGAAGATGAGGAGCGGGTCCTTCTGCTCGTAACTGGCGTTCTGCACACTGTGTTTCAGTTCGTCCAGCTCGCGCAGGTTCTCCTTCCAGGCCTCGTCAATGACGTGGAGCATGATGGCTTTCTCGAAGGCGGTGACAATGGCGCGGCCCTCGGTCTCGCAGGTGGTCTTGAGGCTCACGCCGCCGATATTATAGACGCGGCGACCGTCCAGGATGGGCACCATCACGGGGCGCTCGGCCCACTCCTGCCCGTTGGGGCCGTCATAGATGGGTTTGAAGACCTTGAAGACGTCGGAGGCGATGAGCGCTGTCTTCTGCTGGAAGCGGGCGAGCACAGCCTGATAGGCTTTCTCCTCCAGGTCGGGACGCTTCAGTTCCGTGAGGTCGCTCTCGGTGAACGGCACCTCCATGGCAAACAGTTCGATAAACTGCTCCTTCATCTGGTCGTGGGTGGCACAGTTCTCAATAATGGAGCACACGCGGTCATAGAGCATGTCGGCAATGTCCATGCCCAGACGCTCACCCATGAGAGCGTGGCGGCGCTTCTCATAGACCACGGTGCGCTGCTTGTTCATCACGTCGTCATACTCCAGCAAACGTTTGCGGACGCCGAAGTGGTTCTCCTCCACCTTCTTCTGTGCGCGCTCGATGCTATTGTTAATCATCGGATGCTCAATCATTTCGCCATCCTCGAAGCCCAGACGATCCATCACCTTGGCGATGCGCTCGGAGGCGAAGAGGCGCATGAGCTTATCCTCTAGGGAGACAAAGAACACAGAGCTGCCCGGGTCGCCCTGACGGCCGGAACGTCCGCGCAGCTGGCGATCGACGCGGCGGCTCTCATGACGCTCGGTGCCGATGATGGCCAGACCGCCCGCCTCGCGCACAGCCTCGGAGAGCTTGATGTCCGTACCACGACCGGCCATGTTGGTGGCAATGGTGACGGCGCCCAGGCCATTGGTGCTCTGTCCGGCCAGGGCCACAATGTCGGCCTCCTTCTGGTGAAGCTTGGCGTTCAACACCTGATGCGGTATCTTGCGCAGGGAGAGCATACGAGACAGCAATTCACTGATTTCCACACTGGTGGTGCCCACGAGGGTTGGCCGCCCGCTGTTGCGCATCTTCTCCACCTCGGCAATGACGGCGTTGTACTTCTCGCGCTGTGTCTTATAGACGCGGTCGTTCATGTCGTGGCGAATGACGGGGCGGTTGGTGGGAATCTCCACCACGTCCAACTTGTAAATGTCCCAGAACTCGCCGGCCTCGGTGATGGCGGTACCCGTCATACCCGCCAGCTTGTGGTACATGCGGAAATAGTTCTGCAGCGTGATGGTGGCGAAGGTCTGCGTGGCAGCCTGTACCTTCACATGCTCCTTGGCCTCCACGGCCTGGTGCAGTCCGTCGCTCCAGCGGCGGCCTTCCATGACGCGGCCCGTCTGCTCATCCACAATCTTGATCTCGCCATCCACGATGATATATTCCTCGTTGAGGTTGAACATCGCGTAAGCCTTCAGCAGCTGCTGGATGGTGTGCACGCGTTCGCTCTTGACGGCATAGTCGGTATAGAGCTGGTCCTTCTTCTGCACGCGCTCCTCATCGGACAAGGAGGTATCTCCCTCGAGGGCAGACATCTGCGAGGCGATGTCGGGGAGGATGAACAGGTCATCGTCATTGACCTGTCCGGCCAGCCAGGCGTTGCCTTTGTCGGTGAGGTCGGCGCTGTTCAGCTTCTCGTCGATGACAAAGTAGAGGGGTTCCACGGCCTCGGGCATGCGCTTGTTGTTGTTCTCCATATACATCTCCTCGGTGGAGAGCATTCCGCTCTTGATACCCGGCTCAGAGAGATACTTGATGAGGGGCTTGTTCTTGGGCAGGGCCTTGTAGGAGCGGAAGAGCGAGAGGAAACCCGCGGCGGTCTTCTCCTTGTCCTCCTCGGCCTGTCCCTCGGCAATAAGTTTCTTGGCCTCGGCCAGATACTGTGTGGCCAGCTGGCGCTGCACGCCCACCAGCTTCTCCACCAACGGCTGGTACTCCTCAAACATCTGGTCATCGCCCTTGGGCACGGGGCCGCTGATAATCAACGGCGTGCGGGCATCGTCGATGAGCACGGAGTCAACCTCATCCACTATGGCGTAGTTGTGGCTGCGCTGCACCAGGTCCTCGGGCGAGGTGGCCATGTTGTCGCGCAGGTAGTCGAAGCCGAACTCATTGTTGGTGCCGAAGGTAATGTCGGCCTGGTATGCCTTGCGGCGTGCCTCGCTGTTGGGCTGGTGCTTGTCGATGCAATCCACGCTGAGTCCGTGGAACATGTAGAGCGGCCCCATCCACTCGCTGTCACGCTTGGCCAGATAGTCGTTGACGGTCACCACGTGTACGCCGTTGCCAGTCAGCGCGTTGAGGAACACAGGCAGGGTGGCGACGAGGGTCTTGCCCTCACCCGTGGCCATCTCGGCAATCTTGCCCTGGTGGAGCACGGTGCCGCCAAAGAGCTGCACGTCATAGTGAACCATGTTCCACAGGGTGTCGTTGCCGCCGGCCACCCAGTGGTTGTGGTAGATGGCCTTGTCGCCGTCGATATCCACGAAGTCGTGGCGGGCAGCAAGTTCGCGGTCGAAGTCGGTGGCGGTCACCACCACGTTCTCGTTGTTGGTGAGGCGCTCGGCAGTGCTCTTGACGATGGCAAATGCCTCGGGGCGGATCTCGTCCAGCACTTTTTCGAAGACCTCCAGCTGGTCTTTCTCCAGCTTGTCTATCTTCTCGAAGATGGGTTTGCGCTCCTCGATAGGTGTCTGCTCGATGGTGGCTTTCAGCTCGTCTATTTGCTGGCGGATGGGTTCGCCCGCCTCGCGCAGGCGCGATTTTAATAATAATGTACGCGCGCGAAGTTCGTCGTTGCTGAGTGCCTGAATCTCAGGATATACCTTCAGCACCTCTTCCACGAGGGGCTGAATGGCTTTCATGTCGCGGTCGCTCTTGTTACCGAAAAGCTTGCGCAGGATTTTAATAAAGTCCACTTTTATATTTACAATTTAATGATTTACAATTTACTATTTGTCTCTCTTGCCAGAAAGGGCGGGTGTGAGCCGCTGGACATGCGGACGTGAGCGATTTCACGTGCGGACGTTAAGGGCTTTACGTGCGGACGCTAAGGGCTTCACGTGCGGACGTGCAGCGCCTCACGTGCGGACGTGAAAAACTTACCTCAGCACCAACGGCGCCGTGGTGGAGCCGTTGGGGGCGCGGATGCGCAGGCAGCGTGACAGTGTGGGTGCCACCGCCGCCGTGCTGACGGGCGTGCTGATGCGCTCGGCCACCACGTTCGGTCCCATGAAGAAGAGCGGGAAGGAGAGGTAGGGGTCGCCCTGGTTGACGTATTCTTTATCGTTCTGGCTGATAATCTTCCAGCCGGGATTCGCCTCGATGAGGATGTCGCCGCAACGGGTGATGTTCCAACCGGCGCGCACACGGTCGAGGCCCTTGACCCATGCACCGAGGGCCAGCCGCGAAGAGGTATAGACATCCCTCACGCCCTGCATCTGCGCCAGAAACTCCTCGGCGCGCGCCAGCAGTTCGTTGAACTTCAGCTGCTTCTGCTCGATGAGTTTGTGGTCGAGATAGATCTGCTGTCCGTGTGTGGCTTCGATGTACTGCGCCTGGCCGTACATGGCCGTGAGGTACATGTTCAGCAGCATGGCGGCACGCTCCATGGAAAAGGTGCCCGTGGGGATGCGGTTCTTGGCAAAGTCGATGTCGTCGGCATCGCTGTCGGCATAGCAGGTGGAGGATACCACGTAGAGCACCTCGTTCTTCTTCATGATCTGCTCCACGCTGGAGAAGAGGTGGGCGAGGGCACGGTCCAGGCGGACGTATGTGTCCTGCATCTCCGAGGGGCAGCGCACGACGCTCTGATGGTCATAGTTGCCCGCGTAGAGGCCCACGTGGAGGATGTCTGTCAAGTGGTCCTTGCCCACGTCGGAGCCGGAGAGGCAGCGGTCGATGAAGAGGGCCACCTCCTCGTTGACCATGGCCGAGTTCTTCAGCTGGCGGTACTTGCCGTCGCCGGAGAAACTGTGCTTGAAGTCGCGCCCGCGCACATCGGCGGCACTCTGGAAATAATGGAAGGTGGAGAGTCCGCCCTCGTAGGCCGGCTGCCACGTGAGGCCTCCGATGCGCTTGGAGATAGGACTCATCTGCTCATACTGTCTGGCCCAATAGGGATACTCACCATAGTAACTGGTGCCGCACCAGGAGCCTGTCTCGTCGTTGATCCAGAAGGCCCCGTCGGCCACGTGCCCGGCCAGCAGCACGGCCATGTCGCGCTCGGGGCAGATGCTATAGACCACGGCACGCTCGCCCGTGGCCATCTCCAGCTCGTCGGAGAGGGCGGTGGTGAGGAGGTGGCGGGGAGAGGATTTCTCGTTGGTCTGCTGGCCCGCAAAGGCCGGGTCATCCACACAGAACATGGGGCGCAGGTTCTGGCGCGAGAGCCATTGCAGCGACGGGATGCCATTGTCGTAGGGCACTGCACCGGTGCTGAGGCAGGCGGCGGCAGAGGCGCGGTCGGCACCGCTGAAGGGCTGCTGCACGTCGGCGTAGTAGCGCGCCTCGCGCATCAGGCGCTTGAGGCCGTCCTCGCCGTAGAGGGGCGCGAAGGCTTCCATGTAGTCTGTGCGCAGTTGGTCAACAAGGATATTGACGACCAGTCGCGGCAGCTCCGGGGTGGTCTGCGCGGAGGTGCTCACGAGGGCCAGCATGGTCATGAGGGAGGTGAGCAGCAGTGTATCTCGTCGAACGTTGATCATTTCACTTTGAATAATGCGATGTGCAACAATGCTCTACTCAGCAAAAGCAGTGCCAAGGGCAGGATGAGCCAGCTGAAATCTTGGGGTATCCAGCAATAAACGGGAAGGAACAATGCCAGCAGACCTGCGGCAAAGGCGTGATAGACATGGAATTCGCGGCGGCGGTCGGCGCGAGCCACAGACCAGACAAAGAACAGCGGCAGCGGGTTGAGCACCATGACCTGCCAATTTGACGCAACGCCCGGATGCTGCGAGAACAGCGCCATGAAGGTCAGCAGCAAACCGGCCAGACCCTGCAAGGTGAGCAGCACGGCATCCACAGGCCAGAGGATGCGGCGGCGACGCCACTCCCACACGGCCAGTAGCAGCCCTGCAACCAGCAGCGCCCATCCCAGCTGGCACGGCGACACAGGGGTGGCGGGCAGCTGGGCAGCCATCTGTTGCTGGCGGTCGGGATTCTCGGGGAGCAGAACCTGAGTGGAGCGCACCAACGGACGGAAGTTGCTGCGTGTGCCCACAATCATGGCATCGGCAAAATAGTCCATCAGGTAGAGCGGGGCGAACATCTCGTCGCGGTCGGTGATGAGGGTATCTACGTCGGCACCCAGCAGCAGGTCATTGCCCTCACGCGCCCATTCATGCCCGACGGTGAACTCGTGCAGGATGGTGCGGAAGGTGTTGCGGCGGAAGCGGATGGCATAGCGCACCTCACCCACGACGGCAGCCTCCACCCGGTCTCGGGCCCGCGTGGTGCAGTTATTGCGGAAGATGTTATAGCGATAGACACAGCTGTCTGGGTGGCTCTCGTTCTTCAGAGCCACGGCCAGGCGGTTGGCTTCCCACGGTTCGAGATTCAGCACCTGCTCGGTGACGGAAGAGCCGCGGTAGCGATACTGGGCCAGGAACAGGTCAAACGGTTCCACGCCCAGCATGTAGTCTGTCTCGCCGAGGACGAAGCGCCAAGTGAAATTGGGGGTATTGAAGTCGAAGGCTCCATAGTTGAAGACGTAGTCGGCTCCCGTCTGTTCGGACCGGACGCGCAGAGCCGTGTGACCATACAACTCGTAGGACAGCTGCCCAGGGGAACAGGTAAGCAAGCTCACGGTCAAGGTGGAGTCCAGCTCCCCGGCAGACACAGAACAGGGCACAAGGCTGGCCAGCCAAGACAGCAATATATAGAGATAACGTCTCATAAACGGCGACAAAGGTACGGAAAAAGTTTAAGGTTTAGGGTTTAAAGTTTAAAGTTTTTTTTGTGCAGACCCTAAAATGCCCCTATTTTATGCTTCAATGGCAAAAAACTTTCAACTTTCAACTCTCAACTTTAAACTTTTCCGTACCTTTGCACCCCGAATATGCACTTGATTGTTGACATAGGCAATTCACGGACCAAACTGGTGGCCTTTGACGAGGGCACGCCGATTGATGAATGTGTCACCGAGGGCTGCCACCTCGACGGGCTGGCCGCCTTCGCGGCGAAGCACCCCTTTGACGCAGCCATCCTCAGCAGCACCGTCGATCTGACGGACGAGGCAGAGCGGCAGCTGCAAGCCCTCCCCTGCCCCACCCTGCGCTTCTCCCCTGCCACCACTGCCACGCCCCTGCGGAACCTGTATCATACACCCCAGACGCTGGGCAGCGACAGGCTGGCTGCTGCCGTGGGAGCATGGACGCTCAAACCTGGTCGCAACCTGCTGATTATCGACGCGGGCAGTTGCATCACCTTCGATGTGGTGACAGCCGAGGGAGCCTACCTCGGAGGCAATATCTCGCCCGGTCTGCACGCCCGCTTGCGCGCCATCGACGACTATTTTCCCCGTCTGCCTCTCGTGGAGGCTGAGGGCGACGTGCCGGAGCTGGGCTATGACACCGAGACGGCCATCCGGGCCGGAGTTATCCAAGGCATGAGGCACGAGATAGAGGGCTATATCCACCACTTCAACGTTAAATATGCCGACCTTTTGGTTTTTTTAACGGGCGGAGACCAATTTAATTTGGCCAATAGTATAAAAAGTGCCACCTTTGCAGACCCTTTCATGGTGCCACGGGGGCTGGACGCCATCCTGACGCACCAGTTGAAAGTTGAAAGTTGAATATGAGATTCATGAATATAAGATTCCATCTTTTCCTCCTCGCCATCTGCTGCGCCCTGCTGCCGACAGGCACACGGGCACAGTCCAACGGTGGTGTCAATTCTTCCTATTCACGCTTCGGGCTGGGGCTGCCCGCAGACCAGAGCCAAGGCTCCAACCGCTCCATGGGCGGCGTGGCACAGGGGCTGCGCGCCAGCTACCGCATCAACATGCTCAATCCGGCCAGCTACTCGGCCTACGACTCGCTGACGTTCCTCTTCGACGTGGGCATGAGTCTGCAGCAGACCCACATGAAGCAGAACAATATCACAAAGAACCTCAACAACACCGCCTTCGACTATGTCAATGCAGCCTTCCGCGTGATGCCTCACCTGGGCATGAGCGTGGGCTTTGTGCCCTACACCAATATCGGCTATGACTTCACAAGGACCGGGGAAATCACCACCGATGAATACTCCATGCAAAGCATCACACAGACGCTGACCTACAGCGGCGATGGCGGACTGCACCAGGCCTACGTGGGCGTGGGATGGCAGCCGCTGCAGGGATTCTCCATCGGTGCCAATTTGGGATACCTCTGGGGCAACGTCAACAACACGATGTCACAGACATTCTATGAGAACGGGACTGCCAACACCAGCAGCTACAGCTATCTCTACTCCACCTATTCCTCGTCCGTGAAGACATGGAAGGGCGACATCGGCGTGCAATACCAGAAAGTGCTGAATCCCAGAAACCGCCTCACCGTGGGCGCCACCGTGGGAATAGGCCACACCATTGGCAGCGAAGCAACCGTCCTGCGCACGACACTGTCTGGAGACACCATCCAACGAAGCACCAAGGATGCCTACAAAATCCCGATGACCTACAGCCTCGGTGCTGCGTGGGAGCACAAGGAACGGCTACTGGTGGCCGCAGACGCCACCCTGGAACAATGGGGAGAATGCACCACACCCCAGTTGCAGGGAACGGGCACCGACATCCAGTATGTCCCGACCAAGGGAGACTTCAAGAACCGCTTCCGCATCAATGCCGGCGTGGAATACGTGCGAGGACGCTATGACCGCCCCTACCTCCACCGCATCAACTACCGCTTCGGAGCTTTCTACTCTACGCCTTATATCAAGGTGAACGGCCAGGACGGCCCCAAGGAATATGGCCTCACAGCAGGAGTGGGGCTGCCCATCAGCAACCGCAACACCCGTCAGACGGTGCTGAATATCTACACTCCGTCCTACCTGAACATAGGCATCGAATGGACACGCCGCGACGCCAACCCTTCGACACTGATTCGCGAGGACTTGTTTGCCATCAAGCTAGGCATCACGTTCAACGAGTCATGGTTCATGAAGTGGAAATTCAGGTAGGAGAGTGAAAAGTGAAAGAGTGAAAAGTGAAAAAGGCGAATTACTATCATCTGAAAAGAATCAAGTGTAGGGCACCAGGCCTGCACTTCATTCTTTTATTTTTCACGTTTCACTGTTCACTGTTCATTCTCTCCTGTGACAACTCCCACGAGCATGTGGCACCCGCCATCAACCCCAATGACTCGCTGCCCTTCATGACAGCGCACGGCATCTCCAACCTCATCTCGGACTCCGGCGTCATCAGCTACAAGATTGTGGCCGAGGACTGGAACATATACACCACCCAGCCGCAGAAGTGGACGTTCCTCAAAGGTCTGTTCCTGGAGAAATTCGACTCCACCTTCCACGTGGAATGGCACATCCAGTCCGACACGGCCTACTGCCACGACAACCGTACATGGGAACTGCGAGGCCGCGTGGTGGTGCTCAACCGCGAGGGAACGCTCTTCAAGAGCGAGGAACTGTTCTGGGACATGGACCGCCATGAGATATGGAGCAACCTGTTCATGCGCATCACCAAACCCGACAGCGAGCAGCAGCTGGAGGGCAACCGCTTCCGCTCCAACGAGGAGATGACCGACTACCATATCTCCTTCGCCGCTGGCTACACACCGGTCAACGAGGAGAAGGAAGAACCAGCTCCCGCCATCAACAGCAGCAACTCCGCAGCAGACACCATCCAGACAACACAACGCGCGTCAGCCGCCGACAACCGGCGACGCGCCACACAACAATGACAACAACGCTCATTATTGATATCATCATCGTGCTGGCATTCTCGGCATTCTTCTCGGGAATGGAGATTGCCTTTGTTTCCAGCAACAAGATGCGCTTCGAGATGAACCGCGCACAGAGCGGCTTCGGCTCCAGACTGGCCGCTACGTTCTTCGAGCACCCCAACAACTTCATTTCCACGCTGCTCGTGGGCAACAACATCGCACTGGTCATCTACGGCATCCTCATCGCCCGACTGCTGGAACCACTGATCATACAGCCACTGCACATACAGAACGAGTGGGTGGCACTGCTCATACAGACCGTCATATCCACCATCATCGTGCTCTTCACAGGCGAATTCCTGCCCAAGACGCTCTTCAAGCTCAACCCCAACCGTGCGCTCACCTTCTTCGCGCCCCTCGCGTACCTCTTTTATATTATACTCTATCCCATCGCCAAGTTTGCCAGCGGACTCTCCAAACTGCTGCTGCGGCTCTTCGGCATCCGGGTGGCACACGCCGACAACGAGGCCGCCTTCTCGCGCGTCGATCTTGATTTCCTCATCCAATCTACGATTGACCAGACGGAGAACGACGAGGAGATCACCGACGAGGTGAAGATATTCCAGAATGCCCTGGACTTCAGCAGTTGCAAGGTGCGCGACTGCATTGTCCCCCGCACAGAGATTGTGGCGGTAGATATCAGCCAACCTCTGGATGAACTGAAGGCGCGCTTCATCGAGAGCGGCTGCTCCAAGCTCATCGTCTATGACGGCGACGTGGATAACATCCTGGGCTTCATCCACTCATCAGAGATGTTCCGCCTCAAGAACGGCGAGCCGTGGAAAGACCACATCCGCGAAGTGCCCATCGTGCCAGAGAGCATGAACGCCCAGAAGCTCATGCAGACACTCATGCAGCAGAACATCTCGCTGGCCGTGGTCGTGGATGAGTTTGGAGGCACCAGCGGCATCTGCACCCTCGAGGACTTGGTGGAGGAGATATTCGGTGACATCGAGGACGAACACGACCAGCAATCCTACACCGCCCGCAAGCTACCCGGCGGCGAGTACGAGATCTCGGCCCGTCTGGAGGTGGAACGCGCCAATGAACTCTTGAACCTGGACTTGCCCGAGAGCGAAGAATATCTGACAGTGGGCGGCCTCATCCTGCATGAGGTGCAACGCTTCCCCAAACTGAACGAGGTCATCAACTTTGGGCACTATGAATTCAAGATTATCAAGAACACAAGTACCAAAATAGAGCTCGTCAGGCTGCGAATTACGTCCGAATAACCTCTTTTTCGCTCTTTCTTGACCATCTTTTTGCAAATTTCTGCGCAAATGCGAGGTCATGTCCCAAATTCTTTGTACCTTCGCACGCTTTTTGAGTAAATATATACAAAAACAATAATAACAACAACAAATGGCAGCATTACAAAAAATCAGAAGCAAAGGCGCTATCCTCATCCTCGTGGTGGGTCTGGCCCTGTTTGCATTCATTGCTGAAGAAGCCGTACGCTCACTGAGTTCCTCTCGCACAGAGAGCCGTCAGCGAGTGGGAGAAGTAAACGGCAAGAGTATCAACATCCAGGACTTCAACAAGCTTGTTGAAGAGTACACCGACGTGGTCAAGTTCACATCGGGCATGGAGAACCTCACCGAGGAACAGACACAGAGCATTCGCGACCAGGTCTGGAACCAGTATGTGCAGGAGCAGCTCATCCAGCATCAGGCCGACGAGCTTGGACTCGCCGTCACTGATGCCGAGGTGCAGGACATCATCAAGAAGGGAGCAAGCCCCATGCTCCGCCAGACACCGTTCTCCAACCCCCAGACCGGCACCTTCGATGTCGAGGCCCTCAACAACTTCCTCACCAGCTACAAGGCCATGAAGGACCAGCCCGGACAGCCCGCAGACGCAGTGGCCTACTATGACCAGATTTACAACTACTGGAAGTTCATCGAGAAGAACATACGCAGCCAGCAGCTGTCCAGCAAGCTCCAGAACCTCATCACCAAGAGTTTCATCTCTAACCCCACCAGCATCGAGGCCGCATTCAATGCACGCTCCAACGAGAAGGAGGTCCTGCTGGCAGCCCTCCCCTACAGCAGCATCAAGGATGCCGACGTCACCGTGGAGGACAAGGATTTGCAAGCCAAGTACAACGAGTTGAAAGAGGCCTTCCGCATGGATGACCCCACTCGCGACATCAAGTACATTGACGTCAACATCACCGCCAGCAAGGCCGACCGTGACCAGATCAACAAGGAGATGGAAGAGGTGGCTGCACAGTTGCAGGCTGAAGGAGCAGACGTGGCCAACATCGTGCGCAAGAGCGGCAGCACCGTCAGCTACAGCCCCGTGCCCATCCGCCGTCAGGCCATGCCCTCGGACATCGCCAAGCAGGTGGACTCCATGAGCGTGGGACAGCAGAAAGGCCCCTTCCTCAATGCACAGGACAACACACAGAACATCGTCCGTCTGCTGGCAAAGAGCAACCTGCCCGATAGCATCCAAGTTCGCCAGATCGGTGTCAGCGGTGAGAACGAGGCCGCCGCACAGAAGGTGGCAGACAGCGTCATGATTGCGCTCGGTTCCGGAATCCCCTTCGACAGCATTGCCCGCAAGTATAACCAGACTGGTGAGGAGACATGGATTACCTCTGCCCAGTATGAGGGACAGACCATGGATGACAACAACCGCAAGTTCGTCAACGCCATCCTCACACAAGCCGAAGGCACTACCCAGCAGGTCAAGCTCGGAAACACCATCATCATCACTCGCGTGCTCGCCCGCAAGAACTTTGTCGAGAAGTATGACGTGGCCATCGTCAAGCGTCCGCTCGACTTCTCCAACGACACCTACAACAAGACCTACAACGACTTCTCCCAGTTCGTAGCTTCAAACAAGACCATCGAGGAGATTGAGGAGAACGCTCTCAAAGCCGGTTACATGGTGCAGCAGCGCCCCAACTTCTTCCCCACAGAGCACAACATCGCCGGCATCAGCGGCACACGCGAGGCCATCCGCTGGATCTTCAACAAGGACACGAAGGTGGGTGAGATATCCGAAATCTACACCTGCGGCAACAATGACCACCTGCTCATCGTAGCCGTAACAGGCAAGAACGACAGCAAGTTCCGCACACTGGAGTCCGTCAAGGACTATATCCAGAACGAGGCCCTGCGTGACAAGAAGGCTACTCAGCTCCTCGAAGCCATGGCCAGCGTCAAGGACATCACTGCCGCCAGCAAGCTCAAGGGTGCAGAACCCATCGACACCATCAAGCACGTGACCTTCAACGCTCCCGTCTTCCTCTCTTCCCTCGGTGCCAGCGAGCCCGCACTCAGCGGTGCCATCACCAAGGCTCAGAAGGGTCAGTTCGTGGAGGGTGTCAAGGGCAACGCTGGCGTCTATGCCTTCCAGGTCATCGGCGAGAACAACACCGGTGCCAAGCTGGACGATGCCGCCAAGCAGACCACACAACAGCAGATTGTCAGCCAGCAGATGCGCGCCTCTTCACGCTTTATGCAGGAACTGGCACAGAAAGCCAAGGTGCAGGACAACCGCTACCTGTTCTATTGAACCATACCGCCTCGCGCGCGTATATATATAAATAAGGTGCAGCAGCGCCTTAGTGAAGTCCCCGGTCACAGCGATTGGGGACTTTTCTTGTTAAAAAAGCTAAAAACGCATACAACCAAAGGAATTAAGCCGTATCTTTGCATTTGCAAAGTAAAGATAGCAGATAGACACCCTTATGAACACTAACCTCATCTTGAAGAGACCTGTCCACATGAGCCATGAGGCTCGACGGGAGAAGGAAGCCGTCAGGCGGCTTCTCACATTTGAGCGCTTCGCACGCAACAACCAATTATGGGACCAACTGCCAACAGTTTACTCCCCAGATGCCCATGTCAAGGCATCATGGTTCGAGGGAAGCATTGAGGAATTTATCACCGCACTGAAAAAACTCACCAACCACATTCCTTATCATCTTCACACATGCATGGTATGGACATACGGAAGCAGGGCTGTGGCTATTGCAGAGACAACCTTCCCTGTGAAGACTGTAATTGATGGAGTTGAATTCAACCAGTCAGGAGATTCACAGTATCTCTACCGTCTGGTGCGCACCAATGGTGAATGGTACATCACAGATTGTGAGAGCATCCTCGAAGAACTGCCGGGGAAGAGCAAACCGGAGTACCTTCAGGAACTTTATGAGGCAGCCGACAACTGGCTCCTTAAAGGTTAATTTATTCATCTCATTAGCATAAAGTCAACACGTGACAATACACTATTATAAGGGTATTGTCACGTGTTGCTGCATTGATAGACATGAAACAGCATTTTTTATTCATCTCATTAGCATAAAGTCAACACGTGACAATACACTATTATAAGGGTATTGTCACGTGTTGCTGCATTGATAGACATGAAACAGCATTTTCTCTTGTGGCTTTTTGCCATCATCCTGCTAACAGGCTGCACACCTTCTGACAGCGTTGACGACTATGTGCAATTCCTGTACGAGAACATGTCCATGCCGGACAGCGTGGACTATTCCCGCGATTTCTATACGGAACAAGCACACCTGGCCCTGAAGGCACGCGCCGAACTGCCGTGGGGCAGCAGCGTGCCCGAACGCGAGTTCCGCCATTTCGTACTGCCGCCGCGCGTCAGCAACGAGGACATGGACCATTTCCGTGCCACCTATTATGAGGAACTGCGCAACCGCGTGGGCCAACTCTCCATGCAGGAAGCCATCCTGGAGGTGAACCATTGGTGCCACGAGCATGTCACCTACCGCCCTACCAGTGCCCGAACACTCGGCCCGGAATCCACCCTCCGCACCGCCTACGGTCGATGTGGTGAGGAGTCGGTGCTCCTCGTGGCTGCACTCCGCACCGTCGGCATCCCGGCACGGCAGGTCTATACGCCCCGCTGGGCACATACCGATGATAACCACGCCTGGGTGGAGGCCTGGGCAGACGGACAGTGGTACTTCCTCGGAGCCTGCGAGCCCGAGCCCATCCTCAACCTCGGCTGGTTCAACGAGAGTGCGTCACGGGGAATGTTGATGCACACCAAGGTCTTCGGCAACTATGACGGCCCCGAAGAGGTCGTCAGCCGACAGCCGGGCCTCACCGAGATCAATGTCACAGACATCTATGCCCCCACACGCCGCCTCACCGTCACCGTCCTCGACTCCCTTGACACCCCCGTGGCCGATGCCACCGTGGAGTTCAAGCTCTACAACTATGCCGAGTTCTACACCGTCGCTCACAAGCAAACCGATGCCAACGGCCAGGCCTCCCTCACCGCCGGACTCGGCGACATGCTCGTCTGGGCCACAGCCCCCGCTGCATCCTCTTCTGCATCCTCGTTGGGTGAAGCGCATATTTGCGCGTCCTCCCTCCTCGCCATCCAAAAGGTCAGCTTCGCCACAGACAGCCTCGTCACCCTCCACCTTGCCCCTGCTGCCACCGCTCTTCCCCTTGCCATCCCCAAGGATGATCTCCGTGGCTCTGTTACGGTTCCCGAGGGTTCTGTTACGGTTCCCGAGGGTTCTCCCGAGGGTCTCCCCCTCGACATCACCCCGCCCGCCGTCAGCACAAGCCTCCCCTCCGTCACCCCCGAGCAGCGTGCCGAGAACAACCGCCGTCTCGCCATCGAGGACAGCATCCGTCATGCCTACGAAGCCACCATGCCCGACCAGCGCAGTCGCGGCAACCACACCGTCATCACCGCCTTCCGTGACAGTGCCGTCGCCCTCGGTCAGGCAGACCTCGCAGAACAGCTCATCACCACACTCCCCGACAAGGACCTGCAAGACGTGACCATCGATGTGCTCATGGACAACCTGTTGACCGCCCTTCCAGACAGCCCTCTCAGCAACCGTGCGTTCGTCGGTTTACCCGACGAAATATCTCTGCCCTATCTTCATTCCCCCCGCATCGAGCGCGAACGTCTCACCGCTTTCAAGACACCCCTCCGCAGTGCATTGCTCCCCCTCATAAAAGGGACTTCTGGGACATCTGAGGCCACTGAGGCTTCTGGGGCATCAATGGCTTCTGAGGCCACTGAGGTATCTATGGCTTCTGAGGCTTCTGATGCTACAGAGGCCACAGAGACTTCTGTGTCCCTCATCGCCCCCCTCATCGCCTGGATCCGTGACAGCATTGCCATCGTTGAAGGCCACAACCCGCAACGGTTGCGCATGACACCCCTCGGTGTCTATCGTGCCCGCATGGCCGACCATCTCGGCCGAGACATCTTCTTTGTCGCCGCTTGCCGGGCCCTCGGCATCCCCGCCCGCATCAACGAAATCAACGGCAAAGTCCAGTACTACGGAATCTCTGCCACGCCATCGCCCTCCTCCGCCTTCATGTGGAATGATGTCTCCTTCGATGCCCCCACCTCTGTTACTACTCCCGCGGCTTCTGTTCCCGTTCCCGAGGGTTCTATTACGGTTCCTGAGGGTTCTGTTACGGTTCCCGAGGGTACTGTTACGGTTCCCGAAGGTTCTATTACTGTTCCTGAAGGTTCTATTACAGTTCCTGAGGGTTCTGTTACAGTTCCCGAGGGTCCTGTTACGGTTCCCGAGGGTTCTCCCTCGGGTCTCCCCTCCACCCTTCATCCCGCATCCACCGGCACACTCCGCCTCACCTACACTCCTGCCCCCCACCTCCCAGACGCGAAGTATTACACCCACTTCACCCTCTCACGCCTCGACGAGGACAACCGCCTCCAACTCCTCACTTACTCCGAGGAAGCCACTTTCCAGAACACGTTCCGCAGCGGCGTGACCCTTGATGCCGGCACCTACGTCCTCACCACCGGCATACGCATGGCCAGTGGCAGCGTTCGTGCCCTCCTCCAAGCCTTTGACATCCAGCCAGGCAGCACCGTTACCGTACCCCTCACCCTCCGCACCGCCACCGATGCCGTCGCCGTCATCGGCTCCCTCAACGCAGAAGAGCTCTACCAACCCATTGCCTATCTCAAAACTCAAACCTCAAATCTCAAATCCAACACAGATTCCATTCTGGCCTCTACCTCCAACTCAATCTCTACCTCTGGATCCCACTCTGCCTCCCAATCAGCGTCTCCTTCTGCTTCCAGGTCGGGTGTAGCGCATATATGCGCGCCCCCCACCTCTCTCCTCGCCACCTGTGGCCGCGGCTATTATGCCCTCGGCCTCATCGCCCCATACCAGGAGCCCACCAGCCATGCCCTCCGTGACATCACCCTCGTCAGCAACGATTTAGAAACATGGAACCGCAAACTCGTTCTTCTCTTCGAGGATGCAGATGCCGCCGCACGCTTCAACTTCAGCGAGTTCAGCAATCTCCCCTCCACCACCGTCTGGGGCTGCGACATCAACGGCACCATCAAACAGGAAATCATGGAGCAAATGCACCTCTCGAACGGCTCACTCCCCATCTTCCTCATCTGTGACAGTTTCAACCGCGTCGTCTTCGTACAGCAGGGCTACACCATCGGCTTAGGCGAACAACTTCTCAAGGTCATTCACCAAATCTAACTCTATCCTGTAATTCGCCCTCTCACACAGATTCTGTATTATAATTTTTAACAATTAAGGCGGCTTTTTTGAAAAATCGACTGCTCCGCTCTTTTCGGATGGTTACGCTGCAAAACCGGACTCCGATAGAGTCCGGTTTTATTTTTCGCAGTCAACACGGCTCCTTTCGGATGGTTACGAATGAAGACAGAAGCCCCCGGAACTCACAGATGAGTCCCGGAGGCTTCCTGATAAAGGGGCGGCTACCTACTCTCCCACTTCCGCAGTACCATCGGCGCAAGCGGGCTTAACTTCTCTGTTCGGGATGGGAAGAGGTGGGACCCCGCCGCTATAGCCACCTTAATGGGTCGAGTGAAGAATGAAGAATGATCTCACCCG
>JAFSZU010000028.1 GCA_017455585.1 Bacteroidaceae bacterium | reverse complement strand
GGCGTGGTGACAGTGGAACGTTCGAGGCACCATAGTTGGCTTGAGTCTCCTTCCTCGCGTGACTTGAAACTGACGGGCTGCCCCTTGCCATTGGCTGTCAGGTAGGTGTCTGTGGCAACGTGGCGCAAGAGGTAGTTCCCCAGCTCGACCAATGTTGCTTCGGCAGCCTTGACGAAAACGTTGAAGGTAAAGTGGTGTTCTTCACCAGCAAGGGTGAAGGTGGCTGTGTATTCGCCGCTGGTCTGCACGTTGTCTAATGTAAGTGTCTTGCTTCCCGTGGTGCCATCACTCCATGAGACTTTGGATGCGGTGACACTGGAGGGTGTTGTCAGCCCGAGCGTCACACTACCACCCTGTTCAACCACAACTTCAATAGTCTCTCCCCCGACCCCTCCCCTGTTAGGGAGGGGAGATTGTGTCGTGGTTTCGCCAACGGTATAGTATGGGATTGCCATGAGAACATTAATGTGGAATACTTGCTCCGTGGTGGCTCCGCCCTGGTTAGTATAGGTGACGCTAATGTCCTGGTCTTTCTTGATGGCTGCTGTGGTGATGCTCTGTGTGGTGGCACCCGTACTCCATTTATAAGTTCCCCATCCGGCGGTGGGTATTACGTTGAGGGTTGCGGTCTTGCCATAGAGCACATCGATGATGTCTGTTTGGGTGGTCGTACCATCATAGGTCACACTGGGCGTCAGCTCGTCGGGCGTGCAGTCTCCTTTGGCGGCTATGGGGAAGCAGAGCTGGCTCTCGATGCCGTTCTTGTTGGTGTATGTGACGCGGTAGATGTAGCTTCGGTCTGTCGTGACGGTGATGTCGCGCGTGGTCTCGCCCGTGTTCCACAGCCACTGTCCTGTGTCCTCCTCGCCCTCGGGCAGCTGAGGCATGAGCTTCAGCGTCTGACCTGCTGGCACGCACGTGTTATTATTTAAGGTATAGGTGTTGACCAATCCTCCCAGCTCATTGTGGAGTAGGGTCTTTCCACTGATGAGCTTGCGCGTCTTCTCCTGTGCCAGGCTGGGTATGAGGTTCGTGGTGAGCGTACCGCTATACTCCATCTTCGGCGTCAGTTCCGTGGGCACCTGGTCGGCAGGACAGAGCTGTTCGTCGCGTGTGTTCATAAGCACGCTATAGCCTAAGTGGTCGTAGCCGCCGCTGGTGCCGCCCTGACCACCCTCATCGATGCCCATGTTCTTGTATGACACCTCAGAGAAGGGCATCTGCACGCCCTTCACGCCCTCGTAGATGCCGATGACCGTTCCCCAGTAGGGGCGCATCTGTGCGCCGAGGGCAGGTCCCTCCATCAGCCATGATCGCGAGTCGCTGTAGTAATAGCCGTTGTTGGCATAGTGGTAGTTCACCCACGGCAGACCCTCGATGCTCTGCGTCTGTGCCGCCACGTACTCGATGCCGGCAGCCAGGCGGTGGTCCATGTAGGCGAAGAGGTCGTCGCCCTGGTTCCAGCCCACCTTGGCCATATCCACGGCCAGGCCCAGCGCCATGGCCGAGTGGCCCGTGTCGCGTCCGCTCTCATTCATCTGTCCGAGCTCCCCGTAAGCACCTGTTTCAAGTTCACTCTCGGAAGTAGTCACCACGAGGTTGCCGAGAAACTCGGTGAGGCCGTCGTTCTTGATAGGAACCTCAGTTCGCGGGTCGCGGAACGTGCCGCACTGGTCATATTTGAAATAGGACATGGCCTGATTGTAGATGAACACGTCGTCGCAGAGGATGCCGATCATAGCCACGCAGAGGCAGTTACACAGTCCCCAGTTCGACCAGTAGTGACCGGGTGCCTGCCACCATTTGCTCGAGTTTTCCCAAGTGCCGTTGCGTGAGCGAAGAAAGTTAATAGCCTTTGGATACCACAGTTTGAGCATCCAGTGCTGAAACTTCTGGAAATCTTCTCGGCTCCAACCTTCGTAGTCGCGCATCAACTCAGCAGCCTGTGCAAACTGATAGCCGTAGAGCCCCACGGCCAGACACTGGTCGGAGTTGCCGCTAATGGCTTTCGTCGTATTGCACCACGCCATGAGAATCCTCACGGCAGCCTTGGCATTGGCTTCCGTACCGCCGATTTTCCAGCGCAGGGCGTTCTGGTAGGCCATCGTAGCCCCTCGTGCCGCATTAATGTAGTTCTCACCGCTTCCACCGCCGCGTACAATGGTCTCCACGGGATAGGTCTGTACGCTGCTCTGTGCGTAAGCAGCACTCGTCAACTTGGCATAAGCCTGTTTCACCTTAGTATTGCCGTCTGCCAACTGTGCCTTCACACGGTCGAAGTCTGTCTGCGTGTGCAGACCGCCGGGATGAATGAAGCCACGGTCGGTCGTCTGCGACGAAATAAAAAACGAAAAATGAAAAATGAATAATGCGAAAGAGAGGATACGTTTCATTTTTTAGAGATTAAAGTTGTTTTGACACTGCAAAAGTAGAAAATGAGATAGTTTTTTTAATCATCATGCGTTCGAAACAGCCCGAAAGAATCGTTCACATCGATAAAATGGACGGTTTTTGATGCTTCATGTACGATTTTGGACGCTTTTATGCTGTCCATTAAAGGGTTTTTACTACTTTTGCCCTTGCAAACCAAGGATTAATGACATGAGACGCTTCCTATACATTGTTATTCCATTGTTATCTTTCGGCTGCACACTTATGTCTTTCGGACAGAACGTGTGGCATCACTATACGGTGGGCGACGGACTCATCACGAACGAAGTGCGCCAGGTGGTGGAACTGCCGAACGGGCAGGTGTTGGTGAACTGCGAGGGCGCTTTCTGTATGTTCGACGGTCAGACATTCCGGGAAATCTCGTGTGACCTCAGTCGCACATATCGGCTGGAACATTTTGGCGGCTATGCCCATCTGTGGCAAGGTGACTCGCTGCTGTGGCTGCGCGACTTCTATCACCTTTATTTGTTCGATGCGCGTGAGAGGGCATTTCGTTATGATGTGGAAGCGCGCCTTACGTCAGAACAACTGAACCAGTTGGTAGCCGGAGAGGGAACTTACGAGAGTCCTGATGATTCTTGGCAGCAGTTAGCTGATAGTCTGGGAACTGCGTCGAAGGTGGCACATGCTATGACCGACCGACAGGGTGGTCGCTGGATAGGCACTCGTGGCAACGGCTTGTTCTACGTCCGTCCGCCGCGTCCGCAGGCCATCTATATCGGACACAATGATAGCCTGCTCCATGCTGCCCGCTATATGCAGGACTCTCAGGGGCGAGCATGGCAATGCACCATGAATGGTCTCTACTGCCGTTCCGAGTCCGACTTCCTGGGGCCTGAGAGCAGGGCCATACGCTACGGACAAGACAACGTCCCAGGCTTCGTACATAATCGGATTGTGTTTATCACAGAGTTGCCTGACGGCCGATTGTTGCTTTGTAACAACGGCAACAACCTCGGCTATTTCGACCCGGAAGCCCTTTCGTTCGATGTCTTAAACCGCAAACTGCCACAGATAGAGGCCAACTATCGCTGGATTGTGGGAGCCTGCCCATTGACGGAGAATGATGTGTTGGTGTATTCCCAGAACGGTGCCTTCCTGCTTGATGTCAAGCACGACAGCATCAACGAGTTTGCCCCAGCAAGCGAGATAGCACGTTGGACAGAAAAATACAACTGCGCCCTGCGAGACAGCAAGGGACGATTGTGGCTCGGAACACAGAATGGACTCTTTTTAATTCATAATTCACAATTTATAATTCATAATTGTGCTGAAGTTACTCGTATGGAGGGGTTAGCTAACAACTGCATACGTAGCCTTGTGGAGGACAAGGAGGGCAATATATGGGTAGGCTCATCAAGCGGAATCAGCAGGGTTGGAGCTCACGAGCCATTTCCCATTCTGAATTTGGGTCTTTCTGACGGCGTGCCACAGGTTTCGATGGATGAGCGGGCAGCAACCCTCTTGGACGATGGGCGCCTGGTGTTCGTGCAGCACACCATGGGTCTCGTTACCATTCGTCCGGAGTGGTTCGTAGCTGATTCGACCACGTTTCCCGTCCACCTCGTCAGCTTCGAGGTTAACGGGCAGCCAGTCCCCTCCCCCTTAAGGGAGGTCGGGAGGGGGCTTTTCCCCCACTCCCAGAACTACCTCACCTTCCGTTTCTCCGCCCTCAACTACGCAGCTCCTGAACATACCATCTACCGCTATCGTCTTGTTGGTCTCGACCGCGACTGGCTCTACGACAGCAGCGGCACGGGACTTGCCACGGCCTCCTATAACGCTCTGCAGCCAGGTCGATACGTCTTCGAGGCACAAGCCTCTGTCGCAGGAGGCGAATGGGGCGAAGCCCTGTCCATACCCTTCACCATCCGCCCGCCATGGTGGCTCACCTGGTGGATGAAGATGATTTATGGGCTTATAGGGCTAATGGGGCTTATAGGGCTTATAGAATTCTATTTGAAGAAGAAGCGGGCCCGCCTCGAAGCCGAAGCCGAGGAGCGTGTCAACCACCTCTTTGAATTGCGCGAGCAAGCCCGCAAGCAATTCGTGGATAACGTACGCATCGATGCCTCCAAGATTGGTGTCAACAGCGAGGAAGAAGCCCTTGTCGGTCAGCTTCTGAAAGCCATAGAACAGAACCTCGACAACACGGAATACAGCGTTGACCAACTGGCCCGCGACGTGGCTCTCGGACGCACCAACCTCTACAAGCGCATGCAGACTATGTTGGGCATCACGCCCAACGACTTCATCCGCAGCGTCCGCCTCAAACGTGCTGCCGTCCTACTATCCGACACCGACCTCTCCATCGTCGAGATCTCCGAGCGCGTAGGCTTCACCACTCCCCGCTACTTCTCCACGCAGTTCAAGAAGATGTTCGGCATCACCCCTTCGGAGTATCGGGAACCCAAAAAAGAAACTATCTGATATAGACTATTTAGATGACCCCTCTTGTACGATGGGTGCCTTGATTTCCAAAAGACACAAAAAGCACCTTCTCTGGTGTGCGCAAACTTCTCCACCAGATAATCGTTTTCACCTTGGAAACCGTGCGGCATGGTGTGGTATTCTGTGGCGGTCTGTCCTTCAATGTAGATGTCGGTGTATTGGATTTCGTTCCAATAGTCTGCCCGTTTGCCGTGAATGGGATGTTAAAAGAAAAGCCCCACCGTGTCATCGCGACGCAGTGAGGCCAAGATGCCTATAGGTCTTTCTGTTTACTAAATAACTGCTTTATGAAAAATATATTCACCTTAACCTAAACGAGACGGGCACGCAGAAGTGGCAGCGAACAGGGCGACCTTGATTCTGGGCGGGCTGCCAAGGCTCGGTCAGACGCAGGACGCGGATGGCCTCGGCACTGAGGCGGTCGTCAGGTGTGCGCACTACTTCAAAGTTAGTAAGCCTACCGTCCTTCTCAACCACGAAACGGATGATGACGCGCCCCTGCACGCTATCGGCCTGCGCAGCATCGGGATAATGCATCTCGAAAGCGATGTGCCTGTATAGGGCATCAACGTCACCACGATAGCTGGGCATCACTTCCGGGATATCGCAGATAGTTGTGTCCTCGGGCAGGTGGAAGACTTTCTCTATGACCCCGCGCACCGTGCCACGCGGACTGATAATGGCCGCTACGGCTATACCCGTAGCCAGTGCAATAATGATAAAGATGAGCAGATGACGCAATCCGAAGAAGTGGCGGCGTATGTCTTTACGCAAGCGGTTGCGCACGTTGCTGATGGTCTTACGAACAGTGGCGACCGTCGTACCTCGCGCTTCGGCAATCTCCTCCACGGTCAGCCCCTCGTCGTAGAATAACTGCCACACTTCGCGCTCGGCCTGGGGCAGACGCTGGAGGCGCGACTGCAACCATTCGGAGTTTTCGCGCTCCTCCACTTCTTCCTGTGGTGTAATCTCAGTGATAGCGGCACTTTCCTCATCTGTCAACTCCGTTTGTACCCGCTGTCCGCGCCACATACTGACACAGACGTTGCGTGCAATGCGCAGGATGTAGGCATCGGTGAACTCTACCCTGTCCCGGACACTCCATGCCCGCAGCCACGTTTCCTGCACCACCTCCTCGGCCTCGGTGTCGGAGCCGAAGAACTCGCGCCCCATCTGCATCAGCCGTGGGCGCAGCCGCTTCTCTATCTGAGCAAATTCAAGCTCGTTGCTGTGTTCCTTGTTCATAAGTCTTCACTTTAAGTCACAGGATTGCATCCTTCATTTTCTCGCCATGGTATTGTTCATGCAAGTTTGGCTCTGCTCATGGCTTATCGAAAACGTTCTGTCTATATAACGCAAAACGCTCGGAAAGATTACTCATAAAAGATGTTAAATAATGGACGGACGTACTCATTCGACCCCGTTTTTGCATATTCTTAGCCCGAATTGCGCTCGCTCGGCCTAAAAGGACGCTTTGCTTGCAAAGAATTTCCAAAATTCCTCGTTTGTTACAAGCTTTTTCCGTAACTTTGCGGCGGCAATTCAACCAAATCCACAACAAAGACACTTCAAAATGATTTCCTTTACACTCAGCGTCATCGCCCTCTTCGTGGGCTATCTCCTCTACGGGCGCGTGGCCGAACGCATCTTCGGTCCCGATGACCGCGAGACCCCTGCCATCCGCAAGGCCGACAAGATGGACTACATCGTCCTGCCCTCCTGGCGCATCTTCATGATTCAGTTCCTCAACATTGCCGGCACAGGCCCCATCTTCGGTGCCATCATGGGCATGTGGTTCGGCCCTGCTGCCTACCTGTGGATTGTCTTCGGTTGCATCTTCGGCGGCGCGGTGCACGACTACATCAGCGGCATGCTGTCCATGCGCCACGACGGCTGCGGACAGGCCGAGCTCACCGGCATCTATCTGGGCAGCATGGCGCGCAAGGGCATGATTCTCTTCACGATGATGATGATGGTGCTCGTGGGCGCGTTCTTTGTCTATTGTCCTGCCATCATCCTCAGCGGCATATGGGGCGACAAGATGATGTGGGTGGTACTCATCTTCCTCTACTACGTGGCCACCACCATGATGCCTATCGACAAGGTCATCGGCAAGATCTATCCCGCTTTTGCGCTGTCCATGCTCTTCATGGTGATTGCCATCGGTGTCGTACTGTTCTGGAAGCAGCCCGTGCTGCCCGAGGTCTGGGACGGTCTGGGCAACTGGGGACCGGAACACCTGGGTCTGAAGCAGCCCCTCTTCCCTGCCCTCTTTGTCACCATCGCCTGCGGAGCCGTCAGCGGCTTCCACGCCACGCAGTCGCCCATGATGGCGCGCTGCATGAAGAGCGAGCGGCAGGGGCGCCCCATCTTCTACGGTGCCATGGTCACCGAGGGTCTGGTGGCACTCGTCTGGGCCACCATCTCCAGCTACTTCTTCTTTGCCGACGGGTGGAAGGACGTCTGCTCGCCCGAGTTGGTGCAGCAGTTCACCGCGGGTGCCGACGGTCTCATCCGCCATGCCGACGGCCGCTCGCTCATCCAGTTCTTCGACGCGCCCACGGTGGTCACAACCATCTGTGCCTCGTGGCTGGGACTGGCCGGCAGCATCCTGGCCCTGCTCGGTGTGGTGGCAGCCCCCATCACCACGGGCGGCAGCTCGTTCCGCAGTGCCCGCCTGATTCTCACCGAGGCCCTGGGTCTGAAGCAGACCACCGCCCGCTCCCGTCTGTTGCTCTCGCTGCCCGTCTTTGCCGTGGGCATCGCCCTGCTGGCCTGGCAGATTGGCAATCCTTCAGGGTTCAGCACCGTGTGGCAGTATGTGGCATGGGGCACACAGCTCATGGCCGCCGTCACGCTGTGGATCTGCACTGTCTATCTTGCGCGCGAACATAAACTATATATGTTGACACTGCTGCCTGCCATCTTCATGACCATGGTGGTCACAGACTTCTTCCTGGCCTCCCCCACCACCCTATCCTTGCCAGAGACACCCTCCCTCATCATCGCCGCCGTCCTCACCACCGCTTGCCTCATCCGCTTCACGGTGTGGAAAATCAAATTGTGCAAAGGACAGGAAAAGAGGGCTTGAACCATGCGAAAATCACGAGCGCACGCAAAGCCATTCACGAGCGCACGTGAACGGCATCACGTGCGCACGCAATTGCCTTCACGTGCGCACGTTCAAAAGCAATGCAATAAATAATTCTTTTTTTGCGCGCAAATAAATAAAAAATATGTACCTTTGCACGCAAATATTCATCATACATTCAACTCTCTACAACGGAAATCACAGAAACCATCTGAAATACCCGGAAACAAATCCGCTTCTTTTCCGTTATTTCTGTTGTCCAACTCTCAACTAATATATGTTCTCAGGAATTGTAGAAAGCACGGCCACTGTGGTGGCTATAGAACGTGAGCAGGACAACCTGCACTTTACGCTCCGTTGTCCCTTCACCAGCGAGCTGAAGGTTGACCAGAGCATTGCACACAACGGCGTGTGCCTCACCGTGGTGCGCATCGACCTCGATGCTGGAACCTATGTGGTTACAGCCATGCGCGAGACACTGGAACGCTCCAATCTGGGTCTGCTGCAAGTGGGCGACGAAGTGAACGTGGAACGCTCCATGCAGATGGGAGGCCGTCTGGACGGCCACATCGTGCAGGGGCATGTGGATCAGACGGCGCGCTGCATCCGTGTGGAAGACCAGGCGGGCAGCCACGAGTTCACCTTTGAGTATGATGCAGACGCCGAGATGGTCGCCCGCGGCTACTTCACCGTAGATAAAGGTTCTGTCTGTGTCAATGGCGTGTCGCTGACCGTCTGCCGACCCACCATGTCTCTCCCCCCCACAGGAGGAACCGGGAAAGGGGCTTTTGCTGTCTGCATCATCCCCTACACCTTTGACAACACCAACTTCCACAGCATCAAGGAGGGAACCGTGGTGAACCTGGAGTTTGACATCCTGGGCAAGTACATCGCCCGCTATGCTCAGTATTTGCAAAACATTAAAGATTAAAAAGATGGCAACGATTACGATGAACGGCATCTGGGACTTTCTGCAGTCTCTGTCGCTGAGTACGAGAAACAAGAAGTGGCTGGCAGACCGCCTCATCCACGACGTGGAGCGGGAGCGTGCCGCTGCCAAACAGCAAGACCCTACGCTGATGACCAAGGAAGAGTTCTTTGCGAAGGTTGACCGTGCCAAAGCTCAGTATGAGCGGGGAGAGTACAAGACCATCCATTCACATGAGGAGCTGGAAGCCTTTCTCAATAGCTTATGATTTATGACTTGGATTATACCTCTTTGGCTCAAGAGGGAATGGCTCGCTTGAAGAAGAGTGAACCAAAGGCTTTCTCTAAATTGGGTGATTTGTTGAAAGAACTCATGGAGCATCCACGCACTGGCACAGGTCATCCCCACCAGCTTAGTGGTGACCGTGCGGGACAGTGGTCACGCAGCATCACCAAGAAACACCGTCTTGTCTATGAAATTCATGATATGCAAGTCGTGGTTCTTGTGCTAACTGCATACGGGCATTATGATGATAAATAATAGAAGAATAGCAAACAGATTAAATATGAACGAAAACAACTCTTCAAATGTAACTACTCCCCCTCGCCCCTTGGAGAGGGGGACGGGGGGTGAGGCCGGGCGTGCTGCCTCCTTCATCGAACAGAAAGTAATCAACGACCTGGCCGAAGGCAAGAACGGCGGAAGGTTCCAGACACGCTTCCCGCCTGAACCCAATGGCTACCTGCATATCGGCCACGCCAAGGCCATCGCACTGGACTTCGGACTGGCCAAGAAGTATGGCGGCACGTGTAACCTGCGCTTCGATGACACCAACCCGCAGAAGGAGGACACCGAGTACATCGAAGCCATTGAGCAGGACATCAAGTGGCTGGGCTTCCAGTGGGCCAATGTCTATTATGCCAGCGACTACTTCCAGCAGTTGTGGGACTTCGCCGTGTGGCTCATCAAGCAGGGGCGTGCCTACGTGGATGAACAGACAAGCGAGCAGATTGCCCAGCAGAAGTGTACGACCACCTCTCCGGGCACCAACAGCCCCTTCCGTGACCGTCCCGTGGAGGAGAACCTGCGCCTGTTCGAGTACATGAACAGTGGCAAGTGCGAGCCGGGCACCCTTGTGCTACGTGCCAAGATAGACATGGCTCACCCCAATATGCTGTTCCGCGACCCGCTGATTTACCGCGTGTTGAACATCCCGCACCTGAAGACAGGCAACCGCTGGAACGCCTATCCCATGTATGACTTCACTCACGGACAGAGCGACTACTTAGAGGGTGTCACCCACTCATGGTGTACGCTGGAGTTTGTGGAGCACCGACCCTTGTATGACCTCTTCGTCACGTGGATGCGAGAGTGGATTGCCGATTGCGGTAGCCAGGCAGAGAGCGGTAGTCAACTTTCAACTTTCCGCTCGACCTTGGTCGCTCCACACTTGGAGAACTCTCAACTTTCAACTTATCAAGGCCCGCGCCAGACAGAATTCAATAAGCTGAACCTCAACTACACGCTCATGTCCAAGCGCAACCTGCTGGCACTGGTCAAGAACGGCTTCGTCAGCGGATGGGACGACCCGCGTATGCCCACCATCTGCGCCTTCCGCCGTCGTGGCTATTCGCCCGAGAGCATTGTCAACTTCATCCAGAAGATTGGCTACACCACATACGATGCCTTGAACGACTTCGCTCTCTTGGAGAGTGCCGTGCGCGAGGACCTGAACCAGCGCGCCACCCGTGTGGCAGCGGTCATCAACCCTGTCAAACTCGTGATTACCAACTACCCGGAGGGACAGGTCGAGGAGTTGGAAGCCGTCAACAACCCTGAACGCCCGGAGGACGGCACACATACTATCGAGTTCTCACGTGAGCTATGGATAGAGCGCGACGACTTCCAGAAGGTGGCCGAGAAGAAGTTCATGCGCCTGGCTCCCGGCAAGGAAGTGCGCCTGAAGAACGCCTACATCATCAAGTGCGACGAGGAGCACCCCTTCGACGAGGATGCCGACGGCAACGTGACCACCATCTATGCTACCTACGACCCCGAGACGCGCAGCGGACTGCCCGGTGCCGACCGCAAGATCAAGGGCAAGACCCTGCACTGGCTCAGTTGCGGACATTGTCTGCCCGCCGAGGTGCGTATGTATGAACGGTTGTGGCAGGTGGAGAACCCGCGTGACGAACTGGCACGCCTGCAGGGCGAGGGCCTCTCTGCCATCGAGGCCATGCAGCAGATGATGAACCCCGATTCGCTGCACGTGCTCCAGCACTGCTACATCGAGAAGTTTGTGCGTGACATGCCCGCTTTGACATACCTCCAGTTCCAGCGCATCGGCTACTTCAACATTGACACCGATTCCACCCCCGACCACCTTGTCTTCAACAAGACCGTGGGGCTGAAGAGCTGAGAATCATTCTTCGTTTGTCATGTGCACCACAGATTACACAGATTAAACGGATTACGTGTCCCTGGCTTTCAATTTTTATCTGTATTTCACAGATTTTCGAGTGAAACGTTACGCAAGTGCTATCATATATACAAGCTGATTACACAGTGTCCTTCCCATTTTAGGAAATCTGTGAAATACAGATGAAAACTATACAGATGAGAAGCAGAAAGAATCTGTTTAATCCGTGTAATCCGTGGTGTTTAATTAAAATATGAGTGATAGTAGATTGAAATGAAGTGATGCGGCAGGACGATGACCTTAGCTATTTCGAATCTTCTGAGTTCAAGGAGATTCTGTCGAAGTACGAGGCTTCCAGGGAGAATCGTTCTGCCATCTATATGGATGCCGACGAGCTCACCGACGTGGCAGAGTATTATGCCATGGTGTGCCACGATGATGAGGCTGCGGCAGAGGTAATAGACATGGCCCTGCAACTGCATCCCGATGCCGTGGATCCTCAAATCTTCAGGGCGCGCAAGCGAATGCTGGACGGAGACACAGAAACGGCACAACTGATATGTGATGCCATCGATGACCAGCAGCATCGCGAGGTCATCTTCCTGCGGGCAGAACTGTTGATTCGCCAGCAAAGGAACGATGAGGCGATGCGCTATTTGTTGGACATGGCAGATTCTGTGGACGAGGATCTTGACTATTTCTACTATGACAGTGCCTACATCTTCATAGACTATGAAGATTACTCATCGGCGCAGGAACTGGCAGACGTGCTGGAGCAGATGGCCCCCAAATGGTTCAAGACGTGGCAGGTGCGCGCAGATATTCTACTGGCACAAGAAGACTATGAACAGGCCATTTCCTACATAGAACGACTCTTGGACATAGACCCCTTCTATGTGGAAGCCTGGAACTGGCGATGTGAAGCCTACTGCGGTCTCATGCAGTTTGAAAAGGCTGTGGAGAGTTGTGACTATGCACTCGCCGTGGACCCACAGGACGAACGCGCCCTGCAGCTCAAGGCCTGGGTTCTCATGCAACAAGGCAACAGTGATGAAGCCCATGAGCTTTACCAACAGCTGGAAGTCATGAACCCTGCCTACGAGTTGAATTACCTCTATGACTCCTTCTGTATGTATGACAAGGGTGAGATTCATGAAGCATTACGATTGGTAGAACAGGCAGAAGAACTCTCAGGGGGAATGAGCACGGAACAACAAGCTATCATGGAACATCACGCACATATTCTCTCTGAGTTGCATGATGTCGAAGGCTCCCTGCAACTTCTGGAACAGGCGGAACAACAGTTCGGGCAAAGTGGTGATCAGACAGACTACCAATTCCTGAAGGCTCGTGTCTATGCCGAGAACAATCAACCTCAGCAAGCGGTGGCAGTGCTCACACAGTGTGCCCGCCAGTATCCGTCGGATTTGCCATTTATCTATTATCAAGGTGGCCAGATATTATTTGATACCGGATATTTCCAGCTGGCGCAAGACTATTTCCGCCTTGTGCTGAGTACGCCATTCACCGCCCCCGCCTCGATGGACACGGATGCAGAAACCTCTCCTGATTTCGTCTCTGAACAACAGTTGCACGCCAACACGTGGACCTATCTGGCTGCCTGTAGCTATGAGTTGCAGGAGTATGAAGCATCGCTGGATGAGATGAAGCAGGCCGTGCAGCTCAAAGCCACCAACCTGATGGAACTCTTCGGTCAGATCCTGCCGGTGGGAACACCCTTAACGGACTTTTTGGACTATTACTATTATCACCTTTACGGCACATGGCCCACAGACGGGAGCCATCCCTCAGACGACACGTTGCCTTTCTGATTCTACAATTATTGAAATATCGCAAAGAAATGAAAGTCCTATTGATTAACGGTAGCCCGCGCGAACACGGAAACACCTTTCGCGCGCTAAGTGAAGTCGCCCAGACATTGAATGCCGAAGGCGTTGACACAGAAATCATCAGCATCGGCAAGCAGGCTGTGCAAGGCTGCATCGCCTGTGCCATGTGCGGCCGCACAGGTCGCTGCACGTTCCATGATGACTTGTATCATCGGGTCCTGCGTTCCATCAAGGAGGGGATTGACGGTCTCATCATCGGCTCGCCTGTCTATTATGGCGGTCCCAACGGCTCGCTCTGTGCTCTGCTCGACCGAGTCTTCTATTCATTGGGTGCCGACTTGCGTTTCAAGCCCGGTGCCAGCGTGGTTGTCTGTCGTCGCGGCGGTGCCTCGGCAGCCTTCGACCGTCTGAACAAGTACTTCACGATATTGAACATGCCTGTTGTGAGTTCACAGTACTGGAACATGGCCTATGGGCAGACTCCGGGTCAAGTGGAGCAGGATGAAGAGGGGATGCAGACGATGCGTACCCTCGGACGCAATATGGCGTGGATGCTCCAGCGGTTGAATATCCGCCAAGACGGCCATCCACAACTGGAGCAACCGCTCCGCACCAACTTCATCCGATAAATGTTTCATCACAAAAGCGGAACACATGATGCATTTGCACAATCATGTGTTCCGCTTTTATGTTGTCCTTGCTCTGCGGGCTGTGTGTTCTCGTGATGTCCTTGCTCAGTACTGTTCGTTCTCGTTGGGAAAGTCACAGTTCTTCACGTCGGTGACATATTGCCCCACAGCATCGGTGATGACAGTGCTGAGGTCGGCATAGCGGCGCAGGAACTTGGGCGAGAAGCCCTTGGTCATCCCCAGCATGTCATGCACGACAAGCACCTGTCCGTCACAGCCGCCACCAGCTCCGATGCCGATAACGGGAATGGGTATGCTCTGTGTCACCTCTGTGGCCAGGACGGCCGGAATCTTCTCCAGCACCAGGGCAAAGCAGCCGACTTCGGCCAGCGCACAGGCATCGGAACGCAGTTTGTCGGCCTCAGCTTGTTCCTTGGCCCGCACGGCGTAGGTCCCGAACTTGTTGATGCTCTGGGGTGTCAGTCCCAGATGTCCCATGACCGGTATGCCGGCGTCGAGAATCAGCTTGATGGCAGGAATGATCTCCACACCGCCTTCCAGCTTGAGGGCATCGCAGCCCGTCTCCTGCATGATGCGCACGGCATGGCGCACGGCATCCTGCGGGTCTACCTGATAGGTGCCGAATGGCATGTCGCAGACCACGAGGGCGCGTGTCACACCACGCACCACACTGCGGGCGTGATAAATCATCTGATCCAGCGTGATGGGCAGTGTTGTGACGTTGCCAGCCATGGTATTTGAGGCGCTGTCTCCCACGAGGATGACGTCCACTCCTGCTCCGTCCACGATGCGTGCCATAGAGTAGTCATAGGAGGTGAGCATGGCAATCTTCTTGCCGTTCTGTTTCATTTCATAAAGACGGTGCGTGGTCACTTTGCGCGTATCGTCAACGAGGTATCCAGCCATTATTATGAGTGTAAAAAGTGTTATATTCAAAAATTCGGGCGCAAAAGTACATATTTCTCCCAAATAAACACTATATTTGCGCCCAAAATCTACGTAAGGCAATGCAAAAACAGCCAAAAGCGGCCCTTTTTGACCTTGATGGGGTCATCTTGGACACAGAAAGTCAGTATTCTGTCTTCTGGGGTGGCATCGGTCACGAATATCATCCAGAGGTCCCCAATTTCTGTCAACTCATCAAGGGGCAGACACTTGTGCAGATTTATGAACGCTGGTTCGCGGGTGAGGAAGCCAAGCAGGCACAGATTACCCAGCGGCTGGATGCGTTCGAGGCCCAGATGCATTATGAGTATATCCCCGGTGCCCGGGAATATATCATGCAGTTGCATGCACTGGGCATCCCCATGGCCATTGTCACCAGCAGCAATCAGGAGAAGATGCGGCAGGTCATGAGTGCCCACCCTGAGCTGCCACAACTTTTTGACCGAATCCTCACCAGCGAAGACTTTTCTGCCTCCAAGCCCGCACCGGACTGCTATCTGCTCGGAATGCGGCTCTTCGGCGTTCCGGCTGCCGACTGCGCGGTGTTTGAGGACAGCATCAACGGTCTCAAGGCCGGTCGCGCGGCGGGGTGCCATGTCGTTGGTCTGGCCACGACCAACCCTCGCGAGGTCATTGCGCCGCTGGCAGATGAGGTGATAGACAACTTCAAGGAGATACTTGTTTAGGACGTGAAGATGACAGAGGAACAGCGGAAGGATGCCAGCACCCTGGATCATGTGCTGAAGTACACTGGCGTGTTCGGCGGTGTGCAGGGTTTGAACATTCTGATGAGTGTTGTCCGCACGAAACTGACGTCATACCTCCTCGGGCCCATCGGCTTTGCGCTGATGGGGGTCTATATCAATATTTCTGAGTTTATCACCAGCACCAGCAACATGGGCATCCACTTCGCGTCTGTGCGGCGGCTGTCTGAGCTTTTTGAGACCCAGGACGCCGCGGCCGTGGAGCGTCTGGTGCGTGTCATCCGCACATGGTGCTTCTGGATAGCCATCCTCGCCGTTCTGCTCTGCATCCTTGGTGCCCACTGGCTTGGGATGTGGTTCGGCAAGGACACCGAGATATCCGTGTGGAGTGTGATTCTCCTGGCACCCATGGTGACGGCCCTGACCATCACGGCCGGTGAGTTGTCCATTCTCAAGGGCGTGCGCCGTCTGCGTCGCGTGGCTTCCATCTCTGTGTTGGGCGCCTTGTCCACCCTGTGTCTGACGGTGCCCCTGTTCTGGGCGTTTCACATCCGGGGCATCATCCTGGCACTCGATGTCAGCACGGTTGCCATCACCATCATTCACCTGTGTTTCACCACCCCCCTCTATCCTTGGCGCATCTCTCCTTTTTCCCGCTCAATCCTCCGAGAAGGGCTGGAACTGGTGCGGGTGGGTCTGCCATACGCCATGGCCGCCATTGCCGGTTCCGGTGTGGCCATGGCTCTGCCGGCACTCATGATTCACTATGGCAGTTTAGAGGATGTGGGCTTTTATCGCGTGGGCTATGGCCTCATGGTGAGCTATGCCGGCATCATCTTCACCGCTTTCGAGGCCGATTACTTCCCCCGTCTCTCTGCTGTCAACCATGATGAGCAACAGCGCAACCACACCATCAATCAGCAGGTGAGGGTGTGTCTGCTGCTCATTGCTCCCATGCTCATTGCGCTGGTCACGGCGATGCCACTGGTCATCCGCCTGTTGAACACCACGGCCTTCCTGCCAGCCACAGACATGGCTGTCTGCGCTGCCTTCTACATGTTCCTGCGCAGCATCACCGTGCCCATGGGCTATACGGCCCTGGCCTGCGGAGACTCCATCCTGTTCCTGCTGATGGAGGTCATCTATGATGCGATCTCCCTAGGCATCATCTTCTGCGGCTATTATCTGTTTGGCCTGACGGGTGCGGGTCTGGGTCTTTCTGCCTCAGCCCTCTTTGACTTGCTGCTCATCGGCTTCACCTACGGGCGGTATTACCGTGTCCGTCTGCCCGTTGCCACCATCCGTCTGGCCGTCATGCAGGCTTTGTTGCTGGGCGCGGCTGTGGTGGGCTGCATGTTATTGCCGTCCTTCTGGCGCCTGGCTGCGGGATTGCCGCTGCTGGCCTGTTCCGCCATCATCAGCTATCGCATCCTGGCCGCAGAGACCACCATCATTGAAAAGGTGAGACAGAAACTGCTCAAGAGAGGAACCAAATAACCATTAAATAATAAGTGAGAGACAGCATTGTTCCACAGTCTAAGGTGACCGCTCCTCTCCCTGACAGGGTAGCGAGGGAAAAAGAGATTGACTTGATGTCAATCTCTCCGAGCGACCGAGGTTTATCTCCTAAACCGAGAACGGACAGGTTTGGGGGTGGTGTTGCAGTGGGTGAGGCTGTTGGCGGTTCTCCAACAGTGGCCGTGCTCGTGGCCGCCTACAACGCGACCGGAACCCTGCCCGCCTGCCTCGACTCGCTGTGTGGGCAGACCCTGCATGACATAGAGATTCTATGCGTCGATGACTGCTCCACCGACGAGACGCTGTCTCTGTTGCGTGACCGCTCCGCGCTGGATGCCCGCATCCATGTGCTGCAGACACCCGTGAACAGCGGTCAGGCTGTGGCGCGTAATCTGGCGCTGCAGCAGGTGAAGGCACCCTACGTCTGCATGGTGGATGCCGACGACTGGCTGTCTGCCGATGCCCTGGAGGCGGCTGTGCAGGTGATGCAGCAGCACCCGCGTACAGACTGCTGTGTCTTCCACCTGCGACGGCACTTCGATGCAGACGGCCGCGAAGAGGACTATGGTCTGCCACAGGAACTGGAAGCGGGCGGCATGCTCACGGGTGAACAGGCCTTTGAGCTGTGTCTGGACGGCTGGCAGCTCCACGGCCTCTATCTCACCCGCACACCGCTCCACCGCCAATTCCCCTTCGACACCGCCACACGGCTCTACAGCGACGACAACAGTTCGCGACTGCACTACCTATATAGTAAAGAGGTTCGCGCGTGCGCGGGTATCTATTATTATAGGCAGCATCAGCTGTCAATGACACAGAACTTCAACCTGCGGCGTTTCGACTTCATGGAGGCCAACCTGTCTCTGCTGCTGACACTGAAGCGCGAGGGCGTTGCTGTCCGGCTGCTGCGCCGCTACGAGGTGCACCGCTGGATGACATTCATCGCCTGCTACCGGCTCTATCTGCGCCACGAGGCAGAAATCCCAGAGACCGACCGTGTGCTGCTGCACAGCCGTTTCCACACCATCCTGCATACCTTCCGCCCCTCGCGGCTGCGGTGGAGTGCCCGCTGGAAGCCCGGCTACTGGCTACTCTACAGCGACCGCCTCTTCGACTGGCAACAGCGTGCCTACTGCCGCTTCAAGGGTTCCTCGTCCTGAAACAACCTCTTTCTCATGAAGATACTGCTCATCGGCGAATACAGCAACGTGCACTGGACGTTGGGCCAGGGACTGAGAACCCTGGGACATCAAGTCACGGTGGTGTCCGACGGCGATCGCTGGAAGAACTATCCCCGCGACATCGACCTGCGGCGCCGCAGCCTCTCTGTCACCGGCACCATCCGCTATCTCACAGACCTGGCACGCATCTGGCCCCGTCTGCGCGGCTATGATGTCGTGCAACTCATCAACCCCGTCTTCATCGACCTCAAGGGCGAGCGCATCTGGCCCTTCTACCGCTTCTTGCGACGTCACAACGGGCGCGTCTTCCTCGGTGCCTTCGGCATCGACCACTACTGGGTGCGGGTGGGCATGGACTGCAAGACGTTCCGCTACAGCGACTTCAACTTCGGCCCCACCCTGCGCAGCTATCCTTTCATGGACACCATGATTGCCGACTGGCTGCACGGGCCCAAGGGAGCCCTCAACCAGCGCATGGCCGAGGACTGCGACGGCATCATCACCGGACTCTATGAATATGAAATGTGTTATCGACCCTTCTTCCCGGACAAGACACGTTTCATTCCCTTCCCCATCGACCGCTCCACCGTCACTCCAACCGCCACCCTCAACCCAAACTCCTCCGCTCGGCCCGCAGAGACGCTTGACCCTTCAAGAACCCTCAACCCCCAACCCTCACCCCTCAACTTCTTCATCGGCATCCAGCGTGCGCGGTCAGCCTACAAGGGAACAGACATCATGCTGGCCGCTTTGCACCGTCTGCAGGCCGACTTCGGGCCTGAGCGTGTGGGCTTGCAGGTGGCAGAGAGCGTGCCCTTTGCCCGTTATCAGCAGATGATGGACAGCAGCCACGTGCTGCTGGACCAGCTCTACAGCTATACCCCCGCCATGAACGCCCTCTTGGCGATGGCCAAAGGGCTCATTGTGGTGGGCGGCGGCGAGGAAGAGCAATACCAGTTGCTGGGCGAGACAGAACTGCGTCCCATCATCAATGTGCAGCCCACAGAGCAAGATGTCTATGACCAGATTGCCCGTCGGCTGCTATCCGGCAAAGAGAATATCCATCAGCTGCAAATGGACAGTGTCGAGTATATCCGCCGCCACCATGACCACATCCACGTAGCCCTTGAGTATCAAGACTTTTACGAGAGTCAGCGATAACAAGCAGGGGTCGCTCACAACACGTCCGCACGTCATTGCCTTCACGACCGCACGTCATTGCCTTTACGACCGCACGTAATTGGCATCACGTCTGCACGTAATTGGCATCACGACCGCACGTTCAAAAGTCCATATATACCCACCAGCCAGGAAAGAGCCAAAAGCACAGCCAGAAAAGAGCCAAAAGCACAGCTGAAAAGCATCAAACGTGCAGAACAACACAGGGGTCGCTTCACAGCGACCCCAATGCTTAATCTTTAGGTATTAGCCTGTTTAAGGTAAAAAGATTGTTTTCAGGATAACTGACACAAAGATACGGGTGAAAGCGTCAGCATGTAACCCTGAAAACATGTTTTGCAACATACATTTTTCAAAACATCCTTATTTTTGAAATAAATTCATTGATTCGTGGGTCAAAAGCTCTGGTTTTGCAAACTCGACATTGCAAATCAGGCTCGTCAAAACTCGTGGAAACGAGCCATACCGTCCATGGGAGACCGATTCACCACACCCACGTCAAAGCCCTCCAGGCTGGCGGCCTCACGGAGTTCATTCTCAAAGGAATAGGCAACACCACCTACGCAATTGACCGGCAAGTCCCGACGCTGATAGGCTGCCACGTTGCGCGCCAGGAACAGACGGAACTGGCGAAGCAGCAAATCATGGATGCCCGGCTCTGCACGGTGTTCTGACAGGAAGGGAACCAAAAAGGCAAGAAAACGATTGGGCTGGGGCTGGCGATACACCGCATCGATGATGGACGCCTGGGTGAGGTGGAAGCGTGACAAGAACGCTTCCAGCAGTGAATGAGGCAGTTGACCCTTGAGCAGGTCGCCGACCAGCGTGCGGCCAAGCACGGCACCGCTGCCCTCATCGCCCAGAATCCAACCCAGCGGAGAGACGTTCTGAACCATCCGCGTGCCGTCATACAGACAGGAATTGGACCCTGTGCCCAGTATGCAGGCGATGCCTTCATCGTGGCCGCAAAGGGCGCGGGCAGCCCCCAGCAAATCACTCTCCACACAGATATTTGCGCCCGGGAATGCCGACCGCAGCACACGAGAGACGGTCTCTGAATAGGGCTGGATGCAGCCGGCCCCGTAGAAATAGAGGTCAGACACAGCTGTTTGTGGCAGAGACGCCACCACTGAACATATCGTGTCCTCTGTGTCACGAACGGGATTGATGCCTGCCGTTTGCAGGCAGACATCCGGGTGAACGCCGTCCCGGAGGAGCCAGGTTGTCTTTGTGGAGCCGCTGTCTGCGATGAGTTGTATCATGGTCCTGTTGCTTTGATTCTGCCGACAAAGGTATATAAAAATCCTCTTTCTGCACGATGTCCAACAACAAATATGAGACTAAGAGGTGAAAAAAATACAATAATTGATGATTCGTGCGCAGATTCTGCTCGCCTTTCAAACATTATTTGTATCTTTGCCGCAAATTTCGGATAAGTATGAATAAACAACTTTTTATTGCAGCATTCTTGATGCTGACACTCCAATCCTCTTTGCTCGAGGCACGTGAGGTGAAAGGTTCAAAAGCAATGGCCGAAGAAGTAGATTCCGTGCAACAAGCTTTTGCCAATCAGGCAGACTCCATCGTGAACGCCTATATCGTGTCACTACAGAACCTGGTGACTTTGCAGCAACAGGCCACAGGAACCACATCTGCACCCAGCCCATATCTATTCCGGCTGTTCGCGCCCGGCACACTCTATAACAATGTGCTCAGTCAGAAAATGTCTATCAATGCAGAAGATGCAGATGACACAGAGGCAGCCAAGCGCCCACAGCTCGGCAGCACCACAGACAGCCAGCTGCAGCTGGCCGAGGACATCAACAACGCGCTGGCACAGGCATATATCACCTCCCCGCAGTTCTTCTCCACAACGCAGCAGGAGCTGATGAGCGGTTCACGCATCAGGTCGGACCTCACCAAGAAACAGGAATCAAACAAGAAACTGGCAGAGAAGGTGGTGGAGGACAAGCCACAGATGCAGGTCGAGGCCGTGGACGTGGAAGTGATGAAGCCCAACTTCTGGACCCTAAAGGGAAACGGAGGCATGCAGTTCACACAGAACCACTTCTCAGACAACTGGTACCAGGGCGGTGATGACATGTACTCCATGCTCACCCTCCTCACCCTGGATGCCAACTATGACAACAAACGCAAGATCCAGTGGGACAACAAGTTCGAGGCACAACTGGGCTTCCAGACAACCGAGAACAGCAAGCCCAAGTTCCGGGCCACCAGCAACCTGCTGCGCCTCACCAGCAAGCTCGGCATCAAGGCCATCGGCAAGTGGAACTACGCCGCCCAGCTCCAGTTGCAGTCGCAACCCTACATGACCTACGACGGGAGCGGTGACAACGTGGTGGCAGACTTCATCTCACCGCTCTACATCCGCTCATCAATCGGTATGGACTACAAGTTCAGCTGGAAGAACCTTTCCGGAGCACTCCTCCTGGCACCACTCTCTTGGAACATCACATACGTGGACCGGGACAACCTCGTGACACGCTATGGTATCGACGCAGGACACAATGCCAAACACGACTGGGGTCCCAACGTGAACCTCACGTTCACGTGGAAACTGCTGAAGAACATCACATGGTCCAGCCGTGCCTACTGGTTCTCCAACCTCAAACTGACACGCATCGAATGGGAAAACACCTTCAACTTCACGGTCAACAAGTATATCTCGGCCAAGCTGTTCATGTATCCGCGCTTCGAGGACAGCTCGCCCAATTACCGTTCCGGAGAGAACCACGACGGCACATTCTGGATGTTCAAGGAGTTCCTGTCCCTCGGTCTGAACTACGATTTCTAAACGTTAAACGCCTAAACGCTCAACATATCACGTGACCATCAAGAACGCCACATACGTCAAGAGCAGCGAGTTCATCAGCCAGTGTCCTGTGCACAGGTGTCCCGAATATGCCTTCATCGGGCGCAGCAATGTCGGCAAGTCAAGCCTCATCAACATGCTGGCAGACAACCGCAAACTGGCCAAGACTTCGGCACAACCCGGCAAGACACTGCTCATCAATCATTTCATCATCAACGGAGGAGAGTGGTATCTCGTGGACTTGCCCGGCTATGGATTTGCCAAGCGCAGCAAGACAGAGCGCGCCAGGTTGGAGAAGATCATCTCCGGCTACATCCTGCAACGCGAGCAGCTCACTAACCTCTTCCTGCTCATCGACTGCCGCCATGAGCCACAGCAGATTGACCTGGAGTTCATGCGCTGGCTGGGAGAGAGCAACGTGCCCTTTAGCATCGTCTTCACCAAGGCCGACAAACTCAGCCGCGCCAAACTCACAGAGAATGTCAACGCCTATCTGCAACGACTCTCTGAGGAATGGGATCCCCTCCCACCCCACTTCATCACCTCTGCCGAGAGCAAACAAGGCCGTGAAGACCTCCTCGCCTACATCGAAGAGATTAACAAATCCCTCACCCATTAGCCATCAATCCCGCTCTTCCCATCATTCCACTCTTCCCATCATCCCGCTCGCTTTCCATCCCCCCCTGTGCCATCAACCCCGCTCGTTTCCCATCAACCCCTCAGCATTTAACCATCTATCATTTAACTCATCATGGTTGAGTGCCCGGCATATTTGCCGGGATAACCACCTCAAATAACAATGGACAAAAACACCATCACAGGATTCGTCCTCATGGCCGCTGTGCTCATCGCCTTCTCGTGGTACAGCCGCCCCTCAGAAGCACAACTCAAAGCACAACGTGAACGCGACTCCATCGCCGCCGCACAGCTCGCCCAGCAGGAAACGCAGAGCACCGTGCCCGGCGGTTCATCCGCCGGGACCACCACCGCTTCCGCCGCCACTGCCGGCCTCGTTGCCGATTCCACCGGCAATCTCGTCCCAGACTCCGCCAGCATCCTCTTCGCCGCAGCACAAGGCACCGAGGAGCGCATCACCCTCGAGAACGACCTGGTGAAACTCACCATCAACACCCGCGGCGGCATCATCGAGGATGCCGAACTCAAGAACTACAAAGACCAGCAGAAGGAGAACGTCCACCTCGTCAGCGCCAAAGACGCTCAGATGATTCTCTCGCTGGCCACCAAGCAGGAGAACATTGTCACCTCCGACCTCTTCTTCCAGCCAGTTACTGTGCCCGAGGGCTCTCCCGAGGGACAATCCACCACCCTCCGCCTCCCCCTCCCCGGCGGCTCCCTCGACATCGACTACACCCTCCGCCCCGATGCCTACATGGTGGATATGACCATCACCGCCCGCGGCATCGCCAACCTCTTCGCCCCCTCCATGAAGACCCTCGACATCGCATGGACAGACCGTGCCCGCCAGCTCGAGAAAGGCTTTGACTTTGAGCAGCGCTACGCCTGCATCCGCTACCACCGCACCGACGGCAAGACCAAGAACCTGAGCGAGACCTCGGATCAGGAGAAAGACATCGAGGAACCCATCGACTGGGTGGCCTTCAAGAACCAGTTCTTCTCTGCCGTGCTCATCAGCCACCAGCAGATGCATGGCGCACACTTTAAATCACAACTCTACAAGAAAGGACAAGGCTACCTGAAGAACTACGAGGCATCCCTCCAGACACCCTTCGACCCCACCGGCGCACAACCGACCCAATTGCAAATGTATTTCGGCCCCAATGACTTCCACACCCTGAAAGCCCACAATGACCTCAGCATCAACGCAGACAAAGACCTGGAACTCGAAGACCTCGTCTATCTCGGATGGCCCATCGTGCGCTGGATCAACCGCTGGTTCATCATCTACCTCTTCGACTGGCTCAAGGGCTTCGGACTCCACATGGGACTTGTCCTCCTGCTGCTGACCCTCATCGTCAAGGCCCTCGTCTATCCCGCCACCAAGAAGAGCTACATGGCCAGTGCCCGCATGAGAGTCCTCAAGCCCAAAATCGACCAGCTCAACGCCAAGTACCCCAAGCAGGAAGATGCCATGAAGAAGCAGCAGGAGATGATGCAGCTCTACAGCCAGTACGGCGTCTCGCCCATGGGCGGCTGTCTGCCCATGCTCATCCAGATGCCCATCTGGGTGGCCCTCTTCAACTTCGTCCCCAACGCTATCGAGCTGCGCGGACAGAGCTTCCTCTGGGCCGATGACCTCTCTGCCTACGACGATGTCATCCACTGGGGCAAAGACCTCTGGCTCATCGGCGACCACCTCAGCATCTTCTGCGTTCTTTTCTGTGTGATGCAGGTGGCCAACACTTGGATCAGCATGAAGCAGCAGCAGAACGCCGTGATGTCGCCCGAGCAGGAACAGAGCATGAAGATGATGCGCTGGATGATGTACCTCATGCCCATCATGTTCTTCTTCATGTTCAACACATACAGCTCAGGCCTCAACTACTACTACTTCCTCTCCGGCCTCACCAGCATCATCATCATGTGGGTGCTCCGCAAGACCACCAATGACAGTCGCCTCCTCGCCGAGCTCGAAGCCTACCGCGCCAAGAACGCCAATAATCCCAAGAAACAATCCGGCATGGCTGCCCGCCTGGAAGCCCTCCAGAAGATGGCCGCCGAGCAGCAGCGCCAGCAAAAAAGATAACCACCGTTGGTGCTCGGTGGTTTCCCCACCGAGGCCACCCGCCCAACCCTTAACTAACAATGAAACATTCCTTTATCCACAACCATCTATTCCCCTCTTCACTCGGAGAGGGGGCGGGGGTGAGGCTTTTCCTCCTCCTCCTCATCATCGCCATCATGACCGCCTGCCAGAAAGAACAGAAGCCCGTCATCACGCGCAGCAACATCCAGCTCCAGAGCGACACCCTCACGCCCGAAGCCCTCTGGGCCATGGGACGCATCGGCTCCTACGCCGTTTCCCCCGACGGCTCCAAAGTCGCCTATCAGGTCACCTATTACAGCGTCCCCGAAGACCGCAGCAACACCCTCCTCTACTGTCTGGATATTCCTGCCTCCTCAGCCGCCGCAGAACGGGGAACAACCTCCTCAACCGCCGCAGGGTCTCCTGCATCCTCAACCGCCGCCGAGCCTGAAACAAGCCCTGCCTCCCCAGCCGCCGCAGGATCTCCTGCATCCTCAACCGCCGCAGGGTCGGGTGCCGCGCTTATTAGCGCGGAAACATCCCCCACCTTCCTCGGTCTCGGCAGCGACCCTGTCTGGCTGGACAACAACCGCATCGCCTTCAACCTCAAAGGCGACATCTGGACCATGACCGCAAAAGGCAAGTCCCGCAAGCAACTCACCAAGACCGGCGGCAGCGTAGATGGTTTCCTCTTCTCACCCGACCAGAAAAAGGTCATCATTATCAAGTCCGTGCCTTTCCACGACATCATCCAGGAGCGCCCCGCCGACCTGCCCAAGAGCACTGGCCGCGTCATCACAGACCTCATGTACCGACACTGGGATCACTATGTCGAGAGCATCCCGCATCCCTTCGTCCTTGACCTGGCCACGGGTAAGGAGTTCGACATCCTCGAAGGTGAGCCTTATGAATGTCCCATGGAACCTTTCGGCGGCATCGAGCAGCTCGCTTGGAGCCCCGACAGCAAGTTCATCGCTTTCACCTGCCGCTGCAAGACCGGGATTGACTACAGCATCAGCACCGACTCCGACATCTTCCTCTTTGATGTGGAGAGCGGCGACATGAACAAGACCAGGAACCTCTGCAAGAACGGTTGTGAGTTTGACGTTGTACCCGATGGAGGATTCGTCGGCAGTCCTGATAACTCCTGCAATCCCACCAAGTCTCTCAAAAACCAGTACATCAACCAGGCCCAGGATTTGAAGGGCTGCAATGTGGGCTACGACCAGAACCCCAAGTTCTCGCCCGATGGCCGCTACGTGGCCTGGCTCTCTATGAAGCGTGACGGCTACGAGGCAGACCGCCAGCGTCTCTGCGTCTATGACCTGCAGCAGCTCGCCAATGAGCCAATAGAGAACGCCAAAGTATATGTCACCGAGTCCTTTGACAGCAACGTTGACGACTTCGTATGGGACGATGACAGCTATACCTTATATTATATAGGTGTCTGGCACGCCACCGTCAATCTCTACCGCACCAACCTGAAGGGCGAAGTCACACAGCTCACCAATGACCAGGCCGACTGGGGCAATTTGCAACTCATCCCAAGACCCACCCCCGACCCCGCCCGTGATGGAGGGGAGAAGGCTGGCGCCACCCTCCTCATGGAGCGTCACGACTTCTTCCATCCCGCCGACCTCTATCTGGTTACCGTTCCCACTACCACAGCCTCCAATGCTGCTTCTTCTCTTGGCGCAGGCAACGGCACCGCCGTTGCAGAAATCACCCGCCTCACCGCCGAGAACGACCACATCCTTTCCCAACTCGCCCCCGGCACCTCCGAGCCCCGCTGGTGCCCCACCACCGATGGCCAGCAGCTCCTCTACTGGGTCATCAAGCCCCCCCACTTCGACCCATCGAAGAAATACCCCACCCTGCTCTTCTGCGAAGGCGGCCCCCAGTCACCCGTCTCACAGTTCGGGAGCTACCGCTGGACCTTCGACATCATGGCCTCACAGGGCTACGTCATCATTGCCCCCAACCGCCGCGGCCTCCCCGGCTTCGGGCAGGAGTGGCTGGAGGAAATCTCCGGCGACTGGACAGGCCAGTGCATGAAGGACTACCTCAGTGCCATCGATGATGCGTGCGACTCCCTCCCATACGTGGACCGTGACCGTCTGGGTGCCGTGGGAGCCAGCTTTGGCGGCTTCAGCGTCTATTACCTTGCCGGTCACCATGACAAGCGTTTCAAGTGCTTCATCGCTCACGACGGCGCCTTCAACCTCGAAGCCATGTATACAGAGACCGAGGAGAACTGGTTCAGTAACTGGGAATATGACGATGCCTACTGGAACAAGGACATGACAGCCAACGCCAGGAGAACCTATGAGAACTCTCCTCACCGCTTTGTTGACCAGTGGGACACCCCCATTCTCTGCATCCACGGCGAAAAGGACTACCGCATCAACGCCACCCAGGGCATGAGCGCCTTCAACGCCGCACGCATGAGAGGCATCGAAGCCGAGTTGCTCCTCTATCCCGACGAGAACCACTGGGTGCTCCATCCCCAGAACGGCATCCTCTGGCAGCGCACCTACTTCAACTGGCTCGCCCGCTGGCTGAAATAGGTATCCTGCGTATAACACAAAACACACCTGCCATGAGGCAGGTGTGTTTTGTGTTATACGTAAAAGGGTGTTTGTTGTTATATCAGGAGAGTCTGTATCATACGACGTGGCAAGCTATGCTTCAGCATTGAAGTAGTCATTCAGCTCCTGCGTAGCACTTCCTTCATTATTAGACAAGTCCTTGATGACAATTCCCTTCTCCAAGAGAAGGATGCGGGTGCTGATGTCCGAGACAAAGTTGAGGTTGTGGGAGGAGATGAGGACGGTGGTGCCGTGCTCACGGTTCATCTGCTGGATGAGGCGTGCCACCACAATCTGGCTGGAGGGGTCCAGATAATTGAAAGGCTCGTCCAGCAGAAGCACCTTCGGGTGTATGAGCATGGCTCCTATGATACCTATCTTCTGACGGTTGCCCTCAGAGAAGTCATGGAGATACTTCTTGGTGCCCAGTATCTCGTCGTGCATGAGAGGCTTGAAGGCTTCCAGACGCTCGTCGATGGTGGCTTGTGGAATCCCATACAGACGTCCGATAAGGGTGAAATACTCTTCGGGCGTGTAGAAATCTATGAGGAAGCGCCCGTCGATGAAGGAGCCGGTGTAGAGTTTCCACGCCTCGCACTCCTGCGGCTTAGAGGCGGGTGCTGCCACGTCGATACCGCCGGAATAGACGTGGCCGGTGTCTGCCTTGATGAGATCCAGGATGAGGCGCAGCAGCGTGGTCTTGCCCGCACCGTTATTGCCCACGAGGCCTACGAGTTCACCACTATAGATATTCAGTTCAGGAATATCCAGTGCCACTTTCTCACCATAAGTCTTCTTGAGTTGTTTGATTTTCAGTTCCATAAGATAAAGACCCACCCCCAACCCCTCCCGTGAGGGAGGGGCGCGACTGGCGCTTGAGAGTTGAGAAGTTACTGGGTCATATTATAGGGTTAATAATCTTTTAGTTCATTTTTCTATATTAACTGCAAACTCTCCCCTCCCCTCACGGGAGGGGTTGGGAGTGGGTCTTTACTCTCCCTGCCAGCGTTCCATGATTTTGTATCTCCGCTTGTGCCAGATGGTATAGATCCAGTGGATATAGGGGCGGTGCAGCAGGAGTCCGAGGATGCCGAGGCCGCCGATGAGGGCGTGCGCCCAGAGCGTAGGCAGGAGGAAGTAGGCTGCATAGTAGATGCCCATGGGAACGAACATAATGAAGGAGAAAAAGTTAAGTTGCTTGTTGGCTCCCTGATAATTGAAGAACGCGCTGGCGAAGAGGTCCATGCGGCTGCTGAACAGGCAAGTAGCCATGAAGGGCAGCACGAAGGCACCACAGCCGAAGAGCAAAGTACACAGCCACATCAGCGGCGACAAACCCATCCAAATGATCATAGGCACCATCAGTAATGCCATGCTACCGCATATTGCACAGAAGAACACATACTTGCGCCGCAGGATGCCCTCCACGCTCCAGGGTTTGGTCCAGATGCCCGAGAAGAAGTTGGCTTCCACACCCATGACCCATTGAGCCAGAATGATGCTGGGAAATGCAATGCCAAAAAGCAACATGATGTTCACCCCATGCATGTCAGTCTGGATGGTGGAATTCTGTTGCATATAGGTGTTCAGCAGGAAGACCACCACAATGACAAAGAAACTGGTCTTGAGACGTTTGCTTCGCAGCAGTTGCACCCATTCGATGCTCCAGAGCGAGACCTCTCCGAGGGAATGCGCCGTGGCGGTCACGGGCGCGTGATGCTCCTCATTATGATTCTTCATGCGCGTGAAGTAACGATTCAGGATGTAGCAAGTGAGACCGTTAATCAGCAACAGGGCGGCAGATGCCAGCAGCCCCGGTAGCACAAAGCCTTCGGTGAATTGTTTCTCTGCAACGATGTCTTTGAAATCAAGCAAGCCCGTGAACATCATCGTCCCGACAGCCGTGCCGATGGCAACAACCCATATCACCCCCGACCAGAAGATGTAACCGAAGACCAGAGGCAGTGTCCACTGATTGCCCGGGGCACGTCGCCAGCAGTTCTGGAATAGCGCGTTGGTGAGTGAGACCGAGAAGATGAGCACCATCAACAGCAGGGCCATCCACCACGACAGGATGAGAATGGCAGCTGTGCCGACCATCAGAGCCAGCATCCACTGTAGGAATCCTGCGGAAGTGTCTATCAGCACAAAACGTGCCCAGTCACGGGGAGGAACGGGGCGTGTGCGCAGGTAATCATCCATTTCCACGGGCGAGCGTCGCCAGAAGAGTTTCATCACCAGGTCGCCAAACTGCAAGCTCACAGCCACAAGCGGTGCAAAAGTCACTAAGATTGAAGGGAAGGTCTGCTGTGCCACTTCATCATGCACAGCGGCATAGAATCCAATGACCATGGCCAGATACAAGCCACTGAAATAGAAAAACATGAAGACTTCCTGCCAACGGAAGTCCTTGCGCTTTTGCCTGAGCCACAGGCGGAAGATTTCTCTGAGTGCTGTTGTCATGACAATCATCGTTGAACAAATGTTTCGCAAAGGTATGGCAAATATGCAGAATCAGCAAGGATATGGGGAATAATCTATCCATGAAGATAGATTTATTATGATTTACCCGTCGAAATGTTAAACCCTCTTAAACGATTTAAACCTGCCCGACGAAAAAAGGTCAAGTACGAGAAAAAAGACGTACCTTTGTACGCTCAATCAAGAAAAAGCAATCAAACATTCGTCAATGAAACACAAACCCATCTTCACAGTTCTTGCGGCTTCACTCCTTGCTTTCTGCAGCAATGCACATGCCCAACAGGCATGGACGTTGCAGCAGTGCCTGGATTACGCCGCAGAACACAACATCCAGCTCCAGAAAAGCCGCATCAGCCAACAGGATGCACAGGAGCAGTTGAAGCAATATCAGGCTGCACTATTCCCCTCGCTCTCCGCATCCGTCAGTCAGAGCGTGGGCTATCGGCCATTCCAAGAGTCCATGACTGTCGTGCAGAACGGCATGGCCACCAGCACCAACAACAAGGTGACGGAGAACGGTTCATACGGTCTCAATGCCAATTGGACCGTCTGGAACGGCGGCATCAACCACAAGAATATTGAGGCCGCCAAGTTGCAGTCACAAATCACAGAAGTACAGGCAGAACAGAGCCTCAGCACCATTCAGGAGCAGATAGCCCAGCTCTATGTGCAGGTGCTCTATACCACCGAGGCCAAGCACGTGAACGAGAAACTTCTGGAGACAGCCAAGCAGCAATTGGACCGCGGGCAGGAACGCTTCAAACTGGGTGATCTGGCTAAAGCCGATTTGGCACAGTTGGAGTCACAGGTGGCCTCGGCACAATATGATGTAGTGAACGCTGAGACACAGATTGCTGGCTACAAGCGTCAGTTGAAGGAACTGCTGCAACTGGGTATAGAACAGCCCTTTGACGTGGCCGAGAGCGAGATGGCAGACAGTCGGGCGCTGGATCCCGTGCCGGAGAAGACAGAGGTATATAACGCGGCTCTGAACTTCCGCCCGGAGATTCGTGCCGCCAAGCTGCAAGCAGATGCCGCCGACGTGCAGCTGGACATCGCCAAGCGTGGATATCTGCCCACAGTGGGACTCAACGCCGGCATCGGCACCAGTCATTACTGGGCCACCGGACAGAAAGGCTTCGGCGAGCAGGTGAAGCGTAACCTCAATGGTTCCGTGGGACTCAGTGTCAGCGTGCCCATCCTGGACAACCGCCGCAACAAGACCGCCGTGAACCGTGCCAAGCTCAACCAGACAACCACCGCACTCGACCTCTTGGACAAGCAGACATCGCTGGGCAGTACCATCGAAAATCTATGGCTGCAAGCCACCAGCGCACAGCAGCGTTTCAAGAGTGCTCAGGCTGCCGTGCAGAGTCAGGAAACCAACTACGAACTCATCAACGAGCAGTTCAAGGCCGGACTGAAGAACATCGTGGATCTGCTACAAGCCCGCGACAACCTGCTACAGGCACAGCAGAACCGCCTGCAGAGTAAATACACCACCATCCTCAACACCCAACTCCTGCGCTTCTACGAGGGCGGACAGTTGACTATTTAAGTTGAAAGTTAAAAGTTGAAAGTTGAAACCCTGTAATCATTGTAGAACTATATATGTCACGCAAAGCATTTAACATTTTACACTTTACATCCATCATTGCAATCGTTGCAATGATGGTCGCCTGCTCCTCCAAACCCAAGACAGAGTATGCCACCACCACCGTTGAAATGGGTAACATCAGCACCACCGTCACCGCCACTGGCACCATAGAGCCTGTCACCAGCGTGGAAGTGGGTACGCAGGTCAGCGGCATCGTCTCCAAAATCTATGTGGATTACAACTCGGAGGTGAAGGCCGGACAGGTCATTGCCGAACTCGACCGCACCAACCTCCTCAGCACCCTGGAGAGCCAGCGTTCCAACCTCACCAGCGCACAGAGCGAACTGGAGTACCAGAAAGCCAACTTTGAGCGCCAGAAGGGTCTCTATGACAAGGGCTTAATCAGTGCCAACGACTTCGAGCAGTCACGCCTCTCCTATATCAAGGCACAGCAGCAGGTGAACACTGCCCGCCAGAGTGTCAAGCGTGCAGAGACTGACCTCGGCTACGCCACCATTACCTCCCCCATCAACGGCATCGTGCTCAACAAGGCGGTAGAGGAAGGACAGACCGTGGCAGCCAGCTTCAGCACCCCTACCCTCTTCACCATCGCCCAGGACCTCACGGACATGCGCGTCATCGCAGACATTGACGAGGCCGACATTGGCGAGGTCAAGGAAGGGCAGCGCGTCACCTTCACCGTGGATGCATTCCCCAACGACATCTTCAATGGTGCTGTCACACAAGTACGCCGCCAGGCTACCACAGAGAGCAACGTGGTCACCTACGAGGTGGTCATCTCCGCCCCCAACGCCGACCTCAAGCTCATGCCCGGTCTCACTGCCAACGTCACCATCTTCACCCTAGAGAAGAACGATGTCCTCACCGTCTCCGCCAAGGCCCTGCGCTTTGCTCCCAACGAGGCTCTCATTGACGAGGACGAGACCATTCAAGGCTGCGACAGCAGATTCAAGCTCTGGGTGCGCGAGGGTAAGGTGTTCAAGGCCATTCCCGTGGAGACCGGCGTCACCAACGGCACCACCACGGAAATCGTCTCTGGCATCAAGGCCGACACAGAAGTCCTCGAGGACATGATCTTCGGCGAAGTGGCAGAAGACCCCACCTCCTCGCAGAACAAGAACCCCTTCATGCCCGGACCGCGTAACAACAACAAGAACCAGAAGACTGGCCAAGGCACCACTAAGAAGTAGTTAGTGTCCGGCGGTTCACCCGCCGGGATAATCAATCCCCAATTAATTCCCTCCAGGAATAAAACCAAAACCCAATGGCAGAAGAAAAGAAAGTCGTTATCGAACTCCGCGACGTGCGTCGCAACTTCCAGGTGGGCAGCGAGACCGTCCACGCCCTGCGCGGCATCTCGTTCAAGATCTACGAAGGTGAGTTCGTTACCATCATGGGCACCTCCGGCTCCGGCAAATCCACTCTCCTGAACCAACTCGGTTGCTTAGACACGCCCACCAGCGGAGAATATCTGCTCGACGGCATCCCTGTCCGCTCCATGCGCCGCAGCCAGCGTGCCCGTCTGCGCAACCGCAAAATAGGCTTCGTCTTCCAGAACTACAACCTGCTGGCCAAGACCACAGCCGTGGAGAATGTGGAACTGCCCCTCATGTATAATAAGGAGTATAACTCGCGCCAGCGTCGTGAGGCAGCCGTGGCAGCCCTGCAGGCTGTGGGACTTGGTGACCGTTTGGAACACAAGAGCAACCAGATGTCCGGCGGACAGATGCAGCGTGTGGCCATTGCCCGTGCCCTGGTCAACAACCCCGCCGTCATCCTCGCCGATGAGGCCACGGGTAACCTCGACACCCGTACCTCCTTCGAGGTGCTGGTTCTCTTCCAGAAGCTTCATGCCGAGGGACGCACCATCATCTTCGTCACCCACAACCCCGAAATTGCGCAGTATTCCTCCCGCAACATCGTCCTGCGCGACGGCAAGGTACGCGAAGACACCTACAACCCCAATATCCTCTCTGCCGCAGAAGCCCTCGCTGCCCTGCCCGCTCCGCAGGATGACTGATGTCAATTCATAATTGATAATTCATAATTCACAATTATTTCCCCCAGACAATGACAACTCATGATTTATAAACAGACTGGCGGTACATGCGAACCATGCGCAGCCAATTATGAATTATGAATTGTGCATTGTGAATTAGAGTATTATGTCCTACATCAACCTCTTCAAGATAGCCATCAAGGCCATTCTCAGCAACAAAGCCCGCTCGTTCCTCTCCATGCTCGGCATCATCATCGGCGTGGGAGCCGTCATCGTCATGATGGCCATCGGACAAGGTTCCAAGCAGAGCATCCGCGAGGAACTGTCCAAGCAAGGTACAAACCTCCTCACCATACGTCCGGGAGCCGACATGCGCGGCGGTGTGCGCCTCGACCCCTCTGCCATGCAGACCCTCAAGCAGGTGGATTATGAGACCATCCTCTCTGAAGCCAAGTTCGTCACCAAGGTCAGCCCCGAGGTCACCTCCTCTGGACAAGCTGTCTTCGGCTCCAACAACACCACCTCCACCTGCTACGGTGAATCACCCGACTATATCAGCATCAAGCTTTGGGACGTAGAGGAAGGCACCTGCTTCACCGAGGAAGACGTGAAGAAGTCCGCCAAGGTCTGCATCGTTGGCAAGACGGTGGTCAAGGAACTCTTCCCCAATGGGCAGGATCCCGTGGGCAAAACCATCCGCTTCAAGAACATCCCCTTCCGCATCATCGGTGTCCTCAAAGGCAAAGGCTACAACAACTGGGGCATGGATCAGGACAACGTCATCATCGCCCCCTACACCACCGTCATGAAACGTCTGGCCGCGCAGACACACTACAACAGCATTGTCTGCTCTGCCGTCACCGAAGAGCTGTCCGACCAGGCCATTGAAGACCTCACGCAGATCCTGCGCCGCACCCACAAGCTCAAGGACGGTGATGAAGATAACTTCACCATCCGCTCCCAGCAGGAGTTCATGGAGACCATGTCCTCCACCATGGACACCATCACCATCATCCTCGTGGTGGCAGCAGCCTTCTCGCTCCTCGTGGCCGGCATCGGCATCATGAACATCATGCTCGTCAGCGTCACCGAGCGTACTAAGGAAATAGGTTTGCGCATGAGCGTGGGCGCGCGAGGGCTGGACATCAGTAACCAGTTCCTCATCGAGTCCATCCTCATCAGCCTCACGGGCGGCATCCTCGGAGTGCTCTTCGGCGGACTGCTCACCTGGGGTTGCAACACCATTGTCGGCTATCCCGCCGTCATCCCCGCCTGGAGTGTCATCGTCAGCTTTGCCGTCTGTGTCGCCATCGGCGTGGGCTTCGGTTACTTCCCCGCCCAGAAAGCCGCCCGCCTCGACCCCATCGAGGCCATCCGTTATGAGTAACCTCACCAGCAGCCTCTCTCCGCAACCTCTCTCCGCAACCTCTCCCCTGTAGCCCTCTCTCCGCAACCACCCCTTTAATCCCCCCGGTCGGGTGTCGCGCGTATTCGCGCGGAAACTCCCCAGCCATCAACCAATCCCTCTAAAATAATGAAGAAAATCCTTTTCACTCTCCTTCTCACCCTCCCCCTCCTGGCCAGTGCCAAGGTAGAGGACCAGAAGTATCTCGCAGGTGCCGTCCCTGAGCAGAACGGCATCATCATCTTCACCCAGACCTTCTCTGTTCCCGGCAAGACACAGGCAGACATTTACCCCGTCATGCAGTCCTTCGTCAAGCAACTGGTGTCCGACGGCCGCCAGGACCTGCGCACACGCCTCGTCTCCGACGAGGACTTCACCACCGTGGCCAAGGTCGAGGAAATCATGACCTTCAAGAAAGTCTTCCTCAACTGGGACCACTGCTTCTTCCGTTATCGCATCACGGCACAGTGCACCCCTGACAGCAAAGTGGCCCTCACCATTACCCAGATTACCTATCAGTATCAGTTCGATAACGAGGGCAAAGGCGGTGAACATTACAAGGCCGAGGAATGGATCAGCGACAAAGAAGCCATCAACAAGGCTGGCACCAAGCTCTATCCCCGCAGCGGCAAGTTCCGCCGCAAGACCATTGACCGCGTGGCAGAGATCTTCACAGCAGCCCGTGCTGCCTTCGAGAAACCCTCGTCGGCGACCTTCGTTCAGTAACCTAACCGAGGGCCCGATTCCCGTTATTATACGCCGTCTTCCTGTCTGGAAGGTGGCGTATTTCTCTAAAAACCCTTAAAAACAAGAGGCTCCAAACACTTTTTACTCAGATTCGAGGATTATTTCACCAATATTCACTACCTTTGCACCCCGAAAAAGCAAACGTCCATGAACACAGACACCATACAGGAGTCAACCACATCATCTGCACAACAGGCAGCAGCACTCTATGAGCAGGGCAACCAGCACCGCAAACGGCAGCAGTGGAGCCTTGCTCTTAATGCATACGACCAGGCCGCTGCGCTCGATCCTGCCTCACCGGCCGTACACGCACGCGAGATGCTGCAGCAAATCATGGACTACCGCTGCAAAGAATATTACAACCCATAAAGTTTCCCCCTACGCTGCAACACGTTGCAGCCCATACACACAAAAACACACCGCTTATGGCAAAAATGAAAGGAGCCATCATCGTCAACACAGAACGCTGCAAAGGTTGTTCGCTCTGTGTCGTCGCGTGTCCGCTCAACATCATCCAGCTCGCAGACAAGATGGTCAACCGCAGAGGATACCGCTATGTCGAGCAAACAAACCAAGACGCATGCACTGGATGCACATCCTGTGCCATCGTCTGTCCAGACGGCTGCATCACCGTCTATCGCAAGAAAATTGAGAATTAAAATTGAGTAAACTCTAAACTACGGCTAACAGCCGTGCCCATTATGGCAAACAACGATATACTACTGATGAAGGGTAACGAGGCCATCGCCCATGCAGCTATCCGCTGCGGGTGCGATGGCTATTTTGGTTATCCCATCACTCCACAGAGTGAAATCCTCGAGACCCTCGCCGCCCAGAAACCCTGGGAGACCACCGGCATGGTCGTCCTCCAGGCAGAAAGCGAAGTCGCCAGCATCAACATGCTCTATGGCGGCGGCGGCGCCGGCAAGCGCGTCATGACCTCCAGCTCCAGCCCCGGCGTGGCTCTCATGCAAGAGGGCATCGCCTACATGGCAGGCGCAGAGATTCCCGGTCTCATCGTCAACGTGCAGCGCGGCGGCCCCGGCCTGGGCACCATCCAGCCCTCACAGGGCGACTACTTCCAGGCCACCCGTGGCGGCGGCAACGGCGACTATTACATCATCGTGCTGGCCCCTTCCACCGTGCAGGAGATGGCCGACTTCGTGGATCTCAGCTTCGAGCTGGCCTTCAAGTACCGCATTCCCGCCATGATTCTCTCCGATGGTGTCATCGGGCAAGTCATGGAGAAAGTCACGCTGCCTCCCTTCAAACCCCGTCGCACCGACGAGGAAGTCATTGCCCAGTGCCCCTGGGCCAGCACCGGACGGAAGGGTATGCGACCCATCAACGTCATCACCTCCCTGGAACTCCGTCCCGAGGCCATGGAGCAGCACAACCTCCACCTGCAGGCCAAGTACGCCGAGATCCGCAAGAACGAGGTGCGCTATGAGGAACTGCAGACCGAGGATGCCGACTACCTCATCGTGGCCTTCGGCTCTGCTGCACGCATCGCGCAGAAGGCCATCAGCGACCTCCGTGCCGAGGGCATCCGCGTGGGCTTGCTGCGTCCCATCACGCTCTGGCCCTTCCCCTACGACCGCATCCGCGAACTCTCCCAGAAGGTACGTGGCATCCTCACCTTCGAGATCAATGCCGGACAGATGGTAGAGGATGTCCGCCTCGCCGTCGAGGGCCGTACACCCGTCACCCACTATGGCAAGATGGGCGGAATCGTGCCCACCCCAGACGAGGTCATCGCCACCCTCAAGAACCACTTCAGTATCACCTTATAGAATCTATCTTTTCTATAGCTTCTATAGCTTCTATAATACCTCTCTCTCCACACAATGCAGAACCGCGACGAACTCCGCAACACCCTCAACACCATCTTCCTGCTCCTCGCCATCATCGGCATGGTGCTCTACTTTGCCATCCCAGCCCACCACATCATTGGGCTGATTGTCATTGGCATCGGCATGGTTGTCAAGGTGGTGGAGTTCTTCGTCCGCTTTATGTTTTAAATAGTTGACAAGTTAACCAGTTGACAAGTTAACGAGTTGACAAGTTGACAAGTTAACAAGTTGACAAGTTGACAAGTTGACAAGTTGACAAGTTGACAAGTATTAAGATTATGGAAAATATCATCTCACCAGAGAATATCGTCTATCAGAAGCCCGCGCTCCTCAATGACGAACACATGCACTACTGCCCCGGCTGCTCCCACGGCGTGGTCCACAAGCTCATCGCCGAGGTCATCGAGGAGATGGGCATCACGGAGAAAGCCGTAGGTGTCTCACCCGTAGGCTGTGCCGTCTTTGCCTACAAGTATATCGACATCGACTGGCAGGAAGCTGCCCACGGACGCGCGCCCGCCATCGCCTCTGCCATCAAGCGCCTCTGGCCAGAGCATCTCGTCTTCACCTATCAGGGCGACGGCGATCTGGCCTGTATCGGCACCGCAGAGACCATCCATGCCCTCAACCGCGGCGAGAACATCGCCATCATATTCATCAACAATGCCATCTACGGCATGACAGGCGGACAGATGGCTCCCACCACGCTCATGGGCATGAAGACAGCCACCTGCCCCTACGGTCGCCAGGCAGACCTGCACGGATATCCCCTGAAAATCACAGAACTGGCAGCACAGTTGGAAGGCACATGCTATGTCACCCGTCAGAGCGTGCACAGCGTGGCCGCCATCCGCAAGGCCAAGCGCGCCATCCGTCAAGCCTTCGAGAACAGTGTCAACCGTCGCGGTTCCAGCCTCGTGGAGATTGTCTCCACCTGTTCCTCCGGCTGGAAGAAGACACCCATCGAGGCCAATGCCTGGATGGAAGAGCACATGTTTGATTACTACCACATTGGCGACCTCAAAAACACAACAGAACAATGACAGAAGAAATCATCATATCCGGTTTTGGAGGACAAGGTGTCCTCTCCATGGGCAAGATTCTGGCCTACTCCGCCCTCGTCGAGGGCAAGGAGGTCTCCTGGATGCCCGCCTACGGTCCCGAACAGCGCGGCGGCACCGCCAACGTCACCGTCATCATCTCCGACGAGCGCATCTCATCGCCCATCGTCAGCCAGTTCGACACTGCCGTCATCCTCAACCAGCCCTCCTTGGAGCGCTTTGAGCCGCAAATCAAGCCCGGCGGCACCCTCATCTACGACGGCTATGGCATCAGCGAGCCACCCAAGCGCACAGACATCAACATCTATGAAATCGATGCCATGGACGCTGCCGCAGAGATGGGCAACCCCAAGGGATTCAACATGATTGTCCTCGGTGGTCTCTTGAAGATTCGCGGCCTCGTCAATATCGACGATGTCCTTGCCGCCCTCCGCAAGACCCTCCCCGAGCGCCATCACCACCTCATTCCCGCCAACGAGGAAGCCCTCCGCCGCGGCATGGAAATCATCACAAGAAAGTGAGGAAACCACCTTCGCGACCTCTCCCTCTGGCGACCCTCAATAACCTCTGTTGCACAACCCTTCAGTAAACTTCTGGTCGGGTGTAGCGCGTATTCGCGCGGCCATCCTCGCTCTCTATGCGCCATCTCTCTCTCCTTTCCATCCTGCTCCTCTTTGCCATCAGCCTCCCGGCTTTGGCACAAGACCCTTTCAGCACTTTTGGACAGGGCGGCACCTTTGGCACCAACGGCGATGACAGCTCCACAGACCCTTCCGGCCAGAAGCGCAGCACATGGGGCCGCGACACCTCCAAGGTCGATAAAGTCATCCCCACCGACTACTTCCAGTGGCATATCGACGAGCGGCTGGGCACCGTGCAGCCCGAGGCCCTCAACGACACCCTGCCCCACCTCTTCCAGAACTTCAATGCCACCGAGGGCTTCCGCGGAGAGTACAATATTCTGGGCAATCTGGGTTCACCGCGCCTCCACCGCAACTTCCTGGATCGCGAGATGACGGATGACATCATGTTCTTCCAGCCCTACGATTACTTCCACACCACCCCCGGCAATCTCCTTTTCTCCAATTGCAAAAGCCCGCTCACACAGTTGCAGTACCACGAATGTGGGTCGCGCGAGAACGGGCAGGATCGTGTGCTGGCCTACTTCGCCTCCAACATCAACAAGGAGTCGGGCATCGGCTTCAAGCTCGATTACCTCTACGGCCGCGGCTACTACAACAATCAGTCCAATGCACAGTTCGGCGGAACGCTCTTCGGCTATCACCGCGGTGAGCGCTATGAGATGCACGCCTACGCTTCTTGGGACCATTCCAAGATGTATGAGAACGGCGGCATCGAGAGCGACCTCTATATCACTGACCCCGAGAGCTTTCCGCGGAGCGTGAATAGCCGTGACATCCCCACAGTCCTCTCCTCCGTATGGAACCGTAATGACCAGCAGGAGTATTTTCTCACTCACCGCTATCATATCGGATTCAACCGCGATCTTGAAGTCCCGGACAGCCTGAAACCGCAGATGCCGAAGGACCAGGAACTGCTCCAGCGCATCAAGTCGGACAGCATCCGCGATGTCATCAAAGCCGACACCCTCCGCCTCGCCACAGCCCTCGACAGTCTGCGCCAGCAATGGCAGTCGGAGCAGATCACGCCCCAGGAGTTCATCCCCGTCACCAGCATCATCCACACCATCGACTTCAAACAGCTGACGCATGACAATATTGTGAAGTCAGGCGGCATACCCTCCACCTATTTCTCTCACGACCCCTACCTGCGTTCCTCCTACAACGCTTTCACAGACCAGACCATCGCCAGCAACCTACGCAACACCCTCGGTCTGCAGTTGCGCGAGGGCTTCAACCGTTGGGCCAAGGCAGGTGTCACCCTCTTTGCCACTCATCAGGCAGAACGCTTCACACTGCCCTCCCCACTCACCTCCGACACACTCGATGTCTTTGAGAAATATACCGAGAACAACATCAGCGTGGGCGGAGAAATCTCCAAGACACAAGGGCGCACCGTCCACTACCGTGCCGGTGCGGAGTTCTGGGTCATCGGCCAGAAAGTGGGGAACCTGGACCTCCACGGCACCGCCGACCTCAACTTCCGCCTCTTCAAGGACACCGTGCACCTGGCCGCCAACGCCTACTTCAAGAACGTCGAACCGGCCTTCTATTTCCAGCATTTCCACAGCGCCGCTCATTACTGGGACAACAACCTCAACAACGAGACCCGCACCCGCATCGAAGGACTCTTCACCATCGACCGCACACACACCACCTTCCGTTTCGGCGTCGAGAACATCACAGACTACACACACTTCGCCAACGTCCTCACCCCCAACTACGCCACCGACGGCACCACCATCAGCTCCTACAGCCACGATGTCACCGTGCGCCAGACCAGCAGCGTGCAGGTCATGAGTGCCACCCTGCGCCAAGACCTCGCAGCCGGCATCTTTCACCTCGACAACGAGGTCACATGGCAGCACACCTCCAACGCCGATGCCCTGCCACTGCCCGTCATCTCGCTCTACTCCAATGCCTACCTGCTCTTCCATGTGGCCAAGGTGCTGCGCGTGGAACTCGGAGCAGACATGCGTTACTTCACCAGCTACTACGCTCCCGACTATGCACCCTTCCTCGGACAGTTTTCCGTGCAGGATGCCTCGCAGGAACGCATCAAGATAGGCAACTACCCCATTATCAACGCCTACGTCAACCTGGCCATCAAGCGCGTGCGCATGTACCTTAATTATCAACATGCCAACCAATCTACAGGCCGGGCCTTCTGGGCGCCCCACTACCCCATCGACCCCACCGCCATCCACCTCGGCATCTCCTGGAACTTCTACAATTGAACATGAAAACGGGTAGTGCACCCGTGATGAAAATATCGTGCGCACGTTCCTGCCTTTTCGTGCGCACGTTTTTGCTTATACGTCCGCACGTGATAATGCTTTCGTGCGGACGTTTTGCCAATGGCATCTGAAAAGACGTGTGCCCTAATAGATTGACAATACTTGCATCGTGCAGAGCGCAGACAAAAAGAATTTAGAAGAAGCCGCGGAAGAGGCTGAAGAAGTGGCCTGTGAGGCGGTGGCCGAAGTTCTGCGTGCGGCGGTAGTCCTCGACCGTGAAGGTGGTGCAGTTCTGCTTGTCCTGTTCAAAAATGTGCTGCAACTGATGCGTGGTGGCGGCATCGAAGATAAAGCTGTTGACCTCATAGTCGAAGCAGAAGCTGCGCGCATCCAGATTGGTGCTGCCCACGGTGCAGTAGCTGCCATCCACCATCATCACCTTGGAGTGGTGGAAGCCGGTCTGGTTATAATAGACTTCGGCACCGCGCTTGGCCAGTTTCTTCATCTCCAGAGCCACGACGTCGGGGGTGACGGGCACATCGCTCTTGGCAGAGACCATGATTTCCAGGCGCACACCACGTTTGAGGGCACGGCGCAAGGCGCGTCGCACGCTCTTGACATTGGTGGGATAGGGGTTGACAATCTGGATATGATGCTGGGCGGCATCGATGGCGGCCACATAGGCCTTGCGCATGTCTTTGGCATGGTCGTGGGGGCCGCGTTCCACCACGCCGATGGTCTTGCTGCCGGCTGTGGGGGTGGTGTCTGGCAGCAGGGTGAAGGCGGAAGAGGAACGGGCAAGGGAAGGGAGATTCCCGTCGGGGAAACCGACGGGCACCAACGAAGACAAAGGAGCAGCCGGGGAGGAAGCGACGGAGGGTGAAGGAGGTGCAAGGGGGGGCGTTACGGCTTCTGAAGGGGATGGTGCATAGATCTCATTGAGGAGAATTTCGCCGGTCTGTTCCCACCACATGCGGGCGAAGAGGCGTTCATACTCGGCCACGACATCCCCCGTGAGTTCCATGTGCATATCGCGCCACTCACCGTATTCGGGTCGCCCGTGGATGTAGTAGTCGGCCACATTCATGCCGCCAGTATAGGCCACGGCACCGTCGATGACCACAATCTTGCGGTGGTCACGGTGATAGGCGTGATTGATCCAGGGGAACTTGATGGGGTCGAACTCCTCGACATGCACGCCTGTGGCCCTGATGGCCTTGAGGTGACGGTTCAGCAGGGGTGAATCATTGCTGCTGTTGCCAAAGCTGTCGAACATGGCCCGCACCTCCACGCCCTCTGCGGCTTTCTGCCCCAGGAGGTCAAAGAGCGCGAGGCCGATGCTGTCGTTGCGAAAGTTAAAGTATTCGAGATGAACATAGTGCCTGGCCTGACGGATGGCATTGAACATGGCATCAAACTTGTCCTGTCCTGTGTAGAGCAGCACCACGCTGTTGTTGCTGCTGAAGCGCGTGCCCAGTTCCTCCGTCAACACCTGCTGCAGCAGACGTGAGGCATCCACCTCCGTTTCCTGCGTCCAAGCGGAAACAGAGATGCACAACAGAAAGCAAATAATAAATCCTTTCAACTTTAAACCTTAAACTTTTAAACCTTAAACTGCGACGCAGTCGCACCCTTATATCATGCAGCTGAAGGAATCCACGATGCCGATGAGGTGCCTCTGCTGGTCGGTGATGAGGACGGCGTGTATCTTGTTCTTGTGCATGAGACGCTGGATATCGCTGATTTTCATATCTGCCGGAACACATTTTGGGGTGCGCGTCATCACCTCTTCCACCGTGACGCTGAAGAATCGTTCCTGCAGACGTTCCATGGCGCGGCGCACATCGCCATCGGTGATGATGCCCTGGACAACACCGTTCTGCACAGGCACGACAAGTCCCAGACGGGAGCGGCTGACGAGGATGACGGCCTCGGAGAGTGGCGTTTGCAGGGAGCACGTGGGCAGGTCGTCGGTGCGCATGATGTCACGAGCCGTGGTGAGCAGCCGCCGTCCCAGCGAACCGCCGGGGTGGAACTGTGCGAAGTCGCGGGCTTGGAAACCGCGGACACGCATCAGGGCGATGGCCAGCGCATCGCCGAAGGCCAGCTGGGCCGTGGTGCTGCTGGTGGGAGCCAGATTCAGCGGGCAGGCCTCGTGATCCACATGCACCAGCAGATGCAGGTCGCTGTTGCGGGCCAGCAGGGAGTCGGCGTTGCCGGAGATGCCGACGAGCGTCACCCCCTGGTCACGCAGCTGCGGGATGAAGCGCAGCAACTCGTCGGTCTGTCCGCTGTTGGAGATGGCCAGCACGATGTCGGCACGGGTGATCATGCCCAGGTCACCATGATAGGCATCGAGCGGGTTGATATAGAAAGCCGGCGTGCCGGTGCTGGCCAGTGTGGCTGCAATCTTGGCACCCACGTGGCCGCTCTTGCCCACACCGGTGACGATGACCTTGCCCTGACAGCGCAGAATCAGCTCCACCACATGGTCGAAGGAGTCGTCTAATTGCGGGATCAGCTGCAGGATGGCATCGGCCTCGTCACGCAGACACTGCACCGCCACGTCCCTCACATTGATATGATTGATCATACTTAATTAGTTTCTAACAAGAACCACAGATTGCACAGATTAAACAGATTCTTTACTGCTTCTAATCTGTGTAACTGTTATCTGAATTTCACAGATTCTCTATATTGGAAAGGACTATAATCCGTGTAATCTGTGTAATCTGTGGTTTATATAAGATAATTGTGTTCACCTACTTATCAAACTCTTGATGACAGCTTCCAAGTCGCTCAGTTGAAGCATGTTTGGCCCGTCGGACAGCGCGTGGTCGGGGTCGGGATGCGTCTCAAAGAAATAGCCGTTGGCACCGAAAGCCTTGGCTGCCAAGGCCATGGACGGCACGAACTCACGATTTCCGCCCGTCTTGCCGCCGGCGGCTCCCGGCCGCTGCACGCTGTGTGTGCAGTCCATGATGACACGCGGTGTCCAGCGCAGCATGTCGGGGATATTGCGGAAATCCACCACCAGATTGTTGTAGCCAAAGGAGTTGCCGCGTTCGGTGAGCCACACGTCGGCGGCTCCGCTCTGGCGCGCCTTCTCCACGGGATACTGCATATCCAACCCCGAAAGGAACTGTGCTTTCTTGATATTCACGATGCGCCCTGTGCGGGCTGCGGCCACCAGCAGGTCGGTCTGTCGGCAGAGGAAAGCAGGAATCTGCAGCACATCCACGACCTCTGCCACGGGTGCAGCCTGCCACGCTTCATGAATGTCTGTCAACAGGCGCAGCCCATGGCGCTGGCGCACATCGGACAGCATCTGCAGCCCACGCTCCATGCCCGGGCCCCGATAGGAAGAGAGACTGGTGCGGTTGGCTTTGTCAAACGATGCCTTGAAATAAACATCAAGGTCATATAGCTTCTGCAGACGGCTCAACGCTGTGGCAACGACGTCCAGGACGTCGGCATTCTCGATGACACAGGGGCCGGCAATGAATAATGGCTTCACGGTTTTATTTGACATTTATATATTTGACGATTGCACAATTTGACGATTGCACAAATACACGATTACGCAACTTTATGACGGAGCAACTGTCCAATTGTATTTTGTCCAATTGTCCAATTGCATGTCCTTCGGCGTGCAAAATTACACGAAATCACGCGAAGGAACAAGTATTTTTGCAAAAAAGCGTGAAAGATAGCATATATTTGGACAAAAAGCAGTACTTTTGTGGCGAAATAAAACAGAGTGCAACAATGAGCAAAGTGATTATTAACTGTTACGAAGACTTCGAGCGTCTGCTGGGAAAAGAGATTGGCACCTCTGACTACGTGGACATTCCGCAGGACCGCATCAACATGTTTGCCGACGCCACGCTGGACCACCAGTGGATTCACGTGGACGAGGAACGCTGCAAGACAGAGAGCCCTTTCGGCCAGACCATTGCCCACGGCTATCTCACCCTCTCTCTCCTGCCCCACCTGTGGGATCAGATTATTCAGGTGAACAACCTGGAACGTCTGGTGAACTATGGCATGGACAAGATGAAGTTCGGGCAGCCTGTACTCTCGGGGCAGAGCGTCCGCATGACCACCAGCATGGAGGCACTGGCCAACTTGCGCGGTGCCATCCGCATGAGCATCCATTTCAAGATTGAAATCAAGGAGACGGGCAAGACCGCCCTCGAGGGCATTGCCACCTTCATCTACTTCTTCAAGAAGGCATAAACACACACGACACACAATGGCACAAAATAAGTTCAAGGGTCTGGGTATCGCGCTCGTCACACCTTTCAAGGCCGACGGCACCATTGACACCGATGCCCTCATCCGATTAGTCGAATACCAAATCAAGAACGGGGCCGATTTCCTGTGCATCATGGGCACCACCGCCGAGACGCCCTGCCTGACCGCCGACGAGAAACGATGGCTGAAGGCATTGCTGGTGGAGCGTGTGGCCGGGCGTGTACCCCTGTTGATGGGCTGCGGCGGCAACTGCACCACGGCCGTGGTCAACGAGTTACAGGCGACCGACTGGACAGGCATCGACGGCGTGTTGAGCGTCTGCCCCATGTATAACAAGCCGTCGCAGGAAGGACTCTACCAGCATTTCCGTGCCATTGCCGAAGCCTCGCCCGTGCCCGTAGTATTATATAATGTACCCGGGCGCACGGGCGTGAACATGACCGCCGAGACCACCTTGCGTCTGGCACGTGACTTGGAGAATATCGTGGCCATCAAGGAAGCCAGCGGCAATATCACCCAGATGGATGACATCATCAAGAACAAGCCCGACGGCTTCGATGTCATCTCCGGCGACGACGGCATCACCTTCCCCCTCATCACCCTTGGTGCCGTGGGCGTCATCTCGGTGATAGGCAACGCCCTGCCCCGCGAGTTCAGCCGCATGGTGCGTCTGGCCTTGGGCGGTGACTACGCCTCGGCCCTGCACATCCACCACAAGTTTGCCGAACTCTTCAAACTCCTCTTCGTCGATGGCAACCCTGCCGGTGTGAAAGCCATGCTTCACGCCATGGGAATGATCGAGAACCAGTTGCGACTCCCCCTTGTGCCCACACGCCTGACCACGATGGAGCAGATCTCGGCCATTCTGCGGGATTTGAACATCAAGTATTAAAGATGATGTCAACACATGAATATCTTGAAGACTCAGAACGTGGTTCTGTTGGTGATGCTCTGCATCCTAACAGCCTGTCGGGATAAATATGCCGCCATCGGCAGTACCGAAGTACTGATAGAAACCTCGGAGGGCGACATCCGTCTGCGCCTCTATGATGACACACCGCTGCATCGCGACAATTTCATCAAGAACGCTGAAGCCGGAGCATATAATGGCATCCTCTTCAATCGCATTGTGCCGGACATGGTCATCCAGGCGGGCGACACCACCCTGAAAGTGGATGGCAGACGAGAGACAACCGCTGAAACGGTCAAACAGCCCGCTCATACTATCCCCGCCGAGATTGTCTATCCCCGTCATTTCCACAAACAGGGAGCGCTGGCTATGGCACGCGAGCCAGACAGTATCAATCCCGGAAGGGCATCCAGCGACTTGCAGTGGTATATCGTCACGGGCAAGAAGCAGACTTCGGCCGACTTGGCAGAACTGCAAGTGTTGCTCTATGAGGGAAAAGTGCAAGCCCTCTTTGAGCGGCTCCAGCAGGAACATGCCGACGAACTGGAACGTCTGCGCATCACAGACCGTGCTGCCCAGCAGACGCTCCTCAGCCAATTACAAGTCGAGGCCGAGGAAACGCTGGCAGCCAATCCGCCACGTCCCTTCAATGAACAGCAGAAACAAACCTATGCCCGCGTGGGCGGGGCACCCCATCTGGATGGCGAATACACGGTTTTCGGTGAAGTGGTAGAGGGAATGCCCATTGCGCTCCGCATCGGACGTACACCCGTAGATGCCAAAGAACATCCCCGCAAACCAGTCTGCATCAAGCGAGTCACCATCCGCACCATCAAACAGTAAGCCCAATGAAGATTGCTATTCTCGACGGCTATTCCGTCATCCAGCACGACCTGAACTGGCAAAACTTGAAGACAGAACTCTCGAAGTCATGTCCTGATGTGGAAGTGACGGCCTATGACCGCACCCGCCCCGAGGAAACCCTGGACCGCTGCCAAGACGCAGAGGCCGTGCTGACGAACAAGGTGGTGCTGACAGCAGAATTGCTCACGGCTCTCCCCCACCTCCGTTACATCGGCGTGTTGGCAACAGGCTATAATGTGGTTGACTGTGCAGCGGCCCGACAACGCGGCGTCGTGGTGACGAACATCCCAGCTTATAGCACAGATTCTGTGGCACAACTCGTGTTTGCCCATCTGCTCAATGTCACAAACAGCGTGGCACATTATGCCGAAAACCGTCAGCGCTGGCCATCGACACCCGACTTCACATGGTCAGACACGCCGCTTACTGAGTTGACAGGCAAGACCTTGGGCATCTTTGGACTCGGGAATATCGGTTCCGCCGTGGCACGTATTGCCCTGGCTTTCGGCATGAAAGTGTTGGCGGTGACCTCCAGGCCGCCAGAGATATTGCCCGTTGGTGTGGAGAAAGCAGAATGGGAAACGGTACTACAGAAGGCCGACGTTCTCTCCCTGCATTGTCCTCTCACCCCGAATACCCGCGAGATGATCAATGCCACAACGTTAGCCTGTATGAAGCCGACAGCCATCCTCATCAACACGGGGCGCGGCCCCCTGGTGAACGAGGAGGCGGTGGCCACAGCATTGCAGCAGAACCGCCTTGCGGCCTACTGCGCCGATGTACTCTCCACCGAACCGCCGGCAACAAACAATCCCCTGTTATCGGCACCGCGTTGTTACATGACACCACACATCGCATGGGCCACCCGCGAGGCGCGTCAACGCCTCATCACCATCGCCACACAGAACCTCGTGGCATTCATGAATGGCCAGCCCATCCATGTCGTCAATTAGGAAGCATCCATCCGAAATCGTCAAACCAAAAATACAATCAACCCTCTAACTAACTTATAGAATGGAAAAAATCAAAGGTCTCATTGACGCCCCATTTACCCCGATGCACGCCGACGGCAGCATCAACCTGTCTGTTATCCCACAGTATGCAGCATTGCTTCAGCGCAATGGTCTTAAAGGTGTGTTTATCAACGGCTCCAGCGGAGAGGGCTATATGCTCACCGAGGACGAGCGCAAGGCCATCGCCGAGGCGTGGATGGATGCCGTGAAAAAACTTCCCGTTACTATTCCCGAAGGTTCTCCCGAGGGCTTCAAGGTCATCGTTCACGTGGGCAGCACCTGCGTCCGCAGCAGCCGCAACCTCGCCGAGCACGCACAGGCCATCGGAGCCTTCGGCATCGGCGCCATGGCACCTCCCTTCCCCAAGGTGGGACGCATCGAGGAACTGGTGAAGTACTGCGAGGAAATCGCTTGTGGAGCACCCAAGCTTCCCTTCTATTTCTACCACATCCCAGCGTTCAACGGTGCCTTCCTCTCCATGTATGACTTCTTGCAAGCCGTGGATGGCCGCATTCCCAACTTTGCCGGCATCAAATATACGTTTGAGAGCCTCTACGAGTACAACCGCTGCCGCCGATATAAGGACGGTAAGTTCGACATGCTGCACGGTCAGGACGAGACCATCCTTCCGTGCCTTGCCATGGGCGGCGCACAGGGCGGCATCGGCGGCACCACCAACTACAACGGACGCTGCCTCACGGGCATCATCAAGGCCTGGGAAGAAGGTGATCTGGAGAAGGCCCGTTCCTTGCAGAACTACGCGCAGGACGTCATCGATGTCATTTGCCACTTCCGCGGCAACATTGTCGGCGGCAAGCGCATCATGAAGCTCATCGGCCTCGACTTGGGTCCCAACCGCACACCCTTTCAGAACATCACTCCCGAAGAGGAAGCCCGCCTGAAAGCCGAGCTCGAAGCCATCGACTTCTTCAACCACTGCAATAAGTAATAGAAGCCTCTACTAAGCCTCTTCAAGCCTCACCCCCACCTCTCCAAGAGCCGAGGGGAGTAGTAACCTTATTAAAAGAGTGATTATGAAAAAAATCATGTCTCTTTTCGCTTTGGCGATTCTCCTATCAAGTTTCTCATTTGCAAATGATTCTACTCCTCTCCCTACAAGGGAGGGGCAGGGGGGCAGGTCTTCCCACCGCTTCAACAACGCTTCCTTCACTCCCGTCCCGGCTCTCTCTGCATTTGGCGGTCAGGGCGTGAGTGGTTCCTTTGCTGGGTTTGTTCCAAAAGATTTCTTGATGCCTTTCAACCGTGTTTTGGTGGCTGGTGGCTGCAACTTCCCAGACATCCCAGCATCTGAGGGTGGCCAAAAGGTCTTCTACACAGACATTTATGCAATAAGCCTTTCAGATTCTGACACTTATTGGTGGCGTGCCGGCTCCCTGCCTTGTGCGTTAGCCTACGGTGCCAGCGTCACCACGTCCGAGGGTGTTGTCTGTTTGGGCGGCACGGCAGACGGTAAGAAGAGCGAGGACTTTGCAGTTCTCCTGACCCTTGGAACGAGTGGCGAGGCCATTAGCCGGGATTTGCCATCATTGCCTGTTTCTCTCGACAACTTCGCTGCCGCCTACGGTGATGGCTTTATCTATATCGCTGGTGGTCTGCACAATGGAGTAGCCAACCACAAGGCCTTCCGCCTGAAATGGCCGCTACCCTCTGCCTGGTTCGACACACAGACAGGAGCTGCCTGGGAAGAGCTGCCCGATATGCCAGGCCCTGCCCGCGTGCAACCTGCCGCAGCCGTGCAGAAAGGCGCTATCGGCAGCAACTTCTACCTCCTCGGCGGCTATGACCCTCGCTATGGGAAAGCTGTCACCAACGGTGTTTATTATGACCCAAGGAAAGGAGATTGGTTGGCGACAAGTCTGATAAAGACCCACCCCCAAACTCCTCCCGTAAGGGATGGGAGTGGCTGCGCAGTGAAGACGAGTGGAAACGAAAGTCTCCCCTTACGGGGAGATGAGGGGTCTTTGGTCGGTGCCTCTGCCATCCCCTCCGGTGCCGCCCATATCCTCTGCTTCGGCGGTGTGAACAAGCGCATCTTTGAAGGCGCTCTCCAGCGCGGAGCCCTCCTCTCAGACACCACCCAGACCGCAGAGCGTCTGGCCAACCTCCGCGAGGAAATGCACTATTACATGACCCAGCAACCCGCCTGGTACCAGTTCCGCCGCAGCATTCTTGTCTATCATACCGTCACCGATTCGTGGGCCGAGGTCTTTGACAGCCCCCTCATCGCCCGTGCCGGTGCTGGCCTGGTGCCCATGCCATCGTCTGCCTTGGGCTCTGTGGGCGGCGGTTCGTCCGCCGTCTCCCTCCTCGTTATCAACGGCGAGGAGAAACCCGGTGTCCGCTCTTCCGATGTCACCCGCGTGGATATCACCTACACCGCCCACTTCGGCTGGTTGAACTGGACAGTGCTCATCCTCTACCTGTTAGGCATGGTCTATCTGGGCTACTACTTCATGAAGCGCGCCTCGAATTCTTCTGAAGACTTCTTCAAGGGCGGCGGCCGCATCCCCTGGTGGGCGGCTGGCATCAGCATCTTCGCCACCATGCTTTCTGCCATTACCTATATGAGTATCCCCGCCAAGGCCTACGCCACCGACTGGACTTACTACCCCATGCAGATCTGCATCCTGCTGGTGTCCTTCCCCGTCATCAAATATTATTTGCCCTTCTTCCGTCGCCTGAACGTGACCACCGCCTATGAATATCTGGAACGCCGCTTCAACAGCGCCACGCGCCTCATGGCCAGCATCCTCTTCATCGTCTTCATGGTGGCGCGCACAGCCCTCGTGCTCTTCCTTCCGTCCTTGGCGATGACAGCTGTTACGGGTATCAATATCTATATTTGTATAGCCTTGATGGCTCTCATCACCATCCTTTACTGTACGATGGGTGGTGTGGAAGCGGTCGTCTGGGGCGATGTCATTCAGGGAATTATCCTTGTGGGCGGTGCCATCTTGGCTGCCGTCTATCTCATTGTCAATACAGGCGACAATGGTGCTTCGGACTTCTGGCAGATAGCCACCGATCACGACAAGTTCCGCCTTTTCCTTTTCAATTCGGAAAATCCCTTCGACTTCGTCAATGCCACGTGGTGGGTGGTCATCCTCGGTGGTCTGGCCAATAACCTTATCTCCTACACCAGCGACCAGACCGTCATCCAGCGCTACCTGACCACCTCCGACGAGAAGAGTGCCGCCCGCGGCATCCTGACCAACGGCCTCATGTCCGTTATCGTCACCATCGCCTTCTTCACCATCGGCACAGGTCTCTACACCTTCTTCAAAACCCATCCCGCCGAGCTGGACATCACGATGGCCAAGGGCGATGCCATCTTCCCCTTCTTCATGATGAGCCAGTTGCCCGCAGGACTCGCCGGTCTCCTCATCGCCGCCGTCTTCGCCGCCACGATGTCCACCATCGCCTCCAACATCAACTCTATCTCCACCGCCTTTACCGTAGATTTATGGTCGAAGTGGACAACCCTCCGCCGTCCTGTCACTGTTCCCGAGGGTTCCACCTCCTCCGTCCGCACCGCCCGCATCGCCGGTATCTGTGCCGGTCTCATCGGCATGGCCATCGCCTGGTTGATGGCCACCGTGGACATCCAGTCGCTCCTCGACTACTTCAACACCATCCTCGGTCTCCTCAGCGGTGCCATCGGCGGCCTCTTCCTCATGGGCATCTTCTTCCCACGCATCGGTTCCCGTGCCGCCCTCATCGGTTTCCTCTGCGGCACAGCCACCGTCTTCTATATGAACTTCTGCACCCAGGCCAACTTCCTCCTCTTCGGTTTCGTCTCCATGCTCGTCAGCGTCCTCGTTGCCCTCATCCTCAGCATCTTCATCCCGCAAGACAAGGAGCAACCCGGACTCACGTGGAAAACCCTTCCTAAAGAATAACTTAACACAATACTTATATGATAGATTTCAAACAATTGGCGGAGCAATATCGCTCTGAATTACTTGATAGGGTTGTTCCCTTCTGGCTCAATAAGTCCCAGGACACCGAATTTGGCGGCTATTTCACCTGCCTCGACCGAGACGGCTCAGTTTATGACACCGACAAGTTCATCTGGCTGCAAGGCCGCGAGGTATGGATGTTTTCCAAACTCTACAACACCGTGGAGCCCCGTCAGGAATGGCTCGATGCCGCTGTTCAGGGTGCCGAGTTCCTGAAGAAGCACGGTCACGACGGCAACCTCAACTGGTACTTTGCCCTCGACCGTGAAGGCCATCCCCTCGTGGAGCCCTACAACATCTTCTCCTACACCTTCGCCACCATCGCCTTCGGACAATTGAGCATTGCCCTCGCCACTGCCGCCAAAGCTTCGCCCTCATTGGTATGCGGCGGTTTCCCCGCCGCTGAGCTCTCCACCGAGTACGCTTCCATTGCCCGTCGCACCTTCGACATCGTTCTCTCCAAGGTCGATAACCCCAAGGGCAAATGGTCAAAAGCCTCACCTGGTGCCCGTGCCCTAAAGACCTTCGACCTCCCCATGATCCTCTGCAATGTCTCATTGGAGATAGAATCCCTCCTCGACCCCGCCTTCCTGCAGAAAGCCATCGACGACTGCCTGCACGAGGTCTTGGATGTCTTCTATCGTCCTGAACTCGGTCTCATCGTGGAAGCCCTGGGCAAGGACGGCAACCTCGTCGATTGCTTCGACGGTCGCAAGCTCAATCCCGGCCACGCCATCGAGGCCATGTGGTTCGTCATGGACCTGGGCAAGCGTCTCAACCGTCCCGAGCTCATCCAGAAAGCGGTCGATATCTGTCTGCAGGAAGTCGAATACGGTTGGGACAAGGAGTTCGGCGGCATCTTCTACTTCATGGACCGACTCGGCCACCCGCGCCATGAACTCGAATGGGACCAGAAGCTCTGGTGGGTGCACCTCGAGACCCTCATCTCCCTCATCAAGGGCTATCAACTCACGGGCGACCAGCGCTGTCTCGATTGGTTCCAGCGCGTTCACGACTACACCTGGACCCATTTCCGCGACCCCGACTATCCCGAATGGTATGGTTATCTCAACCGCCAGGGCGAAGTTCTCCTGCCCCTCAAGGGCGGCAAGTGGAAAGGCTGCTTCCACGTCCCCCGCGGCCTCCTCAACGTCTGGAAGATTCTCGAAGACCTTGCGTCACGCTCATAAACTGTTCTCTCTCCCTCCGAACACAGTAACGACAAGAACAGTTGTACGCATAGACATCCTGCCCCGTTGCGTCATAATGATGCAGCGGGGCTTTTCAGTTCATAGACGAGGATATAAAACTTAAAGTTTGTGAAAAAGGTGTGTCGCAGCGTCAGATTCCATGATGCAGGTTGTATATATGAGTAGAATGACACAGACAGATGACATACAGATGATACGTGCCGCCAGGGCTGGTGACCGCGGTGCCTGCCAGACGCTGGTCGATGCCTACGGGCAGCAACTGCTGACGCTGATCCGCGGCATGATACACCATGCCGCCGAGGCAGAGGAGGTATTGCAGGATACTTTGCTGAAGGTATTTCAGGGACTCGACAGCTATGACCCCGCGCGTGCCTCGCTGCCGACGTGGCTCAGTCGCATCGCCTATAACACAGCCCTGAATCACTTGCGGTTGCATCCACAAGTGCCGACGTTGCCCATAGATGCGCCAGCTGTTGCCAGACACACCATTGAACTGGCCGACGTATCGGAGGCGGAGCTGGATGCCGCTTTCTCCACAGGACGCCCCGACCGCGTGGAGAGCCTGACACGAGCCCTCGCCACCCTGACGGACGAGGAGCGCAACCTGCTCTACATGCGGTATGCCGAGGAACGTGGCGTGGCTGACATAGCCTACATCCTCGGCACTGAAGCAGATGCCCTCTACAGCCGCCTGTATCGTCTGCGCCGCAAACTCTACTCACTTATCCTAAACATTGAGAACAATGAACAACACTCATTCCGACCTGCGTGATGCCCTCCGCCGCATCACACCGCCATCGTCACCACACTCCGAGGACTTTGTAGATCAACTGATGGAGAAGTCTCTGGAACTGAGGACGCAAGAGAGGGGGACTGCATCCGAAAATCCGTTCCTCCTTAGACTCAATCGTTACCGCCGCATGGCTGCCATCCTCATCGCCGCCGTCTTCCTCGGCGCGCTGGCGTGGGCAAGCATACAAATCCTGACCCCTTATAATCCCCCAGTGGGGGATGAAAAGGTTGGCAGTCTTCAAACGCCCCCCACCGGGGGGCTACGGGGGGCTTCGCCCGTCCGTTTCTCCGACGTCCGCTTGGACAGCATTCTCTCTGTGGTGGCGGCGCACTACAAGCAGCAGGTGCAGTTCCTCGACGAGGCATCGCGCAACCTGCGCTTCACCATCACGTGGGACCGCGAGGATTCTCTGGCGACGTTCATCACCATGCTCAATGAGTTCGACGGTTTACAGGTGACGGAAGAAAGAGACACTGTGTTTGTTAAGACCCTCCCCTCACCTTCCCTCAAAGGGAAGGAGTAGTCACCTTCTAAAATTGATTGAGTGATGAAACGGTTATACCTTATTATATATGTCCTTGCGACAGCGTTATTTCCCCTATCCGCACAAGTAACCTCTCCCTCCCTACAAGGGAGGGCGGGGGAAGAGTCTTCCCTCGCCACTGCCCTTGACTCTTTGGCAACAGCGCAGACAGAATACGCCATCCACTTCATCCACAACAATCTGGAACACCTGCGCGTCTCGGCACGGCCGTCCAAGAATCTCAGAGCCGACAAGGCGGTGGCGCGGGTATGCAAGGGACAGCCCGTGAAGGTGAAGACGAGGGGCAAGCAGATCTTTGTACAGTACAAGCCTGAACGAGACCTCACAGGCAAGACGGTGCACCTCTCAGGCTGTGTGGAGGACGGTTTCCTGGAGATGCCGCTGCCCTATGCAAAGGTTTCCATCCTGCGCGCGGACAGCAGCGTGGTGGTGGATTCCGCACAAATCGTTGTCTTCTACGGAAGCGGTATGAAGATGGTTCGGGCACAGTTCAACGCCGAAGTGAGTGCCGCCGAGTCGCAGTACCTCGTCCGCGCCAGCCAGGAGGGCTACGACGACGTGTGGCAACGGGTGACCATCCCCCGTCCCTTGCCTGAGGACGGTGTGGAAGTGCCCACATTGAAGATGCGCCGCGGTACGACCAAGACCATGCGTGAGGTGACCGTCACGGCCACCAAGATCAAGATGTTCTACCGCGGCGACACGCTCATCTACGACGCCACGGCCTTCCGGCTGCCCGACGGCTCCATGCTCGACGACCTCATCCGCCAGCTGCCGGGCGTGACCATGAACGTCGACGGCGAGATATTCGTCAACGGGCGCAAGGTGGATGAGCTGCTGCTCGGCTCCCGCTCGTTCTTCGGCGGCAACAAGAAGGTGCTGTTGGAGAACCTGCCGTACTACACCGTGAAGAACCTGAAGGTCTATGAGAAGCAGACCGACAAGAGCGTGGCACTGGGCTACGACGTGGAGCCGCGCCGCTATGTGATGGACGTGAACCTGAAGGACGAATACAGCCAAGGCTACATCGGCAATGTAGAAGCGGCAGGAGGCACTCAGGAGCGGTGGCTTGCCCGTGGCTTCCTCCTCGGCTTCACCGACCGTCTGCGCTTCACGCTCCTGGCCAACGCGAATAACGTCAACGAGGGTCGCCATATCGGGCAGTCCGACCAGTGGAACCCGGCGCGCCAGCCGCGATCGCTGCTGACGACGCGCAGCGTGGCCGGAGAACTCAACTACCAGACCAAGGGCGACAAACTGAAGGAGACATTCAGCGCTGATTACACCTCTTCGACCGACGAGCAGACCGTGCAGCAGCGCCGCGAACAGTTCATCGACGGCTGCACACCCACGTCCGTCACCGAGTCCTTCAACCGCGCGGGCAACCGCAGGCTCAGCCTGAACAACACGCTGTCGCTGTCCAAGCCCTTCTATCTCTACTCCCTGGCCCGTTACAGCTACGCCAGTCGCGACGGCTCGTTCAACTCCGCCTTCGACCAGTGGAGCGACAGCCTCACCGTCAGCCAGCGCACCGTGGGCGTCAGCGAGGGGCGGGCGTGGAATGCTATATTCGATGTTCAGGGATCCTTCAATGTGGGCAAGGACAAGAAGCATTTAGAATACTTCTTCCACTTTGAACACAGCAACGACGAGAGCGAGCGTGCGACAAGGTATGAAACAAGAACGGCCACCCCCTCGGAGGAGAATGGGGGAGCCACCCACAACTCCAACACGCTCTTCAACCGCAGCACATGGTTTCTCGGCCGCATGGGATACCAATGGGAACTGCCCAACGCCCTGCGCATAGGCATCAGCGACGGGTTCTTCAGCCGCCGCCAGCACAACCGCGACTACCTCTACCACCCCGTTACCGTTCCCGAGGGTTCTTCGCAAAGCGAAGCGGCAAAGCCGAGCGCTCCCGAAGGTACCTCCCCGTTGGTGCCCGGCAGTCCTTCACAGCCCGATGCGTTGGTGCTCGGCGGTTTTCCCGCCGAGGACACCTCCCTGTCCCCCCTCCTCCCCTCGCAGCTTGACGCCCTGACCGCCATCACCGATGCCGCGAACTCCTATGACAGCCGCGACCGCGACTGGAGCAACGACGTGGGTCTCATGTTCTACAAGAACGCCTACTATGTGCATCCGCAGTTCCACGCCAAAATCAGCTACCAGCGGTTTGCGCTGGAGGTGGGCACGCCGCTGTCCGGCGAACGCCTCCACTACCACCGCGGCACGCTGGACACGCTGGCACGCCAGACCGTGTTCCTGCCTAAAGCCACGTTCCGCTATCGCAACGTGTGGAAAGGCGGGCGGCGAGACCTCAACTTCAATGTCGGCTTCAGCCAGGAGCGCACCCTCCTGCTGGACCGCATCACCTTCCGCGACGACAGCCAGCCCCTCATCGTCAAGCTGGGCAACCCCGACCTGAAACCCACGGCAAAGACGACCTTCAACATCAGATACTATGACAGCACCGGGCCGCGAAACGACTCCTACAACCTCTCTGCCTCCTTCGACTACCACCATCGCGACATCGCACAGTCCCTGACCTACGACCCCGCCACCGGCATCAGCACCTACAAACCCATGAACATCAGCGGCGCCTACGCCGCCCGCGCCAACTTCGGCACCAACCGCACCATCGGCGAGAAGCGCTACTGGACGTGGCATCTCGACGCAGGTGCAGACTGGAATCATTCCAAGGACCACGCCTTGCTGGAGGGCGAAAACGAGAGCAGTGTCAACACCGTGAATACCCTCGGTCTCAACAGCGGAGCGAACATCCGCTACAACCGCAAGACCTTGAACGTCCGCGCTGTGGGGTCAATCAACTGGCGGCACTCTGCGCAGCCACTCCCCTCCCTCACGGGAGGGGCAGGGGGTGGGTCTTCCCTTTCCGCCCTCGACTTCCAGTACGGACTCGAAGCCACCTACACCACACCCGCCCTCTGGGGCACCAGGTTCGGAGGCCTCACCCTCGCCGCCGACGGCACCATGTTCAGCCGTCGCGGCTACGGCACAGCCGACCTCAACCGAAACAACTTCGTTGTCAACGCCTCCCTCAGCCAGTCCCTGGCAAAGGGCAGGTTCATCCTCAGTCTCCAGGCCTTCGACCTCCTGCACCAGCTGTCGCCCATCGACTACAGCATCAATGCCCAGGGCCGCACCGTCACCTGGTACCGCTCCCTCCCCCACTACGTCATGCTCCACGCCGTCTGGCACTTCAACAAGAACCCGAAGAAAAGATAATCGATTTCCATAAAGTAGTTAGTAAACAATCAAGACCTATAGGCACATCGCCCCGCTGCGTCGTGAGACGTGGCGGGGCGTTTTTTTCTACATCCTTCTTGCAACATTTCTGGGGTTCATGTGTTCTATAAATAGAGACGCATCACAACAAGACAATGAACCAACTCGAATTTGAACGACAATACTGGCCGCTGCGGACGCGACTAATGCGCACGGCGCTGGCACTGCTGGGCAATTGGCAGGAGGCCGAGGACGCCGTGCAGGAGACTTTCCTGCGACTGTGGCGACAAGGTGAGCGGCTGGATGACATGGTGTCGCCCGAGGGTTTCTTCCTGCTGACGTTGAGGAACCACTGCCTGAACCTGTTGCGCAGCCGCCACCCTGAAACAGTATCTCTTGAGGAAAGCGAGGTCTATGGCCTCTCCGACGAGCTGGACACGGAACTGCGCGAACAGCTGCACGCCGACCTGCGCCGCTTGCGCCTCGCACTCGCCACGCTGAAGCCCAAGGCACGCAGTGCCATCACGATGCAGTACTTCGACGACATGACGACCCGTGACATCGCCCTCGTCCTGGGCGAGACGCCTGCCAACACACGCTCCATCCTCACCCGCGCCCGCCAGCAACTACGTTCCTATTTCCATGAACATCCAGACAATCCTTAACTCCATACAACTATGAAAGAGAATGATGCCTTGATACTCCGCGACCGTTTCTTCCGCGGCGAGACGACGGCCGATGAAGAGCGCCGCCTCGTCAGCTACCTCCTCGCCGATGACTGCACCGACGAACTCGCCACCGACCGCCATGCTATCCTGATGCTGGTGAAGGAGGAAGTCATCAATGGGGAGAAACTGTGCGCAGCCACTCCCCTCTATCACGGGAGAGGTGCCCGAAGGGCGGGATGGGTCTTCTATCGCAAGATTGCCGCCGTCTTCCTCGCTGCCGTCTTCCTCGGTGGGTTGGTGTGGGCAAGCATACAAATCCTGGCCCCCTATAATCCCCCGGCGGAGGATGAAAAGGTTGGCAGCCTTCAAGCGCCCCCCGCCGGGGGGCTACGGGGGACACCCATCCTTTTTGCCGATGTCCGCTTGGACTCCATGCTGGCGATTGTGAGCCAGCATTATGGCAAAGCCGTGTCCTTCGGTAATGAGCAACTGAAAGGACTCCGTATTCACACCAAGTGGAACCAAGAGGACAGCCTGGCAGTGTTCATCGAAAGCCTCAATGAGCTGGATGGGCTGCAACTGACAGAGCTGCGAGATACCATCTTTGTGCAGAAAGGAGGCGCGCAATGAAACGACTGCTATACCTTATTATTATATACGCGTGCGTGGCCTTATTCCCCATATCAGCACAGGTAACCGCTCCCTTTTCGGGGGAGGGTCATCTCTCACTTTCCCAAGCCCTCGCCCGCCTCAACGAGCAGCAGGAGGAGTGGACCATCACTTTCGTGACGGATGAACTGCTGGGATTGGAAGCTGCTGTCACGTTGGAGTCGGTAGCGGAAGAAGACGTTCCTGATGCCGTGGAGCGGCTGACGAAGAGCCTACCCGTGAAGGTGAAAGTGAAGAAGGCTCTTCGTCAAATTTTTGTACAGCGCAAGCAGGACAAGGAGATGATGAGCATCCACGGCAAGGTATTAGACAACATGACGCGCAACGACCTGCCAGGGGCTGTGGTAACGTTGATGACACGAGACAGCACCGTGCTCAGTACACGTGAAGCCAAGTCGTTTTGGATGAATATGGATCATAGCGGCTACACATCGGACTTCTATTTCGAAGTGCCTCACCGTCAGGAGGCTTACATCCTGCGGGCATCCTTCGAGGGGCACGACACCACCTACGTGGATTATAACCTCAGCAACGTGGGCAGACGGGAGTTCGTGCGCGAACTGCCACCCGTCCTGATGCACAAGACTGTACGTCATACGATGCGTGAAGTGACTGTCACCGCCTCGAAGGTGATGTTCTACTATCGTGGCGACACAGTGGTCTATAACGCCGATGCCTTCCAGTTGGCAGAGGGTTCCATGCTCGATGCGCTGGTGAAGCAGCTGCCGGGCGTGGAGTTGAAGGACGGTGGCGAAATCACCGTCAACGGCAAGCGCGTGGAGGCCCTGCTGCTCAATGGCAAAGACTTCTTCCGTGGTGACAACCGCGTGATGCTTGAGAACCTGCCAGCCTATACGGTGAAGCAGGTAGAGATTTATGACAAGTATGGAGACAAGAGCGAGTTCCTCGGACAGCAGTTGGAGAACGACAAGCAGTATGTGATGGACGTGAAGCTGAAGAGGGAATATAGCATCGGATGGCTGGTGAATGTGGAAGGAGGTATGGGCAGACCCACCCCCAACCCCTCCCGTGTGGGAGAGGAGTGGCTGCGCACAGCAAAAGAGCGTATCGAGGCTCTCCCCCTAAAGGTGGAGCGGGGAGAGGGTCTTCGTTACCTCGCCCGCCTCTTGGCCATGCGTTTCTCGGACCACTCGCGGCTTGCGGCCTACTTCAATGTCAACAACCTGAACGACGGCGAGCGACCGGGTGAAAGCGGTGGCTACAGGATGGGCGTGAGTCCGGGACAGCAGACGCGACAACAGGGCGGCATCGACTATTTCACTGAGGATCGCGACAAGAAATGGAAGCTGGAGGGCAATGTCCGCGCCGAGCACACGACGAATGATGTGACAACCGTCACGGAGCGCGTGAACTACCTGCCCGGCGGCGACACCCGCGAGCATAGCCGCTCGGTGGCGGAGGACAAGTCACTCTCTGTGAGCACATGGAACCAGTTCCAGTATAACTTCCCGAAGGTGCAGCTCCGCATCAGACCCAGCTTTGACTATCATCGATGGGACAACCGTTCGTCCTTCCAGTCTCAAGCATGGAATGCCGGCGACTCCCTCATCAATACCAACCAACAACAGGGTTCGCGGAGCGGTTATTCCCTGCATCCCAACCTCTCGACCTTCACAGCCATCAAGCTGGACGGCACCAGCGACTACTTCGAATTCGAAACCGATGCCTGCTACGACGTGAAAGCCGACGACCGCTTCAACCGCCAGCGAGTGTCAGGTGGGTCGCCATTTTATGGCGACCAGTACTTCCGCGACCACCCTGACCGCTATGGCAAGTTGTGGGTACAGGGCATGTACCATTGGACCATCCGCCGCAACCTCTCCTTGGAAACCCACCTCAGCTACGAATACCGCAACACGCAGCGGGAATCCTCGCTCTTCCTCTTAGACCGAATGGAGCGCACGGACACACTGGATGTTGGAGTGCTGCCCTCCGTGGCCGAGTATGAGCGGACCATGGACGCCGCCAACAGCTACAGCTACCGTCTGACCGAGCATTACTACTCCCTGCGACCCTTCCTCTGGTGGTTCCCCAAGATGAAGAACGGTAGTTGGAGCATCAGCCAGCGCCTACCTATAAGTCTGCTCAACCGCACATTGCACTACCAGCGCGGACAGGTCGATACGCTCATCACGCACCGCACCGTCCTCCTCGACACCGACTGGAGCTATGCCGAGGGACGCTGGGACAACGGCAACGCCCTCTTCATCGCCTATCGCCTGAAGGCCGACGCCCCCTCGATGCTCAACTACGTCAACATCCGTGACGCCACCGACCCGCTGAACATCACCGAAGGCAACTCCGACCTGCACAATATCTACCGCCACAGCATGCAGGTGCATCATCAGAAGAACTACAAGAATAAGCAGATAAAGCTTACGGGCGGCATAGACTTCGTCCTGACGCAGAACGCCACGGTCATGAGCCAGCTTTACAACCCCGAGACAGGTGTCCGAACCTACAAGCCCTACAGCATCAATGGTAACTGGGAATTCATCGGAGGCTATGGCATCGGTAACCTGCCGCTCGACAAGCGAGGCCGACTGCGCATCTACGTTGTGCCTTCCGTTGGCTACCGTCACAGTGTAGATCTGACGGGTACGACACAACTGCAACGCAGCACCGTCAGCACCACCACCCTAAGCCCGCTGCTGATTGCCAGGTACAGCCTCGGCGACCTGGGCAACCTAAAGCTGGACTGCGAGCCCAAGTGGCAGTGGCTTCACAGCCCGCGCACGGACTTCACGGACTTCCATGTGGCCGACTACAAGACCACCTTCTCCGTCCTGCTGAACCTGCCGTGGAAGCTGCAACTTTCGACCGACCTGACGCTCTATGCCCGCCGCGGCTATGCCGATGCCTCGATGAACACCACCGACTGGATGTGGAAAGCCCGCCTTGCACGTCCCTTCTTCAAGGGCAACCTCGTCGTGATGCTCGACGGCTTCGACATCCTCGGCCAGCTGCGCAGCACCACCAACATCCTCAACGCCCAAGGCCGCATCGAGACATACACCAATGTCCCGCCCCGCTACGTCCTCTTCCATGCCGTGTGGCGTCTCAATCGCCAGCCCATGCGCAAGAGCGAACGGAAACGAGCCCGCGGCGAGGAACCTTAAAAACCTGATAACCTATAAACCTTATAACCTAAAAACCTTATAACCTAAAAACCTTATAATCCCCATAAAGCAGTTAGTAAACGAAAACCTATAGGTACACTGGCCCCCGCTTCGCCGTGACGGCGCGGCGGGGTTTTCAATTATGTCCAATGTTTTTGCCAGTAATCCTTTGTGCTCCCGTCTTTCAACCTTTTGATTGCAAATAGTTGTTGCATTTCTAAGAATAAAGGTTAAAAAGGGGCGTGGCGGCGTAGAAAGGTATATCGGAATATTGCGAGATTCACTTTTTCCCTCTTCCTTTGCACCGAGAAAACCCCAATAACGATGAAGAATAAACAGACACTGACCAAAACGGAGTTCCAGGTGATGACGATACTCTGGGACTTGGGCCATGCCGCCTGCGCCTGGGACATTCTGGAGCGTTGGGAGCAGCCTAAGCCCGCCTATACCACCGTGGCCACCTATCTGAAGGTGCTACGCGAGAAGGGCTTCGTGGATTACTTCAAGGGACATCCGCTACATCTTGCACTTAACAAATCAAGATGTCAGTCACGCGTATTCGGCAACTAACAAAGTTATATCTCACGCAAGTCGTTGTAGGCGACCATATCATAACGAGGTTACAATAATAAACACAGAAAAGTATGGCCAAATGGTTTTTAGATACTGACGGCAAACTACGCCGCCGTCACGACAACATAGATGAGGTTAAGAAAGAGTTGGAAGAGGTAGCAGAAGCATTAGGATTGACGTTATCAGACCATCGTGTTACAGCGGAGTGGTGCGAAAGAGCAAACGTGTACACCGATGAGGTAGCAAAGTGGTTGCACACGATACAACCTATGATACCAGTGAAAGAGGCTTTAGAAAACTTACAAGCGCAGAAACATTAAGATTTCATCTTGCGTTGCAAGTCTGACATTGTCAACTGCGATACTAAAACGATTTCCATTGCTATCTTTACAATCCATGAAGTTATTGTTGCTTGATACGTTGTGAACACTGAGAATCCGACCAGCGTGGTCGCCAGTCTCAATGACAACGTATTCAAGTTTCAATATTTCTTCAATTGTTGGCATACGAGAGTTGTTTGTTATAATAACGAGAAACAAGGAGAATTATTGCACAAGATTATATAAACACGAGAGTATATGGACGTAAGTTGTGTATTCAACTGGTTCCAACCGCCTATTGCTTGTGAAAGTAGTAGGCGGTTTTCTTTTGCTCTTAATTAGTGTTAAGAGTGTAGCAAAATTCCGAGGTTTGGCGTTGTTACCTGTTATTAGCAGTGAAAACGAAAATAACAAAGCAGAACAATGAAGCCAAATCAGTTTCCGTGTACACCGAAATTATTATCTTCAAAGGATGGTTCCGTACCGATAGGGGTATTGCGTACGGAGTCATCGTGAAACGCACCCTGATTAGACAATAGGCTTCAAGTTCCGCTCTGTTATTTTCGTTTCTAACTTTGAACTTGGAAGCATCGTTTATAATGGCGTAAACGAAGAACGTATGAAAAGCGAAACAAAGATAGTCCGAGTTTACAGCGTGGCGTGTACGCTGACGGACATTTCAGAGAAGTGCTACAAGGCAAAGGACGTGAAAGGTAACGTGGCCAACGTACCAAAGTCTGTAGTGTACGGCAAGGACGAACAGAATACAGACAAAGCCTATTGGATAGCAGGATGGTTTTTGCGTAAGTCTGTCTTAGCATTCTCAAAGAAGTATTGGGGCGTGTATGACAAGGAGAAGAAACGCATCACGAATCAGTTCCGTTACTCCAGCGTCAACGGGCAGAGGAAAGAAGTGATGGGAATCAGCGTGACTTTGAACGGCCAGCCGATAAGTTCCAACATCAAAAGAGTAAACTCACTGACGGCAGATGTCGCACCAAGAATGAAGCCGTTCAACTGGAATCCTGACGGAAAGTACGAATTGAGTTTCAACGTTGAGGAAACGGAAGAAATGAAGCGTTGGCGTGAGATTATGGAAGACCAGTTTGAACAGCAATACTTGGATTTCATAAAGAGAGTTGACGAGGCAGTAGAAAATATCTTGCGTAACCACGTCACGCCACCCGTCAGCGGAGATATAGCGAAAGCGGATTTAGAGAGCCGAGGCATAAAGGCAATTGTGTTTACGGATGATGGAATGTCTTTCGTCGGAGTTGTACAGCGTGACTGGTTAATACTACCTGACGGAGAACGATTGCCGTGGTCGGTTTACAGAGGGTGATAAAGCAAGGTTAATATAGACGGCAGCAAACGGTTACTTAGCAGAAATCATGCAGCAGACTGGTGAGTGAGTGGGAAAGACACCAGTATAAAAACGCTCTTGAAATAAACTTGGATTTCAACATCCTAATATCTCAGTTCAAATTTGCGGTGATGGAAACTTTGGCAGGTTCGATTCCGCTGGTTGCCACTAAAGCGAGTTCTTTGAAAGCCTGAATGCGGCAATAGTCGCGGAAGCAAAGAAAGAGACGCAAGCCAATGCGTTAGCCGTGACATTGCGACTGGTGCAATAAAGGTTCAGACATCGCAGCAATACCTTATAGGCGGCTTTGGATTGCCTATCAGAGCCGACTTAAAATGCTCATGGTGAATAAGGTCACACTTGAAACTTTATGTCGCAGATTGTCGCATTTATAAAACGGAAACGGAGCAGTGGAGAACAGATGGAGACAAATTTAGATGGCGATACGCTTGTACGCAGCAACAACCGTCCATCCTTGGGACGTGCGCTGGATGTGGCTGCGTACAAATACATCTACATATTTCATTCTCATTGATACATGGTTGGTCATTCATCTGTCTCTGCTGCTCAATTCCGTTATAAATAAGCAAAATTCGTTTTGCTTATTTATAACAGGCAAGAACGAAACACCGAGGTAGTTTAACAAGATTTAACTCAGATATGTTTGACTTGGAGAAATTGAAAGATAACAACGCCATCTTTTGGATATTCCGATTTCCTGAACTAAGAGAGACCGCTGCCGCTTGCGGTTGGGCGTTAGGAGTTCACGGCTCAGTAACGCACGATTTAGACCTAATGGCGATGCCTTGGGTAGAGGAACACGTCACGGCAGACGAATTAGCGCAGAGACTGGCCGATGTAGCCGATAACCAGCATAGAGAATACTTCAAGTCAAAACCAGGCGAGAAACCAAACAATCGCATCGTCTATACGATATTGGCTGGTCAAACGTATATCGACATGAACGTAATAGAACAAGGTTACTAAGGGTGAGAGAAATTCAAAAAAGGTTAGTTTTCGGCATCAACAGTCTGCGAAGATAGTTGATGCTTTATTTGTGCCTTGCTCGCCACTTTTATTTCCGTAGGCGGTAAACTATTCATTTGCCATCCCGACCAAGCGTAGCAAGGCACTACGCCACGCCTACCAAAGTTATTTAGAGTGTAACGAACAAACGAGAACGCAAAACGTATGAAGAAATTATTGAAACGCTTAGCAAGCAGGATTCTTGCAGCGGAGATTAAGGACAAGAACAACGAGATTGCTAAGTTGTCTGACGCAAGAGACGGCTTGGACATGAAGTGCAGGAAGTTCTCAGAAGAGATTGAGAGGTTGAGGCAACGCATTACTGACGGCGGCAAGGTAGTCCTGCCCAACAGCGTTGTAGCAAAGATATTCGCCAATCTACCTGACCCTAACAGCATCGGCAGTAACAAGATGTTGAAGATTAACAAGCCGTATATTCTAACAAGCGAGAACAGAGAGGCGAAAATCTCAGGCGACAATGGCCTGTGGTTCTTTGAGGTAACGATTCACCGAGTAGAGAGAATCAGCGACAAGAAAGTTGAATTGGTCATAGAATTACGCAATGAAAGTGGAAGATTCGTTCTACGCATCCCAGCAATAGTAGTCCGCTACAAGAACGCAATAACGGAGTGCGATACTTGGGTGTGGAATCTGTATGAGAGCGGAATAGACGCATTGCCCGACCATACGTTCACAGTAATGTATTCGGCAATGAAAGCGTGGGCTGACGTATCAAGGGAATTTTTCTTGTAAGCAAGATTTAAGAAACAAACAATACGAAAAAAAAAGAGTTATGGAAAAAGAAAGACTAAAAATCAAGGCTGAACTTGCGGCAGAGATATTCAATACTCTTGCCGTTGTTGACCATCCTGAAAACGTAGAGAGTTTGACCGACAAAGTAGTCAGATTAACAAACGGAATAATAAGAGGTATTGAAAATGAAACTGAATATACTAAAGTGCATAACAAGTAAGTTCAAGCGCAATCGTAAGCAGATGGCAAAGCAAAGAATGGCCGAGTTAGAAAAGGAGCGTGAAGAAACGAGGAAGCATAACGTAAAGGTTGTGCAGCAACTCTACAAGCAAGTTGAGAACACGTTCATGAGTAACTACTGGAGCGGCGACATCACGCAGTATATGAGACGAGAAATGTTTGGCGGTTCATACAGTAAGATGCCAACGCTGTTCAACGAAGCATTGAGTAAACTAAAGTAAGACAATGAGCGATATGAAAACGATACTGGTAAGATACTACAATCCCAGCGAGGTCATGGACGTAACGCCTGAGACCACGGCAGATGAAATCAAAGAATATTGTTTCCGAGTTAATAAGTACACCAGCGAGGGAGCGGCACTGAACGCATACGCAGAAACGCCTTGTACGTGGTCAACGCTGTTGGACGAAACGGCTGATGTTAAGAAGTTCGTTGATGAGGCATACGAGCATATCAAGCAGCATGACATGGAGTGGTTGGAAGAAAACTTTACATAACAAAGTAAGATTTATGCGTACATTCGACTTTCACCCTGAGATACCGATAGGCAAGCGCAGAATCTTAGCACTAATGATTTGGCTGCATATAGGATTCTTCAACCCAATGAAGAAACGACAGGTTGGAGAGATTATTCCAACGTTCAACATACTGCCGCAACTTGGCGTAGGAATAGACAGACGAGGCAATGGGTTTAACCTATGTATTGGTTGGCTGAACTTTCTGCTGAAACTGCATGTTAGTTCTTGGGTTAGCGATACATTCAAAGTAAGAAACGTATGACGGAAGTGAAGACAATAACCTGAATATTTCATACTCGGCATAAAGCGCTATATGTAGCCCCCAGACTATCCATTTTAATGCTCATTTTGTGACGAGACTCACAAAATTATCTTTGAAGTGGTTTTGCCAGATGCTGATTGGGTGGGATTTTGCTCC
>JAFSZU010000027.1 GCA_017455585.1 Bacteroidaceae bacterium | reverse complement strand
GGCATCACCACACAATCGTGTAGCTGCCATTCGTGCAAGGGCAGGATAAATCATTTCATCTGTGTTTTCCTCTGATAGCCCGTTGTATCTGTTCCGCTCTGCATCAGCAGATATTTCGTTTGCCCGCTCGGTGCCAGCATAACTTTCAACTTTCAACTTTCCAACTTTCAACTTCATCACGATAGCCTCTATGGTTTCCAGCGACCGCTTGAGCTGGAACATCTCATCGACCTCGATGAAGGTGCCCTCGATGCGGATGCGGTGCAGTGTGGGGCGCAGGTCATAGTAGCCCTGTTCGGGAAAGCCGTCACCCTCTTCCAGCAGCCGCGCCAGTTCGCCCACCTGCTGGTGCAGTTCGCGCAGTTGCGCCCCATCCGTGAGGAATGCCATTTCCTCCACGCGCTGCCGTCCCAGCGCACTCAGGCAGTGACCGCTCAACAGGCCGCGAACTTCGGTCATTCCAATCTTCTCTTCAAAGGTATGCGGATAAATCATGAGCATTTACCATTTAGCCATTTACCATTTAGCCATTTACCATTTAGCCATTTACCATTTAGCTATTTGGGCATTTACCATTTAACCATTTGTTCTTGTATCAACCATAAAAAGGCGACGTTTGTTCCCAATAGCGGCGCAAAGGTAGCAAAAAGATTCCTGTCTGGACAGAAATACGTCAAGAAATATGAGGTTCGCACATAAAAAAGTTTCAAGTTTCAAGTTCCAAGTTTAAAGTTTTTACTACCTTTGCACGCGGAAAAAGCAAACACGCGTCTATGCAGTCAACCGCCATATTGTTACTTCACTGCCCCGATCAGCCGGGAATTATCTCGGAAGTAACAAAATTCATCACCGATAATCAAGGAAACATTGTCTATCTGGACCAATACGTTGACCGCGAAGACGGCATGTTCTTCATGCGCATCGAGTGGGAACTGGCCACGTTCTTGATTCCCAAGGCCAAGATCAAGGAGTATCTCTCCACCCTCTATGCACAGCGTTACCAGATGACGTTCAACCTCTATTTCTCCGACGAGCGCCCGCGCATGGCCATCTTCGTCAGCAAGATGAGCCACTGCCTCTATGACCTGCTGGCACGCTACAAGGCCGGAGAATGGAACGTGGATATCCCCTGCATTGTCAGCAACCATGAGGACCTGCGCTTCGTGGCCGAGCAGTTCAATATACCTTATTATGTATGGTCCATCAACAAGGACCACTCCAACAAGGCCGAGGTGGAGGCGGCCGAGATGGAACTATTGCAGCGCGAGCACATCACCTTCATCGTCCTGGCACGCTACATGCAGATTATCAGCGATGACATGATTGCCGCCTATCCCCACCACATCATCAATATCCACCACTCCTTTCTGCCCGCCTTCGTGGGGGCCAAGCCCTATCACCAGGCGTGGGAGCGCGGCGTAAAGATTATCGGTGCCACCAGTCACTATGTGACGGCAGAGCTGGATGCCGGTCCCATCATCGAACAGGATGTGGCGCGCATCACCCACAAGGATACCCCCGCCAGCCTCGCCCACAAGGGCAAGGATCTGGAGAAGATTGTGCTCTCGCGCGCCGTGTCCAAACACATCGAGCGCAAGATACTCACGTACAAGAATAAAACCATTATCTTCAGTTAACAAAATACATAGTCTTATGAAAAAGAAAATGCAAAAAGTACTTGTCTTAGGCAGTGGAGCCTTGAAGATCGGACAGGCCGGTGAGTTTGACTACTCAGGTTCGCAAGCGTTGAAAGCACTGCGGGAGGAAGGCATCTCCAGCGTACTCGTCAACCCCAACATCGCCACCATCCAAACTTCTGAGGGCATTGCCGACAAGGTCTATTTCCAACCGGTGACGCCCTATTTTGTAACTGAAATCATCAAGAAGGAACGCCCCGACGGCATCCTGCTGGCCTTCGGTGGACAGACGGCACTCAACTGCGGCACAGAGCTTTATCTGAACGGCACCCTCAAGGAGTATGGCGTCGAGGTGCTGGGCACCAGCGTGGAAGCCATCATGAACACCGAGGACCGCGACCTCTTCGTCAAGAAGCTGGCTGAGGTCGATCTGAAGGTGCCCGTGAGCCATGCCGTGGAGAATATGGACGATGCCCTGAAGGCCGCACACCAGATTGGATTCCCCATCATGATTCGCTCGGCCTACGCCCTCGGCGGCCTCGGCAGCGGCATCTGCCCCGACGAGGAGAAGTTCCGCGAGGTGGCAGAGAGTGCTTTCACCTTCGCCCCGCAAATCCTCGTGGAGGAGAGCCTCAAGGGCTGGAAGGAGATCGAGTTCGAGTGCATCCGCGACGCCAACGACCACTGCTTCACCGTGGCCTCGATGGAGAACTTCGACCCGCTGGGCATCCACACGGGAGAGAGCATCGTGGTGGCGCCCACCTGTTCGCTCACCGAGGAACAGGTGAAGATGTTGCAGGACATCACCATCCGCTGCGTGAAACACCTCGGCATCGTGGGTGAGTGCAACATCCAGTTTGCTTTCAACGCCCAGACCAACGACTACCGCATCATCGAAATCAACGCCCGCCTCTCCCGTTCCAGCGCGCTGGCTTCCAAGGCAACAGGCTATCCCCTTGCCTTCGTCGCAGCCAAGATTGCCCTGGGCTATACCCTCGACCAGATTGGCGAGATGGGCACCACCAACTCCGCCTACGTGGCTCCTTCGCTCGACTACATGATCTGCAAGATTCCACGTTGGGACCTCACCAAGTTCGTGGGTGTGAGCCGCCAGATTGGCTCCAGCATGAAGTCGGTGGGCG
>JAFSZU010000004.1 GCA_017455585.1 Bacteroidaceae bacterium | reverse complement strand
CCTCAGTTGACCTTGAAGGGTGAGATGGGACCGTTCTGCGGGGTGTTCTCCTCGGCCAGGCGAATGGTGCCGAAGTTCTTTTCGTAGTTTGCCATGTTCTGCTCCAGAAGGCGCATGAGGCGCTTGGTCTGGACGGGCGACATCACCACGCGGCTCTGCACGTTTGCCCGGGGCATACCGGGATGGTGAAACACGAAGTCCATGATGAACTCGGTGGGCGTGAAGCCCATGATGGCGAGGTTGGAATAGACACCTTTTTCCACTTCGGGGGTCATGTTCACTTGGACTTGGCCCTGTTTTTGTTGTTCGTTGTTGTTTGCCATAATTGATATAAGTAGATGAACAAAATTATTTTTCTTATTATCTTATTTTCTTATTATCTTATTATCTTATTATCTTATTTTCTTATCTGTTCAGTCCTCGGTGAGTTTGCGATAACGGATGCGTCGGGGTTCCTCCAGCCCGAGGCGTTTGAGCTTGTTGGCCTCATAGTCGGTGTAGCTTCCCTCGAAGAAGAAGACGTTGCCGTCGCCCTCGAAGGCGAGGATGTGTGTGCAGATGCGGTCGAGGAACCAGCGGTCGTGGCTGATGACGACGGCACAGCCGGCAAAGCTCTCCAGACCCTCTTCCAGTGCGCGCAGGGTGTTGACGTCGATGTCGTTGGTGGGTTCGTCAAGCAGTAGCACATTCCCTTCTTCTTTCAGTGCCATGGCCAGGTGCAGACGGTTGCGCTCACCGCCGCTGAGCACGCCGCACTTCTTCTCCTGGTCGGCACCGGAGAAGTTAAATCTACTAAGGTACGCGCGCGCGTTGATGTCACGGCCTCCCATCCGCAGCAACTCGTTGCCCTGCGAAATGGTCTGATAGACGGTGGCATCGGCGTGAATGTCGTGGTGGCTCTGATCGACGTAGGCCAGCTTCACCGTCTCGCCCACCTCGAAGGTGCCCGCGTCGGCCTTCTCCAGTCCCATGATGAGGCGGAAGAGGGTGGTCTTGCCGGCACCGTTGGGACCGATGACTCCCACGATGCCGTTGGGCGGAAGCATGAAGTTGAGGTCGCGGAAGAGCACTTTGTCGCCGTATGCCTTGGCTACGCCATGTGCCTCGATGACCTTGTTGCCCAGGCGCGGGCCGCTGGGGATGTAGATTTCCAGCCGCTGTTCCTTCTCGCGCTGGTCCTCGTTGAGCATCTTCTCGTAGGAGCTGAGACGTGCCTTGCCCTTGGCCTGGCGCGCCTTGGGTGCCATGCGCACCCACTCCAGTTCTCGTTGCAGCGTCTTGCGACGTTTGCTCTCGGTCTTCTCTTCCTGTTCCAGACGCTTGCTCTTCTGCTCCAGCCAGCCACTGTAGTTGCCTTGCCAAGGGATGCCCTCGCCGCGGTCCAGCTCCAGAATCCATCCTGCCACATCGTCGAGGAAATAGCGGTCGTGGGTCACGGCGATGACGGTTCCCTCATACTGGTTCAGGTGCTGCTCCAGCCAGTCGATGCTCTCGGCATCGAGGTGGTTGGTGGGCTCGTCAAGCAGCAGGACATCGGGCTTCTGCAACAGCAGACGGCAAAGGGCCACGCGGCGGCGCTCGCCGCCGGAGAGCTGTCCACAGAGTTGGTCCTGTGGCGGGCAGCGCAGGGCGTCCATGGCGCGGGCCAGCCGGGTGTCCAGGTTCCAGGCATCTGTGGCGTCGATGATGTCCTGCAACTCTCCCTGCCGGGCAAAGAGGGCGTTCATCTTGTCTTCGTCTTCATAAAATTCGGGTAAACCGAATTTCACGTTGATTTCCTCATATTCTGCCAGCGCATCCACGATGTGCTGCACACCTTCCTCCACCACTTGGCGCACGGTCTTCTGGTCGTCGAGCTGTGGCTCCTGGGGCAGATAGCCCACGCTGTAGCCGGGCGAGAACACGACGTGTCCCTGATAGCTCTGGTCCAGGCCTGCAATGATTTTCAATAACGTGGATTTACCCGAGCCGTTGAGGCCGATGATGCCGATCTTGGCTCCGTAGAAGAAGCTGAGGTAGATGTTCTTGAGCACCTGCTTCTGTGTCTGCTGAATGGTCTTGCTGACGCCGACCATGGAAAAGATAATCTTCTTGTCGTCTGCCATGTGTGTTAGCGCGGCCTTGCCGCAGTTTAATGTTTAATGTTTAATGGTGTTTGCTCTGTTGCTTGCAAAGTCTGCTGTCAAAGGTCCTCACATTAAACCTTAAACCTTAAACATTAAACTTCGCGCGCAGCGCGAGCCAAAAATTACCTCACCCAGATAAGGTCACCCACTTGGGGCTCGTAATCTGGTGAGAGGGCATTGAGGCGGTAGAGGTTCTTGAGGCGGATGCCATATCGCTGGGCGATGTCATACACAGACTCGCCAGCCTGCACGGTGTGCGGCACACCCCGGAGCGAGCGGTCGCCCTTAGTGCGCTTCTTCTCCAGATAGATGATGTCGCCGGTGCGCACTTCCGAGTTCTTGGGTCGCTCGTTGTACTTGTGCAACTTGCGCACACTGACTCCCGTTTCCAGTGAAATCCGTTCCCAACTGTCGGCCGAGTTGGCGATAATCATATAACGCTTGTTGACCTTATACACAATATGCTCGGCAAAGAAAGTGCTCTCTCCGACGGCCCGGAGATGTTTGCCGGTTCTCTGACCGTCGAACTGGGTGAGGTTATAACGCTCGATCATGCCGATGAGCATGGGGGCATAGTTGGGATTGGTGGCATAGCCACAGCGCTTCAAGCCGTGGGCCCAGCCCTTGTAGTCGGTAATCTTTAATTGGAAAAGGGATGAATAGCGCTGATTACCACGCAGAAAACGTGAGTGGTCCTCATAGCTCTCGGCATCGTTCTTGTACTTGCGGAAACGGTCGTTGGGCCGGTCGTCGGCCATCACAATATAAGGGCCGTTCCATCCTGTTCCCACCTTGATGCCAAAATGGTTGTGGGCCTCGCGCACCAGACGGCTCTGGCCGGCGGCACTCTCGCATAGACCCTGAGCCAGGGTGATGGACGCGGGCACATGATATCGGTGCATCTGGTCGATGGCCATGTCTTTGTATTTCTCAATGTAGCGCCATTGTGCGTTCATACCCGACTGTGCAAATGCGTCGGTGATAAGCGTGAGGGCTGCTAAAAACGTAAGAAATCGACACTTCATAAATAAAATAATGTGATTCGCGCACAAAAGTACGCGTTTTTTCTTGAATACCCGAAAAAAACGCCGTATATTTGTGCCGTCAAAAGAAAAAAGACGTATGAAAGAGTTCATCATTAGCACTCAAATACAGTTCTTCAGCCTTGATGAGCTGTCTGCCGAGGACCGGCAACTGGTGGAAGAAGCCCGGCAGATGACCCGCACCAGCTACTCTCCCTATTCTCATTTCCAGGTGGGTGCTGCATTGCGGCTGGCAGATGGGCGTTTGTTCCGTGGCAGCAATCAGGAGAATGCCGCGTTTCCCACAGGTCTGTGTGCCGAGCGAACCGTTTTTTTTGCCGCACAGGCCAATGCGCCGGAGGTGGCTCCTGTGGCCATCGCCATCGCTGCTTACACCAACGGAGCCTTTACCGAGAAACCGGTATCTCCCTGTGGCTCCTGCCGGCAGGCATTGCTGGAAGCCGAGACGCGTTATCACCAACCCATCCGTGTGCTGCTCTACGGCACGGAAGGTGTTTATGTCATCCAGAGCATGAAAGCACTGTTGCCGTTGGACTTCGACGGTTCTGAACTCGCATGAAGCGCCTGTTGTGGATAGCGCTGATGGTGTCGCTGTGCTGTGTTGTGGCCAGTGCTGCCACTGACCGTGGGAAGAAGGACAAGCGCACCCGCAAGAGTGAGGCGGAGCTGTTGCGCGAAGACGACTTGCCCGTGCCGGATCCTTTTGTCGCTTGTCTGCAACCCAATGAGCCACTGGCCGACGATGTGATGGAGCTGCCTGCCGATGTGCGGCACCACACAGTCAATCAGACGCTACAAGGCATTGATGTCTCACATTATCAGGGACACATCGACTGGCGAACAGTGGCACGGGCAGGAGGTGTATCCTACGTCTATGTGAAAGCCACGGAGGGTGCCCAGCTCGTGGATGATACCTATCGCACCAATATTCAGGGGGCACGCAAGGCGGGGCTGAAAGTGGGGTGCTATCATTTCTACCGCCCCAATGTAAGCCCGCAATTACAGTTCCAGAATATGGTTTCCGTGGTCAATCTGCGCCATCAGGATCTCATTCCTATCATTGACATTGAGATTCGCGGTCGCGAGCCGCTTCCCCGCTTCCAGCAAAAGCTGCGCAACTTCCTGAACATGGTGGAGAAGCATTACTGCGTGAAACCCATCCTCTACACCTCCCGAGACTTCTATAACAAACATCTGTCAGGTCCTTTCACGGGCTATAAATATATGGTTGCCCGCTATGCCACCGATGTGCCCGAATTGTGTGATGATGCCGCCTTCGTGATGTGGCAGTACTCCGCCAGCGGCCGTGTGCCGGGCATTCGTGGCAATGTGGACCGCAGTTGTTTCATCGACCATTACACCTTGCAGGACATCCTGCTCCCATAAATTGAGAATTGAGAATTGAAAATTGAGAATTGAAAATTGAGAATTGAAAGGTTGCTCTATAATCATAAATTGTCCAATCATTAAATCGTCAAATACAACCGTGCACATCGCTATTGCAGGAAACATAGGCTCTGGCAAGACCACCCTCACGAATATGCTGGCCCAGCATTATGGCTGGGAGGCGCATTTCGAACCCGTGGATGTCAATCCCTATCTGGAGGACTACTATCAGGACATTGCCCGTTGGTCGTTCAACCTTGAAATCTACTTCCTCAAGCAACGCTTCCGTGATCTGCTGGAGCTGGAAAAGACAGAGAAGACCATTATTCAAGACCGCTCCATCTATGAGGGCGTCTATGTCTTCACGGCCAACAACTATGCAATGGGCAATCTCTCCGACCGGGATTTCCAGACCTATATGGAACTCTTTGAGCAGATGACGGAGATTGTGCGCTATCCCGACCTGATGATCTATCTGCGGGCCTCGGTGCCGCATCTGGTGCAGAACATCCAGAAGCGTGGGCGAGACTATGAGCAGTCCATGCCCATCGACTACCTGCGCAACCTCAACACACTCTACGAGGATTTTATCTTCAAGAAATACAAGGGGCGCGTGCTCACCATCGAGGTCGATGACCTTGACTATCAGCATCGGCCCGCCGATTTCGCCGGCATCATTGACAAGATAGACACCACCCTCTTCGGACTTTTCAGTTGAATCATAAGACCTATATGACCTATATGACCTATAAGACTTAAATGACTTATAAGACTTATAAATAAATTGTAAATTGTAAATCGTCAAATCGTAAATTACCCTCATGCATATCGCCATCGCAGGAAACATCGGTTCAGGCAAGACCACCCTCACCAAGATGCTTGCCCACCACTACGGCTGGAAGCCGAACTTTGAATCTGTTGAGTTCAACCCTTATCTCGACGACTTCTACCACGACATGGCCCGCTGGTCCTTCAACCTGCAGGTCTATTTCCTGAACAAGCGCTTCAAGGATGTGGTGGAAATCTCCAAGTCACAGGACACCATCATCCAGGACCGCACCATCTTTGAGGATGCACGCATCTTTGCGCCAAACCTGCATGCGCAGGGCTACATGAGTGACCGAGACTTCGAGAACTACTCAGACCTCTTCGACCTCATGATGTCGCTGGTCAAGCTGCCCGACCTGATGATCTACATTCGCTCCACCATCCCCAATCTCATCAGCCAGATACAGAAGCGGGGTAGGGAGTATGAGCAGAGCATACGCATTGATTACCTACAGGGACTCGGTGCCCGCTACGAAGAATGGATTGCCGGCTACAAGGGCAATCTCATCATCGTGGATGGTGACACCTGCAAGTTCGAGTCCAACCCGCAGGACTTCTCCTCCATCACAGACATGATAGATGCCAAGCTCTATGGCCTCTTCCCGCTGGAGAGCTGATATTTAGTTGATGAACATTTTTTCTTAAACAAAACCACAGATTACACAGATTACACGGATTGAACTCTTTCCATTATGGGAAATATGTGAAAATTAGATAACAATTACACAGATTATTAGAAGCAGTAAAGAATCTGTTTAATCTGTGAAATCTGTGGTTCTTCTATAATAATGAGTTATGAAACAGGGATTCGATAACGAGAAATATCTCCGCATCCAGTCGGAGCACATCAAGGAACGCATCGCCCAGTTCGGTGATAAGCTCTACATGGAGTTTGGTGGCAAACTCTATGACGACTACCATGCCAGCCGTGTACTGCCCGGTTTCCAACCAGACAGCAAGCTGCGTATGCTTATGCAACTGAAGGATGATGCAGAAATCGTCATCGTGATATCCGCTGAGGACATCGAGCGCAACAAGGTGCGTCGAGACCTGGGCATCACCTACAACGAGGACGTGCTGCGCCTACGCGACGTGTTCACGGAGCGCGGTCTTCTGGTCACTTCGGTGGTCATCACCCACTTCAACGGTCAGGGCAGTGCCGTCGCTTTCCGGGAGCAACTGGAACGTCTGGGTCGCGTGCGCGTGTATTACCATTATTTAATAGAAGGCTATCCCACCAATGTGGAGTTGATAGATTCAGAGGAGGGCTTTGGCAAGAATGACTTCGTGGAGACCACACGGCCACTTGTCGTCGTGACGGCTCCCGGCCCCGGCAGTGGCAAGATGGCCGTCTGCCTCAGTCAGCTCTGGGGCGAGAACCGACGTGGCGTGAAGGCTGGATATGCCAAGTTCGAGACCTTCCCCATCTGGTCCATACCCCTGAAGCACCCCGTCAATGTGGCCTACGAAGCTGCCACGGCCGACCTCAATGATGTCAACATGATTGATCACTTCCATCTTGAAGCCTACGGCAAGACCACGGTCAACTATAACCGTGACATTGAGATCTTCCCTGTGCTGAATGCCATCTTCGAGGGCATCTACGGCGAGAGTCCCTATAAGTCGCCGACAGACATGGGTGTGAACATGGCTGGCTTCTGCATTTCTGACGATGAAGTGTGCTGCGAGGCCTCCAAGCAGGAGATTATTCGTCGCTACTACGCTGCCTTGGGCGAGATGCTGGACGGCAAGAAGGGCAACGAGGAAGTGAACAAGATTGCGCTGCTGATGAAACAGATGAAGCTCACCACCGCCTACCGTCCCACGACCGTTGCGGCCTACGAGCGTCGCCTCCAGAGCGGAAACCCCTCCGCCGCCATCGAACTGGAAGACGGAACCATCATTACCGCTGACACCTCAGACCTCCTGGGACCCTGTGCTGCCTTATTGCTCAATGCCACTAAATATCTGGCGGGTATCGACCACAGCCTGAAACTGATTCCGCAGGACATGATCACGCCCATACAGCGGATGAAGACATCGATGCTGCATGGCAATAACCCGCGACTGCATACCGACGAGGTCCTTGTGGCATTGGCTGTCCTCTCACAGCACGACGAGAATTGTCGTCGTGCCCTTGACAGCCTGCCCCTCCTGGACGGCTGTCAAGTTCACGCCACCGTCATGTTGGGTGAGGTCGATCGCAAGATATTCAAGAAATTAGGCTGCGGTCTCACCTGCGACCCCGTGCGCAAGGTGTAGGCTGTCATCTTCCGGCAATCGTCAAATGACCTCGATGCCCTGCTGGCGGCAGAGGTCGAGGCTCATCTCCTTGAGCTTGAACTTCTGGATCTTGCCGCTACCCGTGAGGGGGAACTGGTCGATGAAGAAGACGTACTTGGGAATCTTGTAGCGGGCAATCTTGCCGCGGCAGAACTCGCGCACGTCCTCGGGTTCCAGCTTAGCACCTTCTTCCAAGATGATGAAGGCCCCCACCTCCTCGCCATACTTCTTAGAGGGTACGGCGGCCACTTGCACGTCTCGCACGCCGGGCAGATGGTAGAGGAACTCCTCGATCTCACGGGGATAGATGTTCTCGCCGCCGCGGATAATCATGTCCTTGATGCGGCCCGTTATCTTGTAGAAACCCTGCTCGTCCTTGATGCCCAGGTCGCCGCTGTGCAGGAAGCCGTTCTTGTCGATGACCTCGGCGGTGGCGGTGGGGTTCTTGTAGTAGCCCTTCATCACGTTGAAGCCGCGGCAGCACATCTCGCCTTGCACGCCCACAGGACATTCCTCGCCCGTCTCGGGGTCGAGCACCTTGACCTCCACGAAGGGGAAGTCGCGCCCCACGGTGGTGCAACGCTGCTCGAAGGTATCGTTGAGGCAAGTCTGTGTCATGCCGGGTGAGCTTTCGGTGAGGCCATAGACGCTGGTGATGGTCATATACATCTTCTCGCTCACCTGCTTCATCAGTTCCACGGGACAGAGGCTGCCGGCCATGATGCCCGTGCGCAGACAAGTGAGGTCAAACATGGAGAACATGGGGTGGTTGAGCTCGGCAATGAACATGGTGGGCACACCATAGACGGCGGTGCAGCGTTCCTTGTGGATGGAGGCCAGCACCAGCAGCGGGTCGAACTTCTCCACCATGACCTCTGTGCAGCCGTGGGTGAGGCAGTTCATCGTGGCCAGCACCACGCCGAAGCAGTGGAAGAGGGGCACGCAGACACAGAGCTTGTCGTCCTGGGTGAAGCCCATGTTCTCGCCCGTGAAGTAGCCATCATTGGCAATATTGAAATGGGTGAGCATCACGCCCTTGGGGAATCCCGTGGTGCCGCTCGTGTATTGCATGTTGCACACGTCGTGGCAGGAGACGTTCTTTTTCATCTCGTCCAGCTCTTCGTCCTCGATGTTCTGTCCCAGCAGCAGCAGTTCTGCTGTATTATACATGCCGCGGTATTTCTCCATGCCGATGAATACCACGTTCTTCATGTGCGGGAAGCGTTCACTGTGGAGGTGTCCGCGCTCGCAGGTTTTGAGTTCGGGCAGCATGGTGTAGGTCATATCGACATAGTTGCAGTCCCACGTGCCGTCGGTGATGCAGAGGGTGTGCATGTCGCTGTCCTTGCACAGGTATTCCAGCTCGTTCTGCTTGTAGTTGGTGTTGACGGTAACGAGCACGGCGCCAATCTTGGCGGTGGCGTAGAGGAAGGTGAGCCAGTCGGGCACGTTGGTGGCCCAGATGCCCACATTGCTGCCTTTCTTGACGCCGATGGAGATGAGACCCTTGGCCAGGTTATCGACTCGCTGGTTGAACTGTGCCCATGTGAAGCGCAGGTCTCTATCGCTATAGACAATATATTCTTTATCGGGTGTGGTCTCTGCCCAGTGTTCGAGCCACTGGCCGAGGGTGCGCTCATAGAGCGTGTAGCCGGCACTGCCTGTTTCAGCTGGGTAGGTCCTGTCTGGCAGGGGACGGCCTGCCATGTCTAATTTCATGTTACTCTCCATTGTCTGATTGATTTCTGAGTAATCTGAGTAATCTGAATAATCTGAATAATCTGAATAATCAGAAAGGGATATACACCACAGCGAGTATCTTTGCTGATTTGCTGGGGGCACCGTGGACGTGGTGCTTCACAATGCTGTCATAGAAGATGCTGTCGCCCTCGGTCAGGAGATACTTTTCCTTGCCATAGACAATCTCCACCTCGCCGCTCATCACATAGATAAACTCCTCGCCCTCGTGGGCAGAGAGCTGGAAGTCGGGTGTATCCTCGGGGTTGATGTCAATGATGAAGGGTTCCATGTGTCGGCCGGCTTTCTGCTGTGCCAGCGGGTGATACTCCATGTGTTTGCGGGCATCGGTGGCACCGTTGCTGAAGCTGATGCTGCTGTCTCGTTCGCGGTCTGCGGCGCGGGTGACCACGGGTCCCAGCGCGTCGTTGTCATCCATGAAGGTGCCCAGTCGCACGCCCAGTGCACGTGCAATCTTGATGAGCGGCCCCAGAGAGGGCAGGTTCTGGTCGTTCTCGATGGAGAGGATCTGTTCTGCAGACAGTCCGCTGTGCTCGGCAATCTCTTCGATACTTAGATTTTTGGATTCACGCAGGCCACGGATCTTGGCGCCTACGATGGTGGTTCTTGGTGTTGTCATGCTTGTATTTGATGGTTTATTGATTATTCAGCTTTCAGCAGTTGCCGGACGAGGGGCAGGACGGTGTGCTTGAGGACGGCATCGTTCAGGAAATGTTCGCCGTCGAAGAGCTGGAAGTGGTCGCGGCCGTAGTGCTTCAGGAACTGCGGCTGGCAGTTGACGCGCTTGTCATGCTCACCGAAGAGACCATAGACCAGTGCCTTGTCCTCTGGTGTAATGCCTTGGAAACTCTGTTTCTCCACTTCGCGGAACTGTGCAATCATTTCCTTATCGACCTTGAAGTCCTTGGCTCCGTCCTGCCGTGGGTTGCGGAAAGTTTTGCGCCCCATACCCATGAAGGTGAGGAGCTTGGCCATGAAGAACGAGGGGTTGACAAGGATGCGCCGGTAGCCTCGCAGTTGTTCGGCATACATGGCACCCATGCTGGTGGCCACGATGAGATCAGGTTGCAGCGTCTCCACCTGCTGGCGCAGGAAGGGTAATGCCTCAGCCGGCATGACGGGCACGTCGGGGGCTATCACCTGCACGCCGTCGGGGTACAATGCACTCCGCATGTTGGTGGCCGTGCCGGTGGCTCCGCTGCTGGCAAATCCATGTATATATAATAAGGTGTGATTCATTCTCAATCTTTAATAATTTTCTTACCGTTGATGATATAGATGCCGCGTGGTAATTTACCATTTACAGATTTACCATTTACTATTTGTCGTCCGGAGAGATCATAGATGATACCAGACTCCTGCTTGTTCTGTTGCAGTGGCGTCACACCGTCTGTGAAGTCCTTGGGCTCCTGCCACAGCTGGGCTGTGGTGGTGAGCATGTTGGCTTGTCCGATGGTGGGACGGTCCATGACATAGAGCTGTGAACCGCCGTCGGGGTAGAGGCCCACGCTCTGGTAGCCATTGTGGCGGCAGTAGGAGAGGGTGTCGCTCCAGCTCTCGTCGGCAGCCGTGAGCAGGACACAGCAACTGTCTTCGTTGTTGAGCTTGAAGTCAGCGTGGAGCTGGGTGAGATTCTCGAGCTTGTCGGTCCAGATGACGAGGTGCCCGTGGGCCGGTATCACTGTCGAAACGGCATCGGAGGCAGGAATCTGGTACTTCAGTGGGTTCTCCAGTTTGTCTGAGAGATACATGCCTGCCACGTCAATATCCTCTTCGGTGGTGTTGTAGAGTTCTATCCAGTCATTGCGCTTGAAGTAGTCGTTGACATAAAGGTCATTGCCCGCGCTGACCTCGTTGATTTTGACGGGGTGTGCGTCTGTGGCGGCCAGTTCTTCTGCTGTGAGCGGCTCGAACATCGCCACGAGTGTCATGTTGCCGGCAGAGGGCAGTTCATAGTCGGGCTCCTGGGAGGCGAAATCGGCATCGCTCTCTTCTTCCATGCTCAATGCTGCATCCCACAAGACGTCGGTTGAGTTGGCGGCGTTGTTGTGCAGTTCCACCGCAATCACGTTGCGCCCGGTATGGAAGAGTCTGCTGTTGAGGGTCATGGTGCCGGAGTCCGGGTTGCCTTGTGCATAGGTGGTAGCGAACGTGTTGAAGGACGGCTGACCGGAGGGCATGAGGTAGCGCCCGGCCTCCTGTCCGTTCACGTAGATGACAAAGCCGTCGTCGGCCACCCAGTCAAGGGTGAAAGCCGTGGCGTTGGCATTCTTGAGCGTTATTTCCTTGCGGAAATAGTAGGTGGGGTATTTGTTGCTGTTGTTGCCTCCGTATTCCAGGAAGGTCTGATAGCCGCGTGAGTTGTTTCCGTCTGTGACGAAATAGCCGAGGGGTGCAGCTCCCGTCTGCCAGTCGCTGGCATCGTAGGACGTGCTTTTCCAGTCTTCCTCGTCCAATGAACCTTGGTCATAATAGGACCATGTGGTGCCTTTACCGAACATCTCGGTAACCTTTGAGCTCATGCTGGAGCGCCAGCCGGCGAAGCGGTAGCCTGCGGGTGCGGCTGCCGACACGGTGACGGGAGCAAAGAGTTTGCCCGCGAACTTGCCGGTGGGCACGTTGAGTCCGTTGATGAGCAACCCCGCTTCCTCGATGTTGGCAGAGAGGTTTACCGTCAATGGATTGCTGAGGCCGAAGTAGCTGCGCATATTGTTATAGGTGCTGTTCTGGCGGCTGGTGGTGATATTGTTGATGATGCTGTTTCCGCTGCTGCTGGCGTTATGTCCGTCGGCAGCCATGCGGTTGATGAGTTCCGTGACGACTTCCCGTGCGCGAGTGGGTTCGAAGACGCTGCCCGTCACGATGCAGCACTGGTCAACAAGCTGCTTCTTGAACTCCGCGTTCTGCAGCATATTCTTGATGATGGTGACGAACTCTATCTCACCATACAGGCGGTCTGTGCCGTACTTGGCAATGACTTGTGCGCCGTAGAGGCGGTCGTAGGTCCAATACTGTGAGTTGTCGAAGAACCATGTGAAGCCGTTGGACTGGGCAAAGGCGAAGGCGAGGTCGAAGAGGATGGCGCGGAAGCGGCTGTTGCTCTGTCCCTCGGAGCGCTCGCGGAAACTCTTGATGTTGTTCTTGGGATAGTCGTTGCCGGCCAGATAGAACTGCACGGCCAGATAGTTGCATATCTCCTCGATATCGACAATCTGCTTGATGCGCTCATAGGCCAAGGCATCGGCGGCGTTCTCGGCAAGCGAATACCACTCATTGAACACGTCCTTGGTGCCCACCTGCTGCACATAGCCGCTGTCGGGGCTCATCTTCCACTGGTCTATCTCGTCATCGTCGGTGCCGATGCCGTAGTTGGCATAGGCGTAGTTCTTGTTGTTGGGCTCGCGCAGGTTGAGCACGCCGATGTATCGGCCGTTCTGGTAGATGTGCACGGGCTGGAAGGACTGTGTCTCCACATACAGTCCCGATGTCCTGACGACCTCCTGCACGGCACCGTCCTTGATTCGCTGGCTGGTGTCGTTGCCGCCGTTGCGCACCTTCAGTCCCTTGTGGCGCAGGAAGGCTTTGTTGGGGAAGAACTGATAGTCCATGTGGTTCACGCCCTCGTAAATCTTGTTGGCCTTGATGTTGAATGAGTGGGGTGACCACGCGCGGCTCCAGCCTCCGCTGGACTCGATGCCCACCTCCTGGTTGAACTCGGTCACTCCTTTCTCGGGGGTGATGAACTCGATGTTGGCCGGGCGGTCCCAGTCCATGTTCCAGTTGCAGTTGCCTGCCTGTCCGTTGCCTGGCCGGCCGTTGCCGTTGCCTTGGACAAAGATGCCATAGTCGGCACCGGTCAGGTTGCGCTCATCAGAGACGAGCGAGATGGCGGGGAGTGTGAAGTCACGTGTTTTCTTGATAAAGGAACGTGTGACCACGGGACTGGAGAGCATTCCTTCCTGGAAGAAGCGCACGCGCAGGATGGTTGTCTCCTGACTCTCGAAGATGCCGTTGGTGCTTGTCTGGCCGTTGGTGAGTGTCGGTGTGCTGCCGTCGGTGGTATAGCGCAGGATGGCTCCGCTGGGGATATTCTTCACTTGCGTGCTGAAGCGACCGGTGAAGAAACCACCTTCCCGGTCGAAGCGTGGTGCTTCCAGACGTGTCTGGGCAAAAGCCGATGTGGCGTTGGTTGCTGCGGGTGTGGGCTGGTCTGTGTAGCCCCACTCGTTGCCGCCGTCGGTTTTGCGGGCGTAGGATGTGCGTGCGATGGCAGCCGGATAGCTCTGCTCGATGATGATGTGTCCTGTGGCGTCGGATAAATAGATGGTGCCTCCGTCACAGTCGAGCTTGAAGTTCACGGTCTTGGGTGTCCACCATGAATGATGGCCGAACCAGATGTTGTGGAAACCGTGGGCCGGCACTGCACCAAAGCGTGAGTCCAGTGGCATCTTGAGCAGGTTCCGCGGGTCGTCGGAGATATATAGTCCGTTCAGGCTCACGCTGTTGTCAGTGGCGTTATACAATTCTATCCATCCTCCGAAGTTGAAACTCGGATCGATATACATATCCACATTGGCCTGCTGCACCTCGTTGACCAGCAGGTCGCCGACTTTGACCTGTGACTTCTCTACCGTGACTTGGCAGGTGGCCTTGGCGGTGCTGTTGCCAATGGCCATGGTCACCGTGATGGTGGCGGTGCCCGGCCGCACGGCGGTGATGACCCCCGTCTCGGCATCCACGGTGGCTACGCTTTCGTCTGAACTCTCAAATTGCAACTTCTTGAAAGTGGCGTTGGCGGGCCACACAGACCCCTCGAGGGTTGTCTGCTCGCCCACGGCCATGGTGATGGCTTTCTGTGAGAGGCTGATATTGGTGACCTGCACCTCTTGGCCATACCACTCCAGCTGCCAGTTGGTGAAGAGTACCCAGTTGCTGTTGACAAAGGCATCCCAGTCAAGACGGATGCCGAAGGTGAGCTGCTTGTCTGAGCCCACGGTGGTTTGCAACTCATTCTGGTAGTGGCCCATGCTGAACATGGCCGCACCTGTCTCCATGGAGTTGGGATAGTAGATGCGGACGCGTGTGCCGGCATTGTCCCGATAGACGTATGGCCAGCAGTCGCCCAGGCTGTGATCTGAAGATGCCTCATAGACGCTGGCCATGGGCACGGCGTCATCATTGGCGTAGAGATAGCACCCTATTTGCTCTGTGCCGTTCTGGTATGCTGCTACGCCCTCGTTGCTGAAATCGCCAGGGCGGTAGTAGCCCTGGACACGGATGCGGTATTGTCCGGCGGCCGGCACCTCCACCGTCTTGCTGAAGTCCCATGTGCCGTTCCAGAACTCCTGTGTTCCGGCGCGCGTGGCGGTGGAGCTGGCCCAGCCCCAGTAGTCCCACTCGTCGTAGTTGCCTCGGCTGTAGGCGGGATCCTCGATATACTGGCTGGTAATGTCTATCCACTCCTGTGCCGATGCTGCGGTGCAGACGGCAAACAGGAGGATACAGGAAAACCTTTTCATTCTCAACTTTTAATTATCAATTATTCATATATTTACGAACACGGATATCACGGATGAAACGGATATGATTGTTGATGGAACGACCCACGGAAAGGAATCCGTCAAATCCGTGAAATCCGTGTTCAAAGCAAAACTCAACTCTTGATATTGGGTTCTTCCAGCCCCAGCCCTTTCTTCTTATCCACCATCTTGAGGACGAAGCCGAGGAGGAGGGCCGCCACGCCGAGACCGGCCAGCATGACCAGCGGGGCGGTGTAGTTGAACTGTGTGGGGTCTGTGACACCGGGGTTGGTGCTGTCCAGCACCTTGCCGATGAGCAGTGGGAACAGCCACAGGCCGATGTTCTGTATCCAGAAGATGAGCGCGTAGGCCGAGCCTATCACCTTGGCATCGACGAGCTTGGGCACGCTGGGCCACAGGCTGGCGGGCACCAGCGAGAAGCTGGAACCCAGCACGAGGATGGTCAGATAGGCAATGGCCACGCCGCCGACCGCCGACCCCTTGAACAGCGGGAGGATGAAGGCGAAGGTCAGGTGGCAGCCGATGAGCAGGAGCGACCCCAGGATGAGCATGGACGCGGCCTTGCCCTTGTGGTCAACATAGCTTCCCAGGATGGGCGTGATGAGCACGGCCAGCAGCGGGAAGACGGCAAAGATGCTCTCGGCGGACTGGCGCATGAAGCCCATATAGCAATAGGTGATGAGGGCTACGATGCTGATGCCCAGCAAGCTGAACTTGCTGGCGCTCTGCTTCTGGAAGTTGCTGGCGAAACCGGCAATGGCCACCACAAGCATGATCACATACTGGATGATGGTCACGCTGCTGCCGGCCCAGAAGGTGCCCTCGGCGGGAGCCGTCAGCGTGAGGTTGCACTGCAGCATGTTCACGGCATACTTCTGGAAGGGGAAGATGGCAGAGTAGTAGAGCACGCAGAGCAGGGCCACGAGCCAGAAGCCGCTGGAGGTGAGAATCTGTCCCAGGTCGCTGATCTTGAAGGGGTCGTCCTTCTCCTCGGCCTCGCCCGTCTGGGCATCCAGTTTCTTGTCCATGACGAAATAGACAATGGTCATAATCAAGGCGATGCACATCAACACCACGCCGAAGGCCACTGAGCGGCTGACGCTCACCACACCGCCCAGACGGGCAAAGAACGGCGAGAAAATCATGCAGGTGGCCACGCCCAGACGGGCCAGCGCCATCTCCGAGCCCATGGCCAGTGCCATCTCGCGGCCCTTGAACCACTTGACGATACCGCGCGACACCGTGATGCCGGCCATCTCACAGCCGCAGCCGAAAATCATGAAGCCGCACGCCGCGAACTTGGCCGAGGCGGGCATGCCTTCATAGAAAGGCGACACGCCCAGCTCCTCAAAGACGGGGATATAGTTGAGGTTATGGGTGAACCAGGCCTCTAGGCCGCTGCCCATGAACCCCTCGCTCACTGCATACCACTTGATGCAGGCTCCCACCAGCATCACGGCCGCGGAGAGCACAGCGGTGAAGCGCACGCCCATCTTGTCCAGGATGATGCCGGCGAAGATGAGGAAGAAGGCGAAGACGTTGAGAAACACCTCGGAACCTTGCATCGTGCCGAAGGCGGTGCTGTCCCAGCCGCGCGTCTCCTGCATCAGGTCCTTGATGGGAGAGAGGATGTCCATGAAGATGTAGCTGCAGAACATGGCCAGTGCCAGCAGCAGCAGTGCGGTCCAGCGCATGGCCGCGCTGTCCCTGAGAGTCTTTTGAATTGTTTGTGCCATTTTGTTATGATTTACAAATTTGGCGGCAAAGTTACGTATAATTTACGGGAAAGAAGTGCTTAATGTTAAAAATTATGCGCGCGTATGTGTTTTTTTAACAAATGAATGCACAGAAAAAAGGAGCAGGTTGTCATCACGACAACCCGCTCTTCATTAACCTTAAATCTAATACCATGAAAAACACGTCGCAAAGGTAATTCAATTTTTCTCTTCCGACAAGGTTTTCCTCAACATTTTGATGTGGGTTCCCTGTTTTTTGTTGTTTTTTAACAATTTGACCAGGTATTCAAATGGTTGAGGGCGGCCGTTGAAGGGATAAGAAGCAGGTGTAGATGTCAGAGGAGGCGGGCCTGCCGAAGTAATACAAGTTGTTTTGCTGAAACACGTGCGGACGTAAAGGCCATCACGTGCGGACGTAAACTTCATCACGTGCGGACGTAAACTTCATCACGTGCGGACGTGAATTTTATCACATGCGGATGTGAATTTTATCACATGCGGACGTGTTGTAATTTAGGGGTTTCCAGCAACTTTTTTTTGTCTGTGGGCTTGTATGTCGGGATTTATCTCTATCTTTGCCCCGGTAAATATCAAATCTGTGATGTCCAGAGTGCTTTCTGTTATTCCTTTCGCCATGTGCATGTCATGCTTGCTTGCTGCACAACCCATTCATGCACAGTCCGATGCGGCGGGGCACGACCTCGCAACCCCGGCGCTCTCTGCCGATCGGCGCATGGATGCTGTGACGGGCACATTGGATGCTGCTGCTGCGGGCACATTGCGTCTGTCCATTGACAATATCTCCTTTTTCAAAGACAATGAGTTTGAGGGGGAACAGTCCAAAGGCTATTCGCTGCCGGGATTCTGGGTGCAGCCGCGGCTGACCTATCAGCCGCTGGAGAACGTGCTGCTGGAGGCGGGTTTCCATGCGCTGGTCTATGACGGAGCCAACAAATATCCATGCTACGCTTATCACGATATAGGTCGCTGGAAAGGTAATCAGTATCAGCGTGGTGCCCATGTGCTGCCGCTGCTGCGGGCACAGGCACGGGTGGGCTGTGTAGATTTTGTGCTGGGTAACATCCATGGTGGCGAACGCCACGGAGTGCTGCGGCCGTTGTGGAATCCTGAACTGACGCTGACACAGGACCCCGAAGCGGGGTTCCAACTGCTGGTGAACCGTCCGCGATGGAAGATGGATGCGTGGCTGAACTGGCAAAGCTATATCTTCGAGGAGGACACCCATCAGGAGGCTTTCACCGTGGGCATCACGCAGTGCATAACTCTAAACTCTAAACTCTCATCTCTCAACTGGTACATCCCCGTCAACATCCTCGTCCAGCACCGTGGCGGCGAGCAGGACAACACGGACATGGGTGTGCAGACCATCACCAACGGTGCCGTGGGCGTGGGAATGACGTGGAACGCAGCGGGGCGTTTGCTGCGCTCGCTCACCGTTGAAACCGCCGTTTTGGGCTGCTGGCAGCAGAGTGGAAAGATGTGGCCCTTTGACGCGGGAGTGGCTGGCATGGCACAGGTGGATGCGCAGCTGGCAGGTGGCTTCCGGTTGTTTGGCGGACTGTTTTATGCGCGTGACTTTGTGTCGCTCTACGGTGCTCCGTTCTATTCCACGCTCTCGCAAAAAGAAGCAGGTGCGCACTTTGCACACCTGCTGACACCTAATATTGGTACTGAGTGGAGATATTCTTTCTCAGCGGATTATGAGCTTGGGGTTAAAGTTGATGTTTATCCGCTGTCGGCGGGCCGCCTCACTCATGCCGACGGGCGTGTGGATGCTGCCACCTTTGCCAATAACTTCTCCTTCGGGGTCTGTCTGCGCTGCGCGCCAAGCTTCCTGCTGAAGACCTTCAACCGATGAAGTTCACCTCCGGCGTGATGCGGATGCCGAAGCGTTCCTGCACGTCGTGCTGGATGGCGTGGCACAGTGCTGCCACCTCCTGACCTGTGGCACCGCCGCGATTGACCAGCACGAGTGCCTGCTTCTCATAGACACCGGCACGCCCCAGCGAGCGACCCTTCCAGCCACATTGCTCGATCATCCACCCTGCGGGAATCTTCACGCGGTCTGCGTCCACGTCATAATGGGGGGCATCGGGGTGCAGGGCTGCGATGCGCTCGTAGTCGGCTCGCGGCACTATGGGGTTGGTGAAGAAACTGCCGGCATTGCCCATTTCGCTGGGTTCGGGCAGTTTGGAACGGCGAATCTCTATGATGACCTGTCGCAGCGCTTGTGGCGTCAGGTCGCATTCTTCGATGCCCCGGGTTTGCAGGGCGTGGCGGATATTGCCGTAGTCCAGACGGGGCTGGAAGTTGTGTGAGAGGCGGAAGTGGACGTGGGTGACGGCATAGCGGCCCCGCAGTTCTCGCTTGAAGATGCTGTCTCGATAACCATACCGGCACTCTTCTGCCGTGAAGTGGCGCACCTCGCCCGTTCGCAGATCTACTGTATCGACAAAGAGTATCAAGTCCTTGGCCTCGGCACCGTAGGCTCCGATGTTCTGCACGGCGCTGGCACCCACCTCGCCGGGTATGAGAGACAGATTCTCCAGACCATACCAGCTGCTGTCGATGGCATACTGTACCCACTCATCCCAGATGACACCGGCACCGACACGCACATAGACGCTGTCGCCTTCCTCGGCCGTCACCTCAATGTGGCGGATGCCGCTGTGAAGGACTGTCCCCTCGAAGTCGCCGAGGAACAGCAGGTTGCTGCCGCCGCCGATGTGGAGTAGGGGAGTGGTGTCGCCGTTCTCCCGCCGCTGGCGGATGAAGGCTTGCAGTTCTTCCACGATGTAATATTCCAGCAGCCGGTAGGCCGTGGCGTCAATGCCAAACGTGTTGCGCTCGCGCAAGGAACAATGATTGATACATGTCATAGGTGTCAGTTCTCATATTTAGTCAGCCGCCAACTGCCGGCAGCGTCGCGGTGGAACGTCAGCAGGATCTGGAGGCTGTTGCTGAAGCCTCTCACCTGCAGAATCATGCGGTGGGGATGGTGATAGGTCTGCCCGTAGTCGATGTTGGTGATGACATCGCCCGGCAGGTCGGGCGCGAACTCAAACCACTGGTCCACGTCGATGGTGCCCTCGATGGTGCCGTTTTCCTCATTCTCATCGGTGAGCACCATGCTCAACGGATCTTGAACATGTTGTCGCTGATAGATACTGTCTGTGGCCCACTCGCGGTAGAAATCCAGAAAGTCCTGTAGCTCGGAGTGCTCGAATGGCAGTTGGCGCTGCTCTGCAAGCATCCACTGGCCGGTGGTGCTGTCACGTTCAAAGAGATAGGCTTCGATTTGTCGGCTGTGCAGATAGATTTGTTCCACCGTGGCACGGCAGACCGCTGAGTCCTGGACAAGAGACATTTGTGAACGGCTGTTCCACAGGACTGTGCAGAAATCCTGTCCGGGAAAGAGCGAGCGCGTTGTCCACTCGGATGGCTGTATATGTCGTGTCTCGCCGTTGGCTTCTACAATGGGGAACGGGAAGCGAATGCGCTGGCGCTGGAGGCGGCTGTTCTGGTCGAAGGCAAACAGGAAGTCATCGAAAAGCTCGTCCACCGTGACGGGTAACGGCTCTTCATCCATTTCCTCATCCATCAAAAAGGTGTCTTCGGCTTCCTCCAAATCGACATCTGAACTGTCCTGCTGGGAGGTGGAAACAGTATTCACGGACACGTTGACAAAGGACGGCTGATGCGTACAGCCTAAGCCCAACAGGAGGACGAATAAGAGCGGTAACAACCGCGTTCCTTTCATGACAAGGGTGCTTTTTCTATTTCTTTTTGGCTAAAATCGTGCAAAAGTACACTTTTCTTTCCATTCATCGTTCACATTTGGGAAGAAATGTGTAACTTTGCACACATTTTTGAATATATATCAACAGAAATAGTTACACATGCTCGAAAGAATCAAGCAACTGCTCGAAGAAGTCAGCCAGCTCACGGCTGCCAACCCTGAAGAAGCCGAGGCACTGCGCATCCGCTATCTCAGCAAGAAGGGAGAGATCAGCCGCCTCATGGAGGACTTCCGCACCGTGCCCGCCGAGATGAAAAAGGAACTCGGCATGCGCATCAATGAACTCAAGAATCGCGCCACGGAGCGCATTAACGAACTGAAGGCGGCCGCCGCTGCACAGGAGACTACCGCCGATGATGTGGACCTCACGCGCACACCCTATCCCATCGCAATGGGTACGCGTCATCCCCTGACCATCGTGAAGAACGAGATCGTGGATATCTTCTCGCGGCTGGGCTTCACACTGGCTGAAGGCCCCGAGGTGGAAGATGACTGGCACGTCTATAGTTCCATGAACTTTGCCGACGACCATCCGGCACGCGACATGCAGGACACCTTCTTCGTGGAGGCGCATCCCGACATCATCCTGCGTTCACACACTTCCAGCGTCCAAGCTCGCGTGATGGAGCGCACACAGCCACCCATCCGTGTCATCTGTCCGGGACGTGTCTATCGCAACGAGGCCGTGAGTGCCCGAGCGCACTGTTTCTTCCATCAGGTGGAGGGATTGTATGTCGATAAGAACGTCAGCTTCAAGGATTTGAAGCAGGTACTGCTGCTCTTTGCACAGGAAATGTTCGGCCCCGAGACACAGATTCGTCTGCGTCCCAGCTTCTTCCCCTTCACCGAGCCGTCGGCAGAGATGGATGTCAGTTGCACCATCTGCGGCGGCAAGGGCTGTTCCATGTGCAAGGGTTCCGGCTGGCTCGAGATCCTGGGTTGCGGCATGGTTGACCCCGCTGTTCTGGAGGCCAATGGCATCGACTCCACCATCTACACAGGCTACGCCTTCGGTATGGGTATCGAGCGCATTGCCAACCTCAAGTACCAGGTCAAGGATCTCCGCCTCTTCTCGGAGAATGATGTCCGCTTCCTCGAAGAGTTCACGGCTGCCAACTGATGCTCACCCTCCGTTCCGTTTCCATCGCCTTTGGCAATCATACCCTCTTTACTGGCCTTGACCTCGTGGTGGGCCGAGGCCAGCTTGTAGGCATCACCGGCGAGAGCGGTTGTGGAAAGACATCGCTTCTGCGTGCCGTCCTGGGTTTTGTCCCTTTCACAGCTGGCACGGCAGAGGTGTGCGGCCACCCTCTGGATGTAGCACACATCCATGAGATTCGTCGTCAGACGGCATACGTGCCACAAGAGTTGCAGCCTCTGGCCGAGAAAGGGGCAGACCTTGTTTCTCTCACCCACAGCCTGGAGCACAATGTGCCGTTGAATGGCGCACGGCTCTTGCCGGCAATGATGAAATCACTGGGACTGGAAGACGGCCTCCTGAAACAGGATGCCACCAAACTTTCGGGCGGGCAGCGGCAACGCCTGCTGCTTGCTGCCGCCCTCGCTCTGCCCAAACCCCTTCTTCTCCTTGACGAACCCACTTCCGCCCTTGACGAGGACTGCACACAGCGGGTGGCCCTGTCCCTCCTGCGTGCCTGTCATGAAGAGGAGCGTGCCGCCCTCGTCGTCTCCCACGACCCCATCCTCCTTTCCTTCTGCGACCAGGTCATCCACCTGTGACCAGTGCGCCTGACGGTTTTCCCGCCAGGCCCTTCATTCTTCATTCTTTATTCTTCATTCTTCACTTTTCATTATTCATTCTTCATTTTTCATTATTCATTCATCAATAAATGCTCGCCGCCCTCATCCAGCAATCCTGCATACCTTCCGTTGACGAGAACCGTCAGCGTCTCGCCGCTTCCATCCGTGACGTGGCTGCTCGCGGAGCACAACTCGTCGTCTTGCAGGAATTGCACAACACGCTTTACTTCTGTCAGACAGAGAACGTCGATTGCTTCGACCTCGCCGAATCCATCCCCGGTCCCTCCACCTCTTATTATAGTGCGCTCGCGCGCGAGTGCAATGTGGTGCTTGTCACCAGCCTCTTCGAGCGTCGTGCGCCTGGTCTCTATCACAACACCGCTGTGGTCTTTGAGCGTGATGGCAGCATCGCCGGTATTCACCGCAAGATGCACATCCCCGACGACCCGGCCTACTATGAGAAGTTTTACTTCACCCCCGGTGACCTCGGTTTCCGGCCTATTGAGACTTCTGTTGGCAAACTCGGTGTGCAGGTATGCTGGGATCAGTGGTATCCCGAAGGGGCCCGACTCATGGCTCTTGCCGGAGCAGACATTCTCATCTATCCCACCGCCATTGGCTATGAAAGCAGCGACACGCCCGAGGAGCAGGCGCGCCAGCGTCAGGCATGGCAACTTGTGCAGCGCGGCCACGCCGTGGCCAACGGACTGCCCGTCATTGCCGTGAACCGTGTGGGGCACGAACCCGACCCCAGCGGTCAGACGCGCGGCATCCAGTTCTGGGGCACCAGCTTTGTCTGCGGGCCGCAGGGTGAACTCCTTGCCGAAGCCTCGCAGACCGAGGCAGAGAACCTCATCGTGGATATCGACCTCCGTCGCTCCGAACAGGTGCGCCGCTGGTGGCCTTTCCTCCGTGACCGCCGCATCGATGCCTATCAAGACCTCACCCGCCGATTCCGCGACTAATTCTCTATTACACCACAGATTACACAGATTACACGGATTGCATGTCCTCTGATGATGAAATTTCTATCGAATATGACACAGATTATCGCGCAGCACGCTACGCAGGTGCTGAATGTAATCCTGTGCTGATCTTTCTCGAAGTATCCTGTGCAGTGCATTCGAAAGCAGCGTAGCCTTTCGCTCTGCGCTCGGCTCGAAGAGACGCTTGACGCTTCAAGAAATCTGTGAAATACAGATGATAATTGGAAGCCAGAGTTTCGGGAATCCGTGTAATCTGTGTAATCTGTGGTGAAAAAGAACTTTCAACTTTCAACTCTCAACTTTCAACTTTCAACTCTCCGTGGCTCTCCATTACACCCCCTCCACCCCTGTTATCAGTGATCTCACTCTTCACTTGAAGCGTGCAGACCTCCCCATTGTCAATCAGACAGAAGTTGTGGGCACCTTCTTCCCTCCCGAGTGGCACCCCCAGAGCGGCGTGCAGCTCACGTGGCCCCATGCCGGCACCGACTGGGAACCCCTGCTTCATGAGGTTGATAACTGCTATGTCAGCATCGCCCTCGAAATCCTTATCCACGGCGAGTTGCTGCTCATCGTCACCCCCGAGCCGGACCGCATCAAGGCTTTATTGCAAGAGCGCATTCCCGCCCGTCTGCTGCCCCATGTCCGCTACTTCGAGTGTCCCACCAACGACACCTGGGCACGTGACCACGGCTTCCTCACCCTCCTCACCGAGGACGGACCACGCCTTTTGGACTTCCAGTTCAACGGATGGGGAAACAAGTTCCCCGCGGAGTTGGATAATCAAATTAACAACCGTTTAAAAGCTCAAACAGAGCTTTTAAACGGTTGTTACGAACCCCACCTCGACTTTGTCCTCGAAGGTGGCAGCATCGAGAGCGACGGCCACGGCACACTCATGACCACCAGCCAGTGTCTGCTTTCGCCCAATCGCAACCCCGAACTCACCCCGCAGGAAATAGAGACCCGGCTTCTGCGTTACTTCCACGCCGACCGTGTCCTGTGGCTGGATCACGGCTATCTGGCTGGTGACGACACCGACAGCCACATCGACACCCTCGCTCGCTTCTGCCCCAACGGCACCATCGCCTACGTCCAGTGCACAAACCCAGCTGATGAGCACTACGAAGCCCTCCGCGCCATGGAACTGCAACTGCAATCCTTCTGTCCCACCTCCGCGTGCTCTATTGTTGGCGGTGCGTCCGCCGACATGGGCTTCCGCCTCCTCCCCCTGCCCCTCCCAGCCCCCATCAACGACCCCGAAGACGGGCACCGTCTCCCGGCCACCTACGCCAATTTCCTCGTCATCAATCGCGCCGTGCTCATGCCCACCTATGGCCAGCCCGACCGCGACGAGCAAGCCCGCCGACAGTTGCAGAAAGCCTTCCCGCGCTATGACATCGTGCCCATCGACTGCCGTGTCCTCATCCGCCAGCACGGCTCCCTCCACTGTTCTACCATGCAGTTCCCTGTCGGCGTGATGTAATTCTGAAAGAAACAGAGAATATACCGAAAAAATGAGGGATGTGCCAGTTGATATGGCACATCCCTCATGTTAGAATGTGATAGGTGGGGGCGCTTAAAGCCCGAAGACTTTGGCGAGGCCGTTATCAACACCTCCGAAGCCCATGAAGGCCATGGCGAGGAGACCGGCAACGACGAGGGCTATGGGCATTCCTGCCATGCCTTTGGGAACGTCCATCATGGCCAGCTGCTCGCGGATAGCGGCGAAGATGGTCAGGGCGAGGCCGAAGCCGAGGGCGGTACTCACGGCATAGATGACACCCGTGAGCAGGTTAGGCTCCAGTCCCTGAGCGTTGTAGGTTCCTTGTGCAACAAGGATGGCGACGCCGAGGATGCAGCAGTTGGTGGTGATGAGGGGCAGGAAGACACCGAGAGCCTGGTACAGTGCGGGCGACACCTTCTTCAGGATAATCTCCACCATCTGCACGAGGGCGGCGATGACGAGGATGAAAGCGATCGTCTGCAGGTATTCAAGATGGTAGCTCTCCAAGAGCCCCTGGATGAGATAGGTGACAATCGTGGCGATAGTAAGCACGAAAGCCACGGCAGCCGACATGCCGAGTGCGGTATCGACTTTCTTCGACACACCGAGGAACGGGCAGATTCCGAGGAACTGCGAGAACACGATGTTGTTGACGAAGATGGCTGAGAAGAATATTAAGAGATAAGCCATATCTGTTCGCGGGCAAAGCCCGCAGTTTAATGTTTAATGTTTGAAGTTTAATGAGGAGTGTTCTTGCTGTTTGCGATGTTTGCCATTTAGGTTCTCTTAGGTCTAACGGTATTTACATTAAATATTAAACCTTAAACTTTAAACTTCGCGCACAGCGCGAGTCCTATATCTTTGCTACTTTCTTCACCGCAGCAATCAGATAGCCGAGGGCGATGAAGGCACCAGGGGCGAGGACGAAAAGGAGCATACCGTAGTTCTCGCTGTAGATGGTGGTATCGAAGAGCTTGCCGGTGCCGAGGAGTTCGCGGATGCCGCCGAGAAGCGTTAGGGCGATGGTGAAGCCGAGGCCAATGCCGATGCCGTCGAAGAGGCTCTCCACGGGACCGTTCTTGGCTGCGAATGCTTCGGCGCGACCGAGGATGATGCAGTTTACCACGATGAGCGGAATGAAGAGGCCAAGGGTCTTATATACCTCTGGCGTGAAGGCTTGCATGATCATCTGCAGCGCCGTCACGAGGCTGGCAATCACCACGATGTACGAGGGTATGCGCACCATGTCTGGCACGAGGCTCTTGATGCAGGAGATGATGAGGTTCGAGAAGATGAGCACGGCCATTGTTGCCAAGCCCATCGACATTCCATTGATGGCGCTGGATGTGGTTCCCAGCGTGGGGCACATGCCAAGGAGAAGGACAAAGGTCGGATTTTCCTTGAGGATGCCGTTCCAAAGTATTTTAATATATTTCATATTATTGAAGTGAAAAGTGAAGGAGTGAAAAGTGAAACATTTATTGTTTACTTTTCACTTTTCATTTTTAATTTTCGGGTGTTGCTGTTGACTTGCACCCGTCTGCCCGTCCGTTGCAGAGGCTCCGGCATAGGCTTGGAAGGCGACGTTGACGGCACGGAGGAAGGCGCGGGAGGTGATGGTGGAGGCGGTGATGGCATCCACGTCGCCACCGTCCTTGGAGACGGTCAGTGCCTTCTCACCGGGGTTCTTGCCGATGATGTCGCCCTTCTCGCCCTTCTGGAACCAAAAGCCCGCTTTGGCACCAAGGCCGGGGGTCTCGGCGTGTTCCAGGACGGTGTAGCCCTTGATGGAGCCTTCGTCGGCAAAACCGACGAGCACCTTCAACTTGCCGCCGAAGCCGTTGGGGTCGATGGATTGCACGGCCACGCCCTTGTCGGTGGCATAGATGATGACATCGTTGCCGTTGGCATCCTGTACGGTCTTGGTGTCCTGCACTTGGGCATCAGAAACGCCCAACACCGAGTTGATACCTTCGGCCAGGGTGCGTGCCTTATTTTCTTCGATGGGGCCAGCCGTGATTTTGTTCACGTAGGCCAATGCTCCGGCGGCGATGACCGAGATGAGGGTCAGCACGCAGAGCATATTGGGTAGTGTGGATGGTAACTTTTTCATAACAGGAGCCTCACCCCCGACCCCTCTCCCAAGGAGAGGGGGAGTATATACTTTTGGAGATTGAGGACTTTCATGTTAAAGGGTTTGTAATGTGTAATTGGTTACTACGCCCCTCTCCTTGGGAGAGGGGATGGGGGTGAGGCTATTTCTTCACTTCCCCAAATCGCTTGGGCTTTATGTATGTGTTAATCAACGGTGTGAAGCCGTTCATGATGAGGATGGCAAAGCTCATGCCCTCGGGATAGGAGCCGAAGTCACGAATAAGCACCGTCAGTACACCGATGGCGATGCCGTAGATGAGTTGGCCTTTTCCTGTCATGGGCGAGGTGACGTAGTCGGTGGCCATGAAACAGGCACCAAGCATGAGACCACCCGAGAGGATGACCTGGAAGGGGGCGGCATAGCTGGGGTCGATGAGGTGGAAGAGGCCAGCGAGGACGAAGACGGTGCCAAGGATGGAGACGGGGATGTGCCAGGTGATGATCTTGCGGACGAGCATGAAGATGCAGCCGATGAGCAGACAGATGGCACTGACCTCACCCAGTGAACCGCCCGTCTGTCCCAGCAGCATGTCCATGGACGAGGGCAGCTGGCTCAGGAGGCTGGCATCGCCGCTCTTGATGGCGGCCTTCATGATGGCCAGCGGTGTGGCAGCGGTTTCCACATCCACATAGCCCATCTGACCACTGACAGGCCATGAGGTCATTTGCACGGGGAAGGAGATGAGCAGGAAGACACGTCCCACGAGGGCGGGGTTGAAAGGATTGGTGCCCAGGCCGCCAAATGTCATCTTGCCGATGCCGATGGCCACGAGGGCGCCGATGATGATAATCCAAATGGGAAGATTCGAGGGCAGGTTAAAGCCGAGGAGCAGACCCGTGAGGACGGCAGAGCCGTCGCAAATGGTCAGTCGCTCACGACCGAGGATGAAGCGTGTGATGGCCCACTCAAAGAACACGCAAGCAGCCACCGACGTAGCGAGGACGATGGCAGACCCCAGCCCGAAAAAGTAGAGCGAGGCCACAAGTGCAGGTACGAGCGCGATGCACACGCCGTACATGTTCTTCTGCACCGAGTCGCCGCCGTGGACATGGGGTGATAAAGATATTATTGGTTTCATTCTTTATTTGGTTAGAGTTGCTTCGCAACGGTTAGTTGTTTAAGGGTTAGAGTTGCTTCGCAACGGTTAGTTGTTTAAGGGTTAGAGTTGCTTCGCAACGGTTAGTTGTTTAAGGGTTAGAGTTGCTTCGCAACGGTTAGAGGTTACTTCTCACCGCCGCAAAGCGGTTCTCACCTCTCACTGCGCCGTAGGCGCTCTCACCGATTATTTCTTTGCAATAGCCTCCATGTGACGTGCCTTGATGATGCTCATGACGGTCTGCTTGGCTACACGGATGTTGTCAAGCAGCGGACGGTTGCTGGGGCAAGTAAAGGCGCAAGAGCCGCATTCGATACAGGAGGTGACGTCGTTCTTCTCACAGCCGTCCCAGTCCTTCAAGCGGGTGTAGGAAGCGAGGAGGTAGGGTTCGAGGCCCATGGGGCATGCTGTGACGCACTTGCCACAACGGATGCATGGCGAGACCTCGCCGCGACGGCTCTCTTTCTCGGTCATGAGTAGCAGACCGCTGGAACCCTTGGTGACAGGCACTTCCAAGGACATCAGTGCGCGTCCCATCATGGGGCCACCACCGATAATCTTGCCTGTGTCTGCGGGCAGACCGCCAGCTTCGTCAATGAGTTGCTGCATGGGTGTACCGATGCGGGCGAGGAAGTTGCTGGGCTGCTTCACGCTCTTACCCGTGACGGTGATGATGCGCTCGATGAGGGGCTTGTTCTTCGTCACAGCCTCGTAGATGGCATACACTGTACCCACGTTCTGCACGATGGCACCCACGTTGATGGGCAGGGCAGGAGGTGCTGGTACTTGACGACCAATGACGGCGTCAATCAACTGTTTCTCACCACCCTGCGGGTACTTCACCTTCAAGGGTACGACCTCGATGCCTGGGTACTGAGCGGCCTTCTCCTTGAGGAGGTCGGTGAGCAGCTTGATGGCATCGGGTTTGTTCATTTCGATGCCGATGAATGCTTTTGGGCAGTTCACGGCGTGCTTGATGAGCTGCACGCCCACGAGGATCTGCTCCGGTTTCTCCAGCATCAGACGATGGTCGGCAGTGAGGTAGGGTTCGCACTCAACAGCATTGACAATGATGGCCTCGGCCTTGGTGCCCGGAGGCGGCATGAGCTTGATGCCTGTGGGGAAGGTGGCTCCGCCCATACCCACGATGCCGGCGGCCTTGATGCGGTTGACGACCTCTGCGGCGGTGATGTTGCCCAGGTCTTTGAAGGTTACGAGCTTGTCGGAGCGGTCGATGGTCTCTTCCCATTCGTCGCCTTCCACATCGACAACGACAGCCATGCGGCGTGTGCCGCTGCTGTCCAACACGGCATCGACCTTGTTGACCTTGCCGCTGACGCTGGAGAAGACGGGAACGCTGAGACCCTTGCCAGCTTCGCCGAGCAGTGTGCCCACCTTCACGGTGTCTCCTTTCTTGACCACGGGCACAGCGGGAGCACCGATGTGCTGGAACATCGAGAAGACGGCCTGCTTAGGTATAGCAGCCACGCGAATGGGCGAAGCTGCCGAAAGCTTATTCTCTGCGGGATGAACGCCGCCAATATTAAATGTCTTCATGCTTTTTCTTGTTCTTTAGCGGGTTCAACATTGGTAGCAGGCTTCTCTGTAGCAGGAGCTGCGGGTGCTGCTGCTTTCTCTGTAACGGGAGCCGCTTGGGTATCTACTCCCCTCTCCCCTTGGAGAGGGGTTGGGGGTGAGGCTGGTTTCTCCTTTTTGGGCGGGAAGTTGAAAGCGTGGATGGCGTTCTGCGGGCATTCATCCTCGCACTTGCGGCAGAGCTTGCACTTCTCGGCATCGATGTGGGCAAGGTTCTGGTCCACGGTGATGGCTTCGAACTTGCAGACCTTCACGCACTTCTGGCAAGCGATGCAACCAACGCTACAAGCTTTGCGCGTCTGAGCACCCTTGTCCTTGTTGTTGCACAGCACCACCACGCGGCGGTTCTTCAAGCCTTTCAGACGAATCTCAATGATGCCACGCGGACAAGCCTTGGCACAGGCACCGCAAGCGGTACACTTCTCTTCATCGACTTCGGGCAGACCCGTCTCAGGGTTCATGCGGATGGCATCGAACTGGCAAGCGGCCACACAGTCGCCACAGCCCAAGCAGCCATAGGCGCAAGCTGTCTCGCCTGAGCCTAACATTTGCTGCACCTTACAGCTCTGAGCGCCGTCGAACTCGGCGATGCGCGGACGATTCTCGCAGGTGCCGTTACAGCGCACCACAGCGACTTTTGGGGCTGAGGCTTCGGCTTTCAAGCCCAGGATGCCAGCCACCTGCTCCATCACGGGCTGTCCGCCCACGGGGCAGAGCAGTCCTTCGAGCGAACCCTTGTCGGCAGCCTTCACACAGGCTCCTGCGAAACCGCTACAGCCTGGGAAACCGCAGCCGCCGCAGTTGGCTTGGGGCAAGACCTCAGCCACCTTCGCGATGCGCTCGTCTTCATGAACAGCGAACTTCTTGCCGGCAAGGAACAGGATGAGTGCGGCCACCAGTCCGATGCTTCCAAGAACAATCACTGCAATCAGGATTACATTCATAATTTGTTTGAGTTTATGAGTTTAGTGTTATTTAATTCGGAAAGAGAACTGCTGCTGCAACTGTTTACGGAAACACAGAAAAATGACTGTATAGTAGAGGGCTACAGCGCTTAAAGCGCATAATGCACCAATAGGTTCGCTGCCTGTGAAATGGATTGCGATAAACAAAATTGGCAACAGGAATGCAAGGGGCAAACCGTATGCAATGAGTGCAGCCTTGCGCCCATCAGAAATATGTCCTTCCAAGGTGACCTTCTGTCCGATCCTGAAGGATGCTGCATCCGATGTCAGTACGTCCACCTCCTTTTCTTTGGCCTCAGCACTATTGCATATTTGTTTTGCTGCACAGCCCGCACAGGCAGATGCCTGCACGATGGAGACACGAACGCACTCATCTATAACGCTTTTCACCACGCCGTCATGCGTGATTACTTCGTTCCTCATATTGATTCTGTAAACTTTGCTTTGCAAAAGTGCTACAAAGGTAATATATTTATATAAAGGTACGCGCGTGTATGAATAATAAAATGTCCTTTTTTTAATATATTTAACGCTCATCCCATTCGAGAGTAAGAAATAATGAGTAATTTCGTGCCCAACTATAGACAACAATATGGCAAAAGACAAAGTGATGTTTGTCTGCGACAATTGCGGACAGGAGAGCACCAAGTGGATGGGCAAGTGCCCCAGTTGCGGACAGTGGAATACGTTCAAGGAGTTCCGGGTGAGTGGCTCAACGGCCCAGAGCGGGAAAGGCATACCCTCAACCCTCAATGCTAAACGCTCAACGTCGTCCCGGCCCATTCCTCTCTCTGAAATCAAGGCCGATGCAGAGCCGCGCATGGATCTTCATGACGAGGAACTGAACCGCGTCCTGGGTGGCGGCCTCGTTCCCGGCAGTCTTGTCCTCTTGGGCGGTGAACCCGGTATCGGCAAATCTACTCTTGTCCTGCAGACTGTCCTGCGTCTGGCGGACAAGAAAGTGCTCTATGTCAGCGGTGAAGAAAGTGCGCGCCAATTGAAGATGAGGGCAGAAAGATTGGAGAGCCGGGATAAGAGAGTAGAGAGAAAAGAAAAGATAGAAGAGACAGAAGGGCCATCGGATTTGATGGTGGTGTGTGATACTTCCCTCGAGAATATATTCCAGCACATAGAGACCGAACAACCAGACCTTGTCATCATCGACTCTATCCAGACCGTCAGCACTGAGGCAGTGGAGAGTTCGCCTGGTAGCCTCAGCCAGATCCGAGAGTGTGCAGCAGCGTTGTTGAAGTATGCCAAGAGCGGTGGCCCCAGCATCATCCTCATCGGGCACATCAACAAGGAAGGCACCATCGCCGGTCCCAAGGTGCTGGAGCACATTGTGGATACTGTTCTGCAATTCGAGGGCGATCAACATTATCTCTACCGTATCCTGCGGTCACAGAAGAACCGTTTCGGTTCCACGGCCGAACTCGGCATCTATGAGATGCGCAGCGACGGACTGCGTCCTGTCGCCAACCCGTCGGAACTCTTGCTGACCGACAATCAGGACGGCCTCAGCGGCATCGCCATCGCTGCGGCCATCGAAGGCGTGCGACCATTCCTTATAGAGACACAGGCTCTTGTCAGCACTGCCGCCTACGGTACAGCTCAACGTTCGGCCAATGGCTTCGACTATCGTCGTCTGAACATGTTGCTGGCGGTGTTGGAGAAGCGTGTGGGCTTCAAGTTGGCGCAGAAAGACGTGTTCCTTAACATTGCCGGAGGTCTGCGCGTTACCGACCCCGCCATTGACTTGGCCGTCATCGCTGCCATCCTCAGTTCCAACGTCGATACAGCCATCGAGCATGATACAGCATTGTGCGGCGAGGTGGGGCTCTCGGGTGAGATACGTCCCGTCAGCCGCATTGAGCAGCGCATTGCCGAAGCACAGAAGTTGGGCTTCCGTCGCATCATCATCCCCGCTGCCAACCTCAAGGCTGTCAATCCCCATCATTACTCTATTGAAATTACCCCCTGCCGTCGCGTGGAAGATGCTTTCCGTGCGCTCTTCGGTTGATATTGCCGTGGCTTATGAGAGGATATGGTTCTGTCAATATGCCTATAAATTCACGGGTGGATTCGTCGGGGCAACCGCTTTGTCTTCCAAGAAATAATAACCAAAGCCGGGGCGGTTGGCGATGTGTGGGGCATAGGGACCGAGTTTCTTGCGCAAGCGGGTCATGGAGACATCAACGGTGCGGTCTGACACAACGACATCGTGCCACACGCGTTCCATGAGTTGTTGACGGGAAAAGACTTCGCCACGATGTGCCAGCAGCAACCTCAGCAACATGAACTCTATGCGGGTGAGCGATACTTCCGTACCGTCGATACTGACCGTTTTCTGCTCTGTGTTGACAACCAACCCCTTGAAGCGGAGGGCGGGACGGCCGAGACGAGCTTCCACGACGTTTATCACATAGTCACCCAGTTTCTCGCAGGCGGACACGATGTCAATATAGTATGTGCCGATGGCGTATGAGTAAAGGTGGGCGTTCACATCCTGAATATTCTGCGTCTTCAGTCGGTCACGCAAGGTGTTGATGTCGCTCTCAATCTCTTTGGAGAGGTCCAGCGAGAGATTATCACGACGCCCGCTGACCACCACCATCATCTGCACGATGCTCTCGCTGGTCAACCTTAGCATCTCATGCAGGTGTCCATACTGTTCGGCAGTAAAATCCTCGCGGCTCTCGCGGGTGCGGCGGATGGAACGTGCAATGCTGGAGCAGGCATCGCCAATGCTCTCCAGTTCGCTGATCTGTCGCAGCATGGAACGGATTTTGCCCTTTGTGTCATCAGAGAGGTGGTCGCGGCTGACGCGGTCCAGGTAGTTGGCAATGTCAATCTCCATGCTGTCGGATAACTCCTCGTATTTGTCTATACGCTCATGGAGTCGCTCTTGTTCCTTGCGGTCACGCTCGTCAAGGAGTGTGCGCACCAGACCGAACATCTGCTGCATTCGCTCGGCCATCAGCGTGATTTCCTTTTGTGCTTGCAGGACTGAGATTTCAGGCGTGGCCATCAAGCCGCCTTCGATGAAACGAAGGTGGCCGCTTCCTGTTGCTGCCGTTTTGCGGGGCTGGATGACAAAGCACACGAAGCGTTCAATCTGTGGGATGAACCAGATGAGGATGCCCGTATTGATGACATTGAAACCTGTGTGAAATGCGGCGAGGACAAAACTCATGTCTGTTCCCACGATGCTGCAAATGAGATCGACGAACGGATGCAGGACGACAATCATCCACGCCACGCCGAAGAGGTTGAAGAACATGTGGGCAAAGGCCGCGCGGCGTGCCTCGGTGGAGGCTGTCATCGCAGCGAGGTTCGAGGTGACAGTGGTGCCGATATTCTCGCCCATGACCAGAGCAATGCCCTGGTATATGGGCATCACGCCGCTGGAGCAGAGCATCATGGTGATGGCCATGATGGCAGCAGACGACTGCACGCACATGGTCAGTAGGCCACCTAACAGCAGGAAGATGAGTGTCGTGGAGAACGCGTTGGGGTCGAAAGAAGAGAAAAACTGCATCACTGTCTCGTTCTGACCCAGTTGCATGTCTGAACCCGTCTGGCGGAGCGTGCCCAGTCCTAATAACAGGAAGGCCACGCCGAATATGAAGTCGCCCACAATGCGGTGACGCTTCTTGTAGATGAGCAACATGGCGACGATGAAGGCGGGGAAGACGGCGTTGGTGATATTGAACGATGTACCGGCCGAGATGATCCATGCCGTCAGTGTTGTGCCGATGTTGGCACCCATGATGACGCTGATGGCCTGGGCCAGTGTCAGCAGACCGGCGTTGACGAACGAGACCGTCATCACCGTGGTGGCTGTTGAAGACTGAACGGCGGCCGTCACCCCCACACCCGTCAACATGCCTGTGAAGCGGTTGGTGGTCATCGCACCCAGGACGTGGCGCAACTGCGGGCCCGCCATCTTCTGCAGTGCCTCGCTCATCGTTTTCATTCCGTAGATGAGCAGTGCCAGCGAGCCTAATAGTTTGAATAAGATTGTAAGCATAATAGACCTTACTGTTATGATTTTCGCAGCAAAGTTACACAAAAATCAGCGAACAAGTGTTGAATTATCTGTTACAAAATGGTTACAATCGATAAAAGAGGAACGCATCAGATTTGTTTAAGTGTTTAATGGTCAAAACAAACAGAGATACGGAATTCCGTATCTCTGTAAATGAAGGCAAAGATGCTCGGAAAAAGTCTTAGAGCATTCCCAAACTAATACTGTATAGAGCCGCCGCCGAGGGCCTGATATAGGTCTATGGTGGCCTGGATGATGGCGAACTGGTTGCTGATCTGGCCGAGCTGGGCAGAGAGTAGTCCCGTCTGTGCGGTCAGGACATTGAGATAGTTGACCTGCCGGCTGACATTGTCCTTATAGAGGGCCTCGGTGGCCTCGACGGCTGTCTGGAGGGAGGCTATCTGCTGGGCGATGATGTCGCGCTTGCCCTGTGCCGTCTGTAGTGAGACAAGGGCGGTGTTGACTTCATTACCTGCGGCGATGAGTGCCTGCTGGAAGGCCATCTTGGCTTCTTCCTGCTGCATCTTGGCCACCTTCTTCTGTGCGATGAGGCGTCCGTTCTGAAAGATGGGCTGCGTGAGTGATGCCAGCGCGTTCCATATCCAGATGGCGGGATTCAGCTCAATGGTGCTACCGTTGTTGGTGTAGCCCAGTGTGCCGCTGATGTTGAGGGCCGGGTAGAAGGCAGCCTTGGCACTGTTGACATCATAGAAGGTGCTGGCCAGTTTGAGTTCAGCCTGTTTCACGTCCGGGCGGTTTTGGAGCAGGGCCATGGGGATGCCGGTCTCGATAGCCGGTGCCGTGAAGGTGTTGAGGCTGGTGCGCTGGATGTGGTGGGGTGCCTCGCCGAGGATGGTGCAGAGGGCGTTCTCGGCGGTGGCAATGCCCTCGCGCAGGTCCAGCAGCGTGGCTTCTACGTTAAGGGCGTTGGCCTCGGTCTGTGCCACGGCGGCGCGGTTGCTGCGTCCAGCATCCATCAGTTTCTTGGTATAGGCCACGGTCTCGCGCCAGTTCTGAGCGGTTTGCTCGCTGGTCTCCAGTTGAGCATCCAGCATACAGAGGGTGTAGTAGAGGTTGGCGATGTTGGCCACGAGGCTCTGTTGCACAGCCATGCGTGCCACCTTGGTCTGCTCCACGCCCACCTCGGCTTTCTTCTTGGCATTGCGCAGTGTGCCGAAGCTACCGATCTGCCAGGAGGCGGAGAGTGGTATGGTGTAGAACTTCAGTGGACTGGCCCAGTCGCGGCTGGAGAGCTGTCCCTGCGGTGCGATGGCCAGGCTGGGGATATAGGCGAGCTTGGAGCACTTGAGGTACTCTTGGGCCTCCTGTATCTGGAGGTCTATCTGGCGCATAGAGACGTTCTGTGCCAGACCTCGCTCAATGAGCTGTTGCAGGGTGGGGTCGGTGAAGAACTCGCGCCATGCCTTGGCACCGAGGCCTTCGGGAGAACCCTCAGGAACTGTAACGGTGGTGCCGTAGAGACCGTCGGTCTGTAGGTCAGAGGGGCGTTCGTAGGACTTCATTACTCCGCAGGAGGTGAGGCTGGCGGCTGCTATTGCTACTATAAAAAGTTGCTTTTTCATTGTTCTGTTATTTTAGAGGGTGGCCCAGCGGGGAAACCGCTGGGCACCAACGGTTATAGCTCTTCTTCTGCTTCTTCGCGTTCCTTCTTGCTGTGCTCCTGCTCCTTGAGGAACTGCAGGTCTGCCTCCACCTTCATGGCGGGACGGATTTTCTCCTGTAGATACTCGAAGAAGATGAAGAAGACGGGTACGGTGAAGAGGATGGCCAGGGTTCCCACAATCATACCACCGACAACACCGGCACCGATGGTGCGGTTACCGTTGGCACCGGCACCCGTGGCGAAGAGCAGCGGCATCATGCCGAGCACGCAGGTGAGAACAGTCATCAGAATAGGACGCAGACGTGCCTCGGCAGCAGCATAGGCGGCCTGGACGATGCCCATGCCCTTGCGGCGACGTTCCAGTGCAAACTCGGTAATCAGGATGGCAGTCTTGGCGAGCAGGCCGATGAGCATGATGACACCCGTCTGTAGGTAGATGTTGTTCTCTATCTGTCCCACGGGCGGGAAAACGCTGTAGAGTTGGTTCCAGAGCCATGCGAAACCGAAACTTCCCATCAAGCCTGCGGGCACGGAGAGGATGACGGCGAATGGCACGAGGAAGCTCTCATAGAGACAGCTGAGGATGAGGAAGATGAGGATGACGCAGATGGCGTAGATGAGGATAGTCTGGTTGGAGTTCATCTGCTGGAATTCCTCACGGCTGATGCTGCCGTACTCGTAGGTCACGTGGTCGGGCAGTGTCTGCTGGCGCACTTCCTCGATGGCCTTCATGGCATCGGTGGTGGTGAAGCCCTGTGCGGGCTGCACCATGCAGGAGATCTCGGAGAAGAGGTTGAAGTGGGTGTCGATTTCCGGGCCTACGACAGGTGTGAGCTTGACAAACTGCGAGAGTGGTGCCATGCCTGTAGTGCCTCGCACATACATATTGCTGAGGTCGGCCTCGTTGGTGCGGTACTTGGGATCGGTCTGCATCATCACGCGATAGACCTTACCGAACTGGTTGAAGTTGCTGACGTAGGAGCCGCCGAGGTAACCGCTCATGGTGGAGAGCACCGTGGAGGGTGAGAGACCAGCGAGCTTGCACTGGGCCGCATCCACTTCCACCTGGTACTGCGGGAAGTTGCGGGCGTAGGAGGTCTGCGCCATCTGGATTTCCTCGCGGGCGTTGAGGGCTGCCAGGAACTCCTGTGTCTGCTCGAGGAAGAGGCCCTTGTCGCCGTCGCTGCGATCCTGCAGGTGCAGGTCAACGTTGGAACCCATGCCGTATCCGGGAATCATACCCGGCTCGAAGACAAAGATTTGTGCTTCGGGGATCTCCTTCATCATCTGTCCCATCAGCATGAGTTTCTTGATTCCTGTGGTGTGGATGAAGCCAGAACCAGGCACGAGATTGCCGGAACGCTCGTTCCAGTGCTTCATCTTCAGAATCACCATACCGTTGGCGGCACCCTGGCCGGACATCATGCCGTAACCGCTGACACGTGAGTAGGTTTGGATGTCCTCGTCCTTCTCCACGATGGCTTGCACGCGGTCCAGGACGCTCTCTGTGTAGGCCAGGTTGCTGCCAGGAGGACAGGTGACGTTGACCATCATCACACCCTGGTCTTCCTGTGGCACCAAGCCCTTGGGCAGGGCATTCATGAAAAAGACGAGCAGCACTGCGGCGATGACGAAGGAGACGGGAGCCACCCAGCGGTGGTTGACCACGCTGCGCAGACGGCGGGTGTATTTGCCCATGATGGCTCCGAAGCTGGCTTCGTAAGCCGCACGGGTGCGCTTGTTCAGGCCGATGAAGAAAGCGTTGATGCCGTTCTCGGCCTTACGATTCTTCTTGGCGGGACGCATGAGCATGGCGCAGAGGGCGGGGCATACTACGAGGGCACTGACGCAGGAGATGCCCACGGCGGTGGCCAAGGTGACACCGAACTGGGTGTAGAACATGCCACTTGTGCCTGGCATGAAAGCCACAGGAATGAACACGGCCATGAAGACGAGGGTACAGGTGATGACGGCCATGGTCACGTCGGACATGGCGTCCTTGGTGGCTTTATAAGAAGAGGTGTATCCGGCATCGAACTTGGCCTGCACGGCCTCCACGACCACGATGGCATCATCCACCACCGTACCGATGGCCAGCACCAAGGCGAAGAGCGTCAGCAGATTGAGCGTGAAGCCCGCGGCAGCCAGCGCGGCGAAGGTTCCGACCAGCGAGATGATGATGGAGATGGATGGAATGAGTGTGGCCCGGAAGTCCTGCAAGAAGAAATAGACCACGAGGATGACGAGGATGAGGGCGATGACGAGTGTCTCCTCCACATTGGCGATGGATTCCAGCAGGAAGTCGTTGCTGGACATCATCTTCTCGAAGCGCAAGCCCTTGGGTAGTGTCTTCTGCATCTCTTCCAGCGCGGCAGAGAAGCGGTCATTGGTCTCCTTGGCGTTGGCTCCGGCGAGCTGGAAGGCCATGAAGATGACAGCGGGCTTGCCGTTGACCATGCCCTTGTAGCCGTAATCGACCTGTCCCAGCTCCACGTCGGCCACGTCCTTCAGGCGCAGCAGCGAGCCGTCGCTCTTGGCCATGATGACGATGTTCTCGAACTCGCTGACCTCCTTGAGTCGGCCGGTGTAGCGGAGGGTATATTGATAGACGTTATCTACGTAGTCACCGTGTCCGCCTTCCATGGGTTTCTCGCCGAACTTGCCTACGGCGGCTTCCAGGTTCTGCTCGGCCAGACAGGCACTGATGTTGGAGGGTATCAGGCCGTACTGGGCCATGATCTCGGGTTTCAGCCAGACGCGCAGGGAGTAGTTGGCCGCCAGGGCAAACACCTCACCCACGCCCTGCACGCGCTTGAGCTGCGGCGTGACGTTGATGTTCATGTAGTTGCCCATGAATGCTTGGTCATAGTCGGGGTTCTCGCTGACCATGGCGTTGATCTGGAGGAAGGATGTCTGGCGCTTGAAGGTGGTGACACCGATCATGGTGACCTCCTGTGGCAGCAGACCCTGTGCCATGCTGACGCGGTTCTGCACGTTCACGGCGGCCATGTCGGGGTTGGAGCCCTGCTTGAAGTAGATGGTGATGCTGGCGGAGCCTGAGTTGGTGGCTGTGGAGGTCATGTAGGTCATGTTCTCCACACCGTTGATGCTCTCTTCCAGCGGCTGGATGACCGCCTTAGTGACAGTTTCGGCCGAGGCACCGGGGTAGGTGGCACTGACCATCACCGTTGGCGGTGCAATGTCAGGGAACTGCTCCACAGGCAGACTGAAATAGCTGATGCCGCCGATGAGCAGGATGACGATGGCGATGGACATGGCCATCACCGGCCGTTTGATGAATATATTGCCTTTCATTTTTTGCACGGCCAGAGGCCGTAGTTTAATGTTTAATGTTTAACGTTTAATGACACGAACTTTGGCCGTAGTTTAATGTTTAATGTTTAACGTTTAATGACACGACCTTTGGCCGTAGTTTAATGTTTAATGTTTAACGTTTAATGACACGACCTTTGGCCGTAGTTTAATGTTTAACGTTTAATGAGGCTTGATTATCAATGCGCTTCTCAATAGAAGTCTTGAGGCCGGATAACATACGAGAAATGACATAATAATGATTCATGATTGTTGTCAGTTCAGAATCTGTAATATAGCCTAGGTCACAGGCGATATCCATTTGACTGAGCACTTCTGCAAGTGAACCAAATGCAAATTCCAGATGGTGCATCTGTTCTTTGGGAGACCAACGCCCCATGCCTTCTGCTATATTTGAAGGAATAGAGATGACGGAACGGCGTAACTGCTCACACAATGCATACCGTTCTTCGGAGGGGAAAGTCTTCATCGTCCGGTAAACATCTTTCACTAGTTCCTTTGAACGCTTGTATACATCAAGCTTTTGGAAGTGAGCTAACTCCATGCGCGGCCTCATTAAACATTAAACTTTAAACCTTAAACTTCGCGCTTGCGCGAGATCATTGTACTAATGCTCCTTCCTTGACCATGCCAGCACCGTCGGCAATGATCTCGTCGCCAGCTTTCAGGCCGGAGAGGACGATGAACTCCTTGCCGGTGGAGTAGGGGGCAACCTGGATGTTTGTGCCCTCTGCCACACGCTGGCCATCCTTCTGCACCACCTTGAAGACCTGGTAAACGGTCTGCAACTGCTTGACGGCAGCGGCGGGCACGATGAGCTGGTCCTTATATTCCACGGGGATGATGACGTTGCCTGTGCTGCCGGAGTGGAGCAGACCCTTGGGGTTGTTGAACACGGCACGCAGACTGACGCTGCCCGTGCCCTGATCCACCACACCGCTGGCGGTCTCCACGATGCCAGTCTCTTCATACTCAGAACCATCCACCAGTTGCAGACGCACGGGAGGCATGGCCTTCACGGCGGCCTCAGCACTGCCGGCCTCGCGTGTCTTCTGCAGCATCATGGCCTCGGTCAGAGAGAAATAGACGTACATCTGATGATTGTCCGAGACGGTGGTCAGAGGGGTTGGGATGCTGGGACCCACGAGGGCACCGACGCGGTAGGGCAGTGTGCCCACGACGCCGTTGGACGGACTCTTCACCACGGTGTATGAGAGTGAGTTGGCTGCGTTGGTGACAGCAGCCTCGGCCTGTCCCACGGCAGCCTGAGCCTGGGCGTAGGCGTTGGCAGCGGTCTGCAGGTCAAAGTCGCTGACAATGTTCTGGTCGGCCAGGTTCTTGGTGCTCTCATAGGAGAGCTTGGCCGTGGCCTCGGCAGCCTTGGCGGCAGTGAGGTTGGCCTTGGCGGTGTTGAGTGCAGCCTGATAGGGCACCTGGTCGATGATGAACATGGATTGTCCGCGGCTCACGCGCTGGCCTTCCTTCACCAGCAGCTGCTGCAGGGTGCCGCTGACCTGCGGCATCACCTGGATGTCTTGGCGACCACGGATGGTGGCACTGTACTTGGTGTCGATGGTGCGGTCCTCGGCCTTCACCTTGATGGTCTTATAGGCCACGGGAGCGTTGGCTCGTTGCTGTTGTTGCTTGCCTCCACAGGAAGCGAGCAGGGCAATGCCAGCCAGGGCAACGACATGCCCCAATGTCTTGATGCTTCTTTTCATTTTCACTTTTTCTATCTGAGGTTATTGTTGATGTTTCAGAAATCGGGCGCAAAGGTACGAAATATTATTGGATTGCGCGCAAAAAAAGTATTGCCGATGCAGAAGAAAAGTTGTGCAAAACTTCCGTTCTGCACAACTTTTAACATGATTTAAGTTCCGCATGTCCTTTCTTACCACAGATTTCACGGATTACATGTCCTCTGTTGATGAAATCTCTATCATATATTCACAGATTATCGCGCAGCACGCCACGCAGGTGCTCAAGGAATCTGTGCAATACAGATAACAATTGAAAGCCAGAGGACCGGGAATCCGTGTAATCTGTGTAATCTGTGGTCCGAATAAGAACTTGCGAAACTATAAAGGTGTCTGGAGACGCATCAGTCGCTCCAGTCATCATCCCAGACGCTTTGGCTACCGCGCGATGTGTTGTCGCCCTTGACGAAGCCGATATTCTGGGTGTCGCTGACCTTCTCGGTGTTGTTCACCGCCATGGATGTCGTGATGGGTTGTTCACTGCGAATGGTCGTCAAGGTGGTGATGGGAGAAATATATAACTTTTTCATTTTGTCTGATTGTTAAGGTGAGACTGGTGGGTTACTTGATCACGATGGTCTTTCCGCCGACGACGTAAACGCCCTTGGCGGTGGGCTGGCAGATGCGCTGTCCTGCGAGGTTATACCACTGACCATTCACGGATTGACCGTTGACGGATTGACCATTGACCATTTCGTTGATGCCGTCCTCCGCACCGTCGAAGCTGAGAGTGAAGCCCTTGACAGTGCCGCCAGAGGCTGTGGTGTCGAGGTAGGCTCTGTTGGCACCGAGCGTGATGGTGGTCGTGCCATTGTTGTCGAACTTGTAGAAGCCAATCTT
>JAFSZU010000026.1 GCA_017455585.1 Bacteroidaceae bacterium | reverse complement strand
TGTCCACGAAGATGGCGATGCCGTGGGGGCCGTAGCCCTCGTAGGTCATGCCCTTGTAGTCGCTCTGGTCCTTGCCCATTGCATTCTTGATGGCGCGGTCGATGTTGTCCTTGGGCATGTTCTCGCGCTTGCAGGTGGCGATGATGCCACGCAGCGTGGGGTTCATGTCAGGATCCGGGCCGCCAGCCTTGACGGCGATGGCAATCTGCTTGCCCAACTTGGTGAATGTCTTTGCCATGTGGCCCCAGCGCTTCAGCTTGGCAGCCTTGCGGTATTCAAATGCTCTTCCCATGGGTTAATTTGACAATTTTACAAATTTTACGATTATACTATTTTATAAATTTTACGATTATACGATTTTACAAATTTTACGATTATACGATTTTACAAAATATACGATTTTACGATTTATGATTATTGACGATTGTATTATCTTTATTTGCAAGATACGTACGAGTAGAGATTATTGAACTAACAATGATACGATAAAGTTCCTGACACTCTGTATGCAAAGGCTTTACACGCGAGATAGGCAACAGCTCCACCTCCATAATCAGTTCTAACCAATATAAAGTCTCATCCAATTCCTCCTCAACCATTTTCAACTTATTGAGGAAGTCCTTCTCTGACTTTCCTATACATGCAGCCCTGTAGTTCGCTCCAGGGGACGTTCCCGATCGCACGATTTGTTTCCCTATAGCATAGCCAGAATGTGTAGAAGGCAAGTTATCCACCAAATGGATTATCCTTTTGGAAAAATCCTTGAACCTTTGTTTTAATTCCAACTCTGTCATTAACCTGATTGTGAGATCGTGAAATCGTGAAATTGTGAAATCAACGCAACTCTGCACCGAGTTGCTTGGTGAGGTTCTGTATCAGTTTCTGCATGATGGCATCGATGGCGCGGTCATTGAGGGTCTTGGTCTCGTCCTGAAGGATGAAGTTGACGGCATAGGACTTCTTGCCCGCGGGCAGGTTCTTGCCCTCATAGACATCGAAGAGGGTGACTTCCTTCAGCAGCTTGCGCTCGGTCTGATAGGCAATGGCCTCTATCTGAGCGAACTCCACACTCTTATCCACCAGCAGGGCGAGGTCGCGGCTCACGGCGGGGAACTTGGGCAGCTCGGTGTAGCTGACCTTCTGCTTGCTGATGAGGCGCATGACCTGTTGCCAGGCGATGTCGGCGAAATAGACCTCGGTGGGGATGTCGAAGGCCACCTGCAGACGCTTGGCCACGATGCCCATCTGGGCGATGACCTTGCCGCCGCGGTTCTCGATGAGGATGCTCTTGGAGAAGATGTCGTTGCGCCCCTCCTTGAAGACCAGAGCACCGAAGGGCACGCCCACGCGCGCGAGTACATTTATTACTTGTGCCTTCAGGACGTAGAAGGTCTGATCCTCGTCGGGATGTGCCCATGAGCCGCTGACGCGCTTGCCCGTGACCCAGAGACCGAGGTGATAGTCCTCGGAGTAGGCATCCAGCACGTGCTTGATGACTTCGGGGTCGCGGCTGGAGCTGACGCCCGGAATGATGACGGGCGACTTCTTCTCCTGGTGGAAGTAATAGCAGTTGCCGAACTCGAAGAACTGCACGTCGCCGCGGCGGCGGTTGACGTTGCGGCAGATGCTCTCCAGGCCACCGAAGAGCAATGTCTGACGCAGCACGCTCAGGTCCTGAGACAGGGGATTGAGCAGACGCACGCAGTTGGCGGCGGGGTAGTTCTGGAGGTTGTCATAGTAGGCAGCCTTGGTCAGGGAGTTGTTCAAGATTTCGTTGAACCCGGCACCCACAAGTTGCTCGGCCACAATATTCTGTAGCTTGTGACTCTTATCGACCTCGCCCTTCACGGAGAGGCTGCTGTTCAAGGAACTGGGTATCTCGATATTGTTGTAGCCATAGATGCGCAGGATGTCTTCCACCACGTCGCAGGGGCGCTGCACATCCACGCGGTAGGCGGGCACCATGAGCTTCAGGCCCTCGGCGGTCTCCTCCTCGATGCGCATCTCCAAGGACGTGACGATGCTCTTGACCGTCTCGGCGGGGATGTGCTGGCCAATGAGGCTATCCACATAATTATATTTCAAGTCAACGGGGAAGTCCGGCAGGGGCTGGGGATAGACATCCACAATCTCCATCGAGACCTTGCCGCCCGCCAGTTCCTGGCACATCTTGGCAGCCAGCTTCAAGGCATAGAGCTGCCCGTTGGGGTCTATGCCGCGCTCGAAGCGGAAGCTGGCATCGGTCTGTAGGCCGTGGCGGCGCGAACTCTTGCGGATCCATGTGGGATTGAAGTAGGCCGACTCCAGCAACACGTTGCGTGTGGTCTCGTAGGTGCCGCTGCCCTTGCCGCCATAGACGCCGCCGATGCACATGGGCTCCTCTGCGTTGCAGATCATCAGGTCGCGGTCACTCAGCTTGTGCTCCACGCCGTCCAGCGTCTGGAAGGGTGTGCCCTCCGGCAGCGTCTTCACGATGACCTCGCCGCCCTTGATCATGTCTGCATCAAAGCAATGCAGGGGCTGGCCGAACGCCATCATGATATAATTGGTGATATCGACAATGTTGTTGATGGGGCGCAGACCGATGGTGGTCAGGTGGTCCTTCAGCCACTTGGGGCTCTCCTTGACCTCGCAGTCCGTGACGGTCACGGCGGCGTAGCGCGGACAAGCCTCGGCGTTCTCCACGTGGATGGGAATCTGGAGGGCGTGGTTATCGACCTTGAAGTCCTCGACAGACGGGCGATGCAGGGCGGTCTTGTAGCCGTTCTGCACCAGCCAGGCATAGAGGTCACGGGCCACGCCATAGTGCGAGCAGGCGTCGGCGCGGTTGGCAGTGATATCCACTTCGATGAGCCAGTCACTCTCAAGCCCATAGTACTCAGCGGCCTTCATGCCCACGGGCGTGTCCTCGGGCAGGACGATGATGCCAGCGTGGCTCTCCCCCACCCCGATCTCGTCCTCGGCACAGATCATGCCGTTGCTCTCCACGCCGCGCAGCTTGCTCCGCTTGATGACAAACTCCTTGTCGCCGTCATAGAGTCTGGTGCCCAGCGTGGCCACGATCACCTTCTGCCCGGCGGCCACGTTGGGCGCGCCGCAGACAATCTGGGTTACTGTTCCCGACGGTTCCCCGTCGGGTCCTCCGTCGGTTCCTCCACCGACATCCACGGTGCAAACGTGCATGTGGTCACTGTCTGGATGGGGTTCACAAGTGAGGACGTGTCCCACGACCAGTCCTTCCAGCCCGCCGCGGATGCTCTGCACTTCTTCCACGCCATCGACCTCCAGACCTGCGGAGGTCAGAGCGGCAGCTACTTCCTGAGCCGTCAACGTGGTGTCAACGTACTCCCTAAGCCATTTATACGAAATATTCATCGATATTATTTACGATTTAACAATTTACGATTTATTTGACTATTTACAATTGAATCGGTTTCTTCACGATTTGACGATTTGCATGTCATCACGCAATTTGCGCGCAAAAGTACAAAAAATGGTTGGAATAAGTGCAAGGAAGCATAAACTTTTTTTGAGGAATGTTCCTTTTCCTCCGCGTTTTCATACGCGTGCGCCTCGCCACATCCAGTTTCGGTGAGACGCAGAGACAGTCTCATCTGCCTTGACACACGTATGTTCTCATTGCTGAATCATGATGCAGCAATTGCTTGATGATGATGCAGCAATTGCTTGATGATGATGCAGCAATCAATTTCCCCGGTTGCAACAACCCGTGCAACCGAAGGCTCTCCATGTATGGTCTGGGGGTTTCAGGCCTCACTAATAGAAGCCAACCTTAGCGTGTAGGGGGCGATGGTCTGAAGCAGTATCCTCACCCACCCAAGTATGAAAGAATGACAAGGTGAAGGAGGTGCCCAAAAAAGGACGGGCGGTGGGCTTGCAACATGCTATATGGTCTATGCGATTCTCTTCATCGGATGATAACTTTGATTCTGATCAATAGGGCAGGTCCTCAACGGACGAGGGCGGACCGAACGGTGTGTCAGCGTCATTGACAGGCGGCAAGGAGGCCGAGGTCTGTGAGGTCGGCGGCGGGGGCAACTGGCCACCATCATCGTTGATGGCCGACCCGAAGGTGCGTGTCTCACCAGGCATGGGGATATAGTTGTCCTCGTCGGGATCCTGGAAGCGGGCATACTCGTTGCGGAACTTGAGCAACACGGTATCCACGGCTCCGTTGCGGTGCTTGGCAATGATGAACTCGGCCATGCCGCGCAGGTTGCGCCCTTTCTCGTCCTGATAGATCTTGTAGTACTCAGGCCGGTGGATGAAGCACACCATGTCGGCATCCTGCTCGATGGCACCCGACTCGCGCAGGTCGCTGAGCTGCGGGCGCTTGCCTTCATCGCCCTCGCGCTTCTCCACGGAGCGGTTGAGCTGCGACAGGGCGATGATGGGGATATTCAACTCCTTGGCCAGCCCCTTGAGAGAGCGGCTGATGTTCGACACCTCCTCCTGTCGGGATCCGAAGCTCATGCCCGAAGCATTCATCAGCTGCAGATAGTCGATGAGAATGATTTTCACACCGTGTTCACGCACAAGACGGCGGGCCTTGGTGCGCAGCTCAAAGACCGAGAGCGACGGAGTATCATCGACATAGAAGGGTGCATCATAGAGCGCGCGTATCTTGCTGTCCAGCTGCCCCCACTCATAAGGTTCCAACTGTCCGCTCTTGATCTTGTCACCCGTGATCTCACAGGTATTCACGATAAGGCGGTTCACCAGCTGCACATTGCTCATTTCCAGCGAGAACATGGCACACGGCACACGGGCATCGACGGCAATCTTCTTGGCCATGGAGAGCACGAAGGCTGTCTTGCCCATGGCGGGTCGGGCGGCAATGATGATGAGGTCGCTGTTCTGCCAGCCGCTGGTGATTTTGTCGATATGAGGGAAACCGCTGCTGAGTCCCGAGAGGCCGTCGCGCCGGGCGGCAGCTTTCTGCAACAACTCGTAGGCCTCGTGGATGACGGGGTTGATCTGTGTGTAATCCTTCTTCAGGTTCTGCTGCGAGATGGCAAAGAGCTTGCCCTCGGCCTCCTGCATCAGGTCATCCACATCCACGGTGGTGTCGAAAGCCTGCTGCTGCACCTGACTGGAGAACGTGATGAGCTCACGTGCCAGTGCTTTCTGGGCGATGATGCGTGCGTGGTACTCGATGTGTGCCGAGGAGGTGACGTTCTGCGAGAGCTGCATCAGGTAGAGCGGGCCTCCGGCCTCCTCCAGATTGGCCTGGGAGTCCAGGTAGTCTCGCACAGTCAGGATATCGACCGGTCGCTGCTGGGCGTTGAGGCTGCGGATGGCATCGAAGAGGAGCTGGTGGCGACGGTCGTAGAAACTCTCGGGGCGCAACAGCTCGCTCACTTGTGAGTAGGCATCCTGCTCTATCATCAGTGCTCCCAAGACGGCCTGCTCCATCTCCAGGTTCTGGGGCTGCGGGCGGCCGTAGGCATCCTCCGCCGGTGTCTGCACTGTCCGGCTCACGCGGTTATTGGGTTTGCGATTATTGGTTGGCATATAGGGCGCGGGCAAAGCCCGCTGTTTAATGTTTAATGTTTA
>JAFSZU010000201.1 GCA_017455585.1 Bacteroidaceae bacterium | reverse complement strand
CCTCTGTGTCTGGGAGATGTTGATGCAGTACCTTGCCTCAACATAAATCACTTTTTTTCCGTAAAGAAAAATAAAAGTGCAAAATTATTTGCACGTAACAAAAAAAACGCATACCTTTGCACCCGCAAATGAAAAAAGAGTTTTCCTTCTCTCATTTGTGTCCGATGTTTCGGGATGTAGCTCAGTCCGGTTAGAGTACGCGTCTGGGGGGCGTGGGGTCGCTAGTTCGAATCTAGTCATCCCGACATCAAGGAAGTAGCTCGCTGAAATTCAGCGAGCTACAACTGTATTAGGGACAGAACTGTGCCAAAATTGCGCCACGCGTAAGAATATAAGTTGAATCACATTGGGTCGTTTCGGCGAAACAATGTAAAAAAATGTGCACATTACCGAAGCGCCAGCGCGCGCGTTATGATGTAATTGAGAAGTTCCGGCTACCGGTACTGAAGAAGAGTCGGAAAAACACGTATGTTTATTTTTATGTCCTGGATCCGGACTCGGTTCTCAATGGAGAGCCGAAACTGGTAAGGATTCGTCACCGTTTCAACCATATCAAGCAACCCAGGGAAAGGCAGGCTGCCGCCAGACGCTTTTGCGAGGATGTAACGCAGAAGCTACTGGCTGGCTGGAACCCGCTCATTGACCAAACGGGCAATATGTCCTTCAAGGGTTTTGATGCGGTGCTGGAAGAATACAGCAAGTATATAGAAAAGGCTCATGCAGACAATGCCATCAGGAAGGACAGTCTCGTAGACTACATCAGTCGCATCAATATTCTGAAAGCTTACAACTCCCAGCTTCCTCAGTCCATTCTCTATGTCTATCAACTGGACCGTCCTTTTATCGAGCGTTTCCTAGATTATGTCTATATTCAGCGTAACGCGAAGCCCATCACCCGTAACAATTATCTGAGCTGGCTGCGTAACCTGTGTGGCTACCTGAAGGGTCGTGGCTATTTGAATACCGACCCAACAGAGGGCATCAGACGGTTACGTGAGGGCCAGAAGGAGAGGAAACCCCTTGCAGCAAGTGCGATGAAACGCCTGAAGGAGTATCTTAAAGGTACAGATCCTCACTATCTGCTTGCTTGTATGGTGCATTATTACACGCTGCTACGACCAAAAGAAATGTCGTATGTCCGTCTGAAGGACATCAACCTGAAGGAGCAGACCATTTTCGTAAGCGGTGAAGTGTCGAAGAACCATGCCGATGCGAAGGTGACGCTTCCAGCTGTGGTTATTCGTCAGATGCTGGACTTGGGCACGTTCAATCATCCGGGGGCATACTATCTCTTTGGCAGTGGTTTCCTTCCGAGTGCAGAACGTGCGAGTGAAAAGATTTACCGTGACCGTTGGGCGAAGGTTCGCAAGGCGTGTGGTTTCCCGTCATCTTATAAGTTCTACTCGCTGAAGGACACGGGTGTAACCGATGTCATAGAGAAAGTAGGGCTTGTTGTGGCGAAGGACCAGGCGCGGCATTCGGACATTTCCATCACAAGCGTATATACACGCAAGGAACAGCTGCGTGCTCAGCCAGAATTGAAGAATTATGAGGGTCAGTTATAGAGAAAAACGAGAAAAAATGCACGGGAAAAGTGAAATAATTGCCGAATTATTTGCATAATCTAAATATTATGTGTACCTTTGCGCCGTGTTAAGAGATAAATAACATGTTTAACCCTTAAAAAAGCGTTCTATGACAGACGAAGAAAGACAAGAGTTGCTCGAACGAGCGAAACAGAACCTAAGAGACCTCCAGAAATTGAGGCACCTGTTCACCGATGAAGAGTATGACCAACGAGTAGACATGTTCCTGAAGGATGTCTCGAGGTTCAAGAAAAAGAAGTAAAACAGCCCCCCTCCCACACGGGAGGGGGCTTAAAAAGCCACAATCATGAAAGAACTTGAAAAGAAGCTGAAGGATCTGGATGCCTTGCTGCAGATGCCGGTAGGCAAAGAGCGCGATGCGAAGTTCCAAGAGTTGTATTCCTGGTTCTCTGCCCACAAGGATGAGCCGGATGTGCGCGAGGCGATGCCGCGTCTGCTGGACCAGAAGATCGAGGAAACCAAGGAAGAGATTGTTACGTTGCGCGACCAGCTGGGCGAAGTGTATGACCTTCTGCCGCTGTCTTACATAGCAGAGATGTACTTCGGTAAGACGAAAGCCTGGCTGTACCAGCGTCTGAACGGCTACGAAATCCGTGGACACCGCTACACGCTGAGTGATGAACAGAAGCAGGTGTTCAACCGTGCCTGTCAGGAACTCGGCCGCCGCATTGGCTCATTCTGTCTGGCTTAGGTTAGACATGTCTCTCTTAACACACGTGCCCCGCAGGACAGAGCCATCCTGCGGGGCTTTTTTATACTCTATGCGCGCGTGCGAGTATAAAAAGAGGTGAGGAATCAGCATCTATGGTGTGTCGGATATATTTAGTGCAAAGTTCTCGCCGCCGAGGATCATCCAGCCGTAGGTGCCGGTGCCGTCGGCCACGGCCAGCAGCCGGACGCTGGAGCGTTTGCCGGTTGTCACTCCGTAGGTAGCCCAGACGGCTCTCGGTGCCAGCACGGCGATGACGCTCTGTCCGAAGCCCGGTTCAAAGAGGTTGCCGCTGCTGGAGCTGCCACCTCCGATATGCAGCTCGAAGGAAGTGGGTGAGGTGAACAGCTCCACCTCCTGTCCTAGGAAGTTCTGCGCCGGGGGCATCGTCACGCGGGTATAGCCGCCACTGGGTTGGAGCGTCCTGTCAAGGGAGATTTTCGATGGCAGGTAATCATCCCCTACCTTCCATAGCGAGGCCCATTTGATATAGTTTTGTGTGAGCCATGTGAAATTCCCGCTGTTCTGTGATGGCAGCAGCACACTGGCCGCTCCGCTGGCCCCACACTGACAGTGCACGAAGCTGTGGGAAAGTTCCCGTGCCAGCAGGCGGCCTTCCACCGTGGCTTTCTTCATGTATGCTTCACCCGTGAGGAAGTTGAGCCATAGGTTAGGCTCGAAGACGGCAGTTGCGCTGCCTGTCTGTACGGGTTCGTCGTAGGTGTTCGGTGTGCCGTCGCCATCGCTGTCTGTCACGCCGTCCACCTCCTCGTATCCGGTGATGTTGTAATTGCTGTCCAGTACGGGATTGCGCCCGTACTGTGAGTACATGAACTGTGCCCAGAAGACGGCGCTGCCCACAGTGCCGCCGTCGATGACGGCCATGCTGGTATAGAAGGGGTCTATGGCACCGAGACGTGTCCAGTGCGACGGATTCAGCCCTGGCCGAGTGCCCACGGTGGCGGTGCGTGTCCCGGATGTGGGCGGCGTGACATGGAAGAAGTCATGTTCCACCGTGTCAAACACATATTCCGCGCGTGTGGGCGTGGCGGTGTAGCTTGCGTTGTCTTTCCACACGCCTTTCGGCACGAGCAATGGTCCGCTGTATCCTCTTGGTCCAGCGGCGCCGTCATAGACAAAGGGGAGGACAGAGCTGTGGGTGCTGCCGCCAATGTTCATGTTCACCCGCAGGCGGTTGTATGACTCCATGTCTCTTTGCAGATCCTGGTCGTCATCCCAGTCCAGTACCACAGAGGCCACGCCGTCCTCGAAGATGTCATCATTGACCGTCGTCCATTGTCCTGTGTTCCTGATGTAGCCTTTCACTTCCCACAGATCCGTCTCTGCAGCAGCCATCACCGTGTCCGTGCCGTTCACGTTCTCCACCAGCTGCGCTGTGAGGTCGCGGTATGTCTTGGGCGTGCCGCCCGCCGTGCAGGAGAGCATCGTTATTTCCTGCCCGCCCTGCATCCAGCGGATGCGGCGCTGGCGGTCGGCTTGCTTCTCAATGGGTATTTCCTTCTTGGCCACATAGCTGTTGTAATAGTTGGAAACAGTCGGTGCGGTATCGAAGATGAAGACCTCGATGGCTGCGTCTGCCGTCGTCACGTTGATGCCGAAGGATGCCACGGATGTCACGGTTGTATTGTTTACCCTCAGCTTGACACTCCGGCTGCCGGATTTTGCCCTCACGGCAATCACCACATACATGGCCACAGCCGCCTCCTTCCCGCCCTTGCTCTTGAAGAAACGGTAGTCGCTGGTGAAGGTGGCAGTCGCAGTATTCGGTGCGATGTATGCGCGTTCCGCTGCCGTTCGGATAACATACGTCACGCCGTCCTGCGGCTTGGCGGACAGTGAGAAACGGGCTGCAAGTGTCCTGCTCATACGTCGCCCTCCTCGATATATCTGAGCTGGTTGGTGCTGCCCTCGAAGATGTAGCCGCACTCGTTGACGATGCGTGCGTCCTCGATGGGCAGGAACTCCTTATTCGGGAACATCCTCTCCAGCTCACGGATCCAGCGGATGATGCCCTGGTAGTTGCCATGGAACTCGAAGGCCAGCGTGCGGCCCGTAGGTTCGCCCGTCTCCTTGTTCACCTCCGGCGTGCCTATGAGGCACTTGATCCAGTTGTCCTCGCCCTTGCTTTGGCGGATCTCGTACTTGTAGAGGGTGAGCGTCTGCAGGTTGGGCACGTTCTGCATGGGGATGTTCTTTGCGTCCATCTCGCGGTCTATGCGGATTTTCGCCGTCAGTTGTGACAGTTTCATATCTCTTTCTATTTGTTGCATGATTCGGTAGGTATCTGCGTGGCGCATCAGCCCGAAGTAGCTGGCCCATGAGCGGTCATTGTCGGCCTGTCGCGCCCGCTCCAGCGTGGAGCGTCGGACGAGAGTCAGCCCCTTGTTATGGCTTGTTGCTTCCTTGTCCGGGAAGCGGTGCAGGATATAGCCGCAGATATCCACGCCCTTGTCATCGATGGCCACGATGCGTGATGTCTGCCGCTTGGCGCGGATACCCTGCTCATACCACCAGAAATTCCGCACGCGCCATAGTGTCCTGTTAGCTTCCTGTTGCGTGGCTACAGCGATAAAGGCGTTATCGGCGTAGCGGACGGCCCACTCGAAGTTTTCCTTCATCCAGTAGTCGAAACTGAGCATGACAATCTGGTGGATGTAGGGTGAAGTCGGAGTGCCCACAGGCAGACGTCCGTCTATGAAGCCTACGTCTTCTCCGAAGTCCGTCAGCCATCGCCAGAATGCGTGGGAGCGGAGGGTTTCACCGTCGGGAAAACCGACGGGCACCAGTGGCAAAGAGGTGGTGGCCATCAGCCTGTCGCGTATGATTTTTACGCCGCGGCGGTATGCTTTTACGCTCACGTGCTGGTAGCACTGCCGTTGATCAACGTCCACGAGCCAGTTCAAGTGCCGCATGTCATAGAACAATCTTTTGGCTTCTTTCAGTACCGAGTGCTCCCGTCGTTTGGCCGTGATGCCATGTTCTGGCAGGCAGTTGCGTGCCACTCCTGGATTCACCATGTCATACAGCGGCTTCAGCACCACCAGCCACAAGTGCTCTAATAGCAGCGCATCTAAAAGGGGCGCGTCAATGTGTCGCACCTTCCTGTTATTGTTGACGATAGTTTTCTTGTAATACCGGAGCTGCTCCTTATAGCTCCCGTCCTGCATGGCCGTGTACAGTCGCCGGACGTTTGCCTCCAAGTCTGCCTTGAAGGCCAGAACGGGCTATCCAATACAATGTTTATTGCACAATTGGCTCAATATGCATAGCCCAGTTGTAAGGGTCAATGAAGATATATTCTTTCTTCAATGGTTCATCATACGTTCGCTGGTAGGTTACCAAGAAATACCATTGTTGGAGGAATGGATTCAAGGTTGATGAATTGATGTATGTGATACCGTACTTGTGACTCATGTCGATATCGCCTGTAGAGAAGGCTACATCGTAGCTTCCGTTACGATGGATAGTAATGGCATCTGTGGTGAAATGGCTGTAGGCGACTACTTTCCCCTCGGCATCACACAGCATCACGTTGTTGACAAGGAATCTGTCAGCCTTGTTATATGAATAAATATGACCCGCAAAATGCAAGATGAAAGTGTCATCATGCTGGTGGAATTGACTAATACCCGCACGAGTATAGAACTCCTGCACATACGTCACAAATTGGGCTTTGAGGAGACAAGAGGGCAAAGAAGCTGTGACGATGGCCTCTCCCGATTTGTTGCCACAGACAAACTCTGTGCCGTTGAACTTGACAATCTCTTCATCCGAGGATGTGATTGTCAGATCCCATGTAGAGGCATTGGACGGGGTCAAGATGAGTTCCTGAGAGAACACAGAGCCATAACCAGCAAGCACGGTATAATGACTCCATCTCATCGCCTTGGCATTGATTCTAACCTCAATGGGCATATAGATAGATATTCCACTCCTTGGATTCGTGAAATGTAACATTGTCTGTCCGTTTTGGATAGCCTTGATTTGGAAACGGTCATTGGCTAATCGCTCAACATCAACAATGCCATCGCTGTCATTGGTCCAAGTGATTTCCTTGTCACTTGCCTGTTCGGGGGAGAACGAAAGCTGAATGATTCGAGATTCCATGTCTTGGATGAGAATAAATTGAGCCGCAGGTTCTATTGCCTCCAAAGGAATGAAAGGTTCCTGCCTGACTTCAATCTGCTCAGATGCTTCCCCACCCGTAATGGTCACGGCACATTGGCGCTCTGCACCATCGTTTTCATCTACGGTGACGGTCAGGACATGGTGACTGAGAGCACGAGTCCCGGCATTCGTTTCACAATGAACCCAGTCCACATCTTCAGGGATAATCACCTCTGAGACGTTATTATCTGCATAGACAATCTTATATGTGCCTCCCTGCCATGGAGCATGAATGTTGCTGTCATATATCAAGACGGCATCATCCTGTGACTGAATGACGGTCAACACGACCACCTGAGAATTGTCATTAGACGCTTTCGGGCCAATACGCAATTTACCCATCCTTTCACCGTGCGTCTTATTCTCCAAGACGTGTATGGTAAAGTTCTGATTGCCCACTCCCTCAGTTCTATCTGCTGAAAGCCAAGCGGCTTCGGACGTGACCACCCACTCGCCATTGGAAGTGACCGCAACGCTCACATCCGATGCCTTGGAACTTACATTGAAAGTGGTCTGTTCAACCTGAATCCGGAACTCTTCTGCCTCTTCCTTGCTACAGGAAACAAGAAGCAAACAGGCGATGAGAGAAAGTATGATGCGTGGAATGTTCATTATCATAAGCTATCTGTGCTGGGAAAAAGGTATTTACTGGATTGACTGCTGCAATCAGATATTGGCAAGGAAATCCTGCTCAGACATGATTTCTATGTCAAAGCCATCGTCCTTCATCTTCATGGCTTTCTTTTGTTTGCCACTCATGCCGCTGTCCCCCACAATCCTGTAGTCCTGCTGGCCAACGACGAGGATGTCCGTGGTCTTGGTGACGTTGTCACATGGTATTCCGCCTATGTCTGCAATCTTTTGCTGCAGTTCCACCCTTGTGCCATAGATGCATTTGCCCGTGAAGCAAACAGTCTTCCCATAGAAATAACTGCCCTCGTCTATTTTCGAAGGGTCGCCCACAATGCTGTTAGCCTTGATGGCGTTCTTGCTTTTATATGTGGAAAACTGTGGGCGAAAGTACTTGTCCGAGAATCGTCCGCAACGGAAAGCCAGAGTCTCTTGCAGGTTGGCAAAAGATGTTGCGCCAGAGAGTTCTATCAGTTTTAGGAACAGCTCTGCACACCCCCTGGCATCCCCTTCTGCGCGGTGATGATGTCCGAACGCTACGCCAACAGCCTCGCAAACGTAAGGCAGTGAATAGCTATAGCAATCCCTCACGACCCGCGTGGAAATCCTATAGGAGCAGAAGAAAGGGAAATCGGGAAATGGCATGTTGTTCCAGAGAAAGCTGTCACGAAGGACGTATGCATCAAAAGATGTGTTATGTGCCACCACGACCTTTCCCTGCACGTATGGAAGCACTTCCTGCCAGATCTCGGCAAAATGTGGACTGCTGGCAGTGTCCTCGGGACGTATGCCATGAATCTCTATGTTGAAGTAGTCGTATTGATTGCATGGTGGCTGCACGAGCCATGATCTGCTTACTTTCACCTGTGAATCTTCTACGACCGTGATGCCGATCTCGCAGATGGAGTCTCGCTCCTGTGTGGCAGTTTCGAGGTCAATGGCCACGAAGTTTATGCCGCGTTCCGCGAATGGTGCATCAAGTGCATAGTCCCGCTTGTCGTCTTCGGCATTGAATGTGCTGCGGGGAAGCAGTTTCTCATCCAAGTTCTGTGTCGGGTCATTAAAGTTCCCGAAGTTAATGGTCACGGCCATAGTTATCTCGAGACTGAAGGGTTAAATGAGACTTGTTTGTTAAATACTTTTCAAGCAACACTTTTGTGCTTTCATCAGGGAAATGTTCCAACCGGGCTTGCACCCAACGGATGAAGTCAGATTCGCAGGTGAATTGCACGTTGAAAATCTTGGAACCGCTTGAGTTATATTTCTGTTCTATGCCGAGAATGATTTCATCCTCAATACCTTGCTGGAGTTTGGCCAAAGTGGAATCACCAAGCATTACGATATTCGTCTCATCAAAATACTCTGCATTGGCATAGCCTCCAAAATTTCCAATAATCTGCCTGAACACATCCATGTCAGCATCTGGCAGTGTGGGTACATATATCTCCAATTGTGACAAAGGATTGTGCAGACCGTCTTTGTCATAGTTCAAAGGTGAAGACACACGGGAAACAAACGTCTTTCCATTGATAACGGGTGCCGTCCAATTATAATAGCTCATGTCGATATACAATCGTTTCTCCACCACATCAGGCACCATATCTTCATCTGCATAGTGTCCTGCAAGATAATCATAAAGTTTATCCTCGGATATCATTTTCGCATGATAGCCATCGTGCTCATTCAAGGCATGTCGCTTCATTGAATCCTCGTTAGGATTGGCACCAACCACAAAGAAAGTGGTGCTCTCCTTGACAGGTGGGATGGCATCACCCTCCTTATAGACCCGTGTATCCGATACGCGATCTATCGTTTCCACACCTGCGGCTTTCAGCTTTGCCGAGAGTTCTTTTTGAGGCATACGGAACTCGCCTGTGAGGCAAATTCTTTTCCCTTTCAAGGGATTGGGGATTTCATCAGTATCAATGAAACTCAGTTGCCGATAATCCATGTAATAATCGCTTTTTTAGGACAATTTGCGCCGCAAAGATAACCCTTTCCGCAGACATTTCCGCCCTTTCCCCCGAAAAACATTCTTAAACGGTGGCGGGAAGGGTCATTTTTATGGCAGAAGGGGGGAAATGAAGGGGGCGGACGGTGCTTCACGGTACACACACCCCCGCCCCGCAGGCTCTTCACTTGTCCTGCGGGGCGGGTTCCGGTTTTTCATGGTTTCATGGCATGGTTCAGGCACGGATGCAGCTCTGTGTGGTGAGCGCGGTGACGAGGGCCGTGAGGAAGCTGATGACGAAGTTCAGGATGGTTCGCCACAGCTGTTTCTCGTCGTCGTTCATGGCGGTCACAGGGTGTTTATTCGCCGTCATCATTGGTGCCATCGGCGCTCCAGTCTGCGCTGGTCTGTCCCTTGAGCTGAGCCTCCAGGGTAGCGGCGAGAGCTTTGCGGGTGGGAGCCTTGTGGAGCGATGCCTTCTGCACCATGTCGGCGAACTGTGCGGAGGCATCGAAGCGCACGTTGATGGAGGTGATGTTGGCGCGGGTGAAGTCCTCCATGGTCTGCGCTCCCTTGCTCTTGCAGGTGAGGTAGAAGATGCCCAGGTCGCCGAGCTGGATGCGGTAGCCGTCGAGCATCAGTTCCTTGGCGCAGGAGACGAGCTTGACGATGATGGCGATGATGTCCCCGCGGTCATACTGGCAGCCGTGCTGCACCATGTGATCGGCAATCTCGTCGATGGCGAGGGTGGCTCGGCTCTGGAGGAAGGCGTATGCCCTCTGGGGGTCGTTCTCGTTCATGGGGTTGGCCATCATGGCCAGAGAGTAATCAATCATGGTTGTGTGTAGATTTTGAGGTTAGTGAATAGGGTTGGTTGTCGGCCGTCGGGCTTCGGGAACTATGTTTCATCAGGTCTGCGCGCTGGACTCCAGTGTTCCGTGCAGTGCTCCAGGGAGGGTAGGCCTACCCCTCTTAGGAGGCTGCGCGTACCCTCATAGGAGGGTCGCCTTACCCTCCTAAGAGGGTCTGACGGCCATGCCGTGAGGGCAGTGTGCAGTTCCTTGGCCTTGTTGCCGGTGCAAGTGAGGTGAAAGCCGAAGGCACAAGCTTGCCAGATGCCGAGGCGTATCTCTCAATCGCGGTGCAAAGGTACGGCTTTGGCACAAACGCACTGCCCACAAGGGCGCAAAATGGCGTGTTTAGGCGCGGTCGGCGGCGGATTTCCACCTAAATCGTTGGCCATGTGACGGTTTCTGAGTAACTTTGCAGTCGCAAAAAAGCAAAGACATCTGCTGCGCAACCCCCCAATAACCTCAGAAACCATGGAAAACACATTCCGCCTCCGTGCCTACGGCCTCTCCGAGCTGGCCGCCCTCTACTATCCCTTCCGCTCGCCCTCCTGGGCGCGCAAGTGCTTCAACCGCGAACTGCGCGCCTGCCGCCTCCTGCGAGACACGCTCCGCCGCCAAGGGTGGCGCTCGGGGCTGAAAGTCTTCACACCGCGACAGGTGAAGACCATCGTGCGCTTCCTGGGGGAGCCGTGAAAAATGTAACCCCTCCCCTTGTTTGCAAACGCGGCAGCTACCCGTCCCGGGCCGCTGCCGCGCAAAACAAGATGATTAAATTTGGGGCTGTCACCCTCACGGGCGGTTCCGTCAGCCCCTGCTATAAGCTATGAAACAAACTACGTCGTGTGGGGGGAGGCAGGAGGTGCCAGTTGCCGATGCGTGACCTGCGGACTTCCTCTTTCAGGGGTTTCACAGTCAGTTCCCCGATGAGCAGGTGGTCGCACTGTGTGATGTCCCACAGCCCGCGCAGCTGTTCGGCTATCACATAGAGCTGATAGGGGTCCAGCTGTGCCAGCACCTTTTCGGTCACCTCGAAGAACATCTGGAAGAACTGTTCCTCGGTGATGCGCCCCTGCGAGAACGCCAGCAACACCAGGAACTGGCGTGTGCTGGCCTCGGAGAGGGTGGATGGGATGTTGACTGTCTGTCGCTTTGTCTTGAAGCTGTCTCTGTATTCAAAGGTTATCTCTTTCATGCCCAGAATGTTTTTTTGTTGTCGTTGTCTCGTTTGAAGACGTCACTGGGACGTCCGGGGAAGTACTCGGGCCATTTCCATTCAATGAAGGCCATGAGGGTGTCTGCGGCGGCGCGTGCCTCGGTGTCGGCCATGGCAGCGGCATCGTGTGCCTCGCGGCGTGTGGCAGGTGTAGCGGTCTGGTTCTCGGAGCTGGCGGCAGCGGTGGCGATGAAGTACAAGCCCCGGTCGGTGAGGGATCCTGTCTCACGGATGAGCTGCGCCACGGCTTTCTTCACTACGAAGGGGATGCACTTGTGGCGTAGTTCGTCGAAGGTGCGGGCGGGGTCACCGCTGCCCACCCGCTCCTTAGCGGTACCGGCTTCGAGGGCTTGCTGCATGGCGGTATAGAGCTGCCAGCCGATGAGGGGGCGCAGCTCGTTGTGGCTGATGGCCGTCATGATGGGCACCAGGCGCAGGAAGACCAGTCGCGAGTTGTTGATGAAGTGTGCGGCGTTGACCTCGGCGGTGCGCTGCACAATGTCCGTGCGGGTGGTGCAGCGGGCGGGCATGTCTGCGTAGCCCTGCAGCTCGGTGAACTGTGCATCGAGGAGGTCAAGGATGCGGTCAATAGCATTGAAGCCGCGGTTCTTGAAGGTTTGGCGCAGCCGGTCTTCCTGATACTTGTAGGGAGTGCCGAAGTTCTCGGTCTGCTGCCGCTGGAAGCCCTGGTCGGTGATGCGGAGCTGGAGGGCGTCGTAGTTGGTATAGAAGGCCAGGTTGGCTTCTGCGGCTTGGAGGATGCGGAGGAGGGTGGTGAAATCACCGTCGGCGAAACCGACGGGCACCGACCCAGAATAGATGGCCTCGAAAGTGGCCATGAGGGCAGGGCCGAAGACAGGGGTGAGGTAGAGTTCATCGGCTGCCATCAGGCTTGAACGCACTTTCTCGAAGCTCAGGGCAGAGGAGACGGGGATGATATCGTTCATCTCCCGGCCGTTGTTCCAATTATTGCTGCTGAAGAACATTTTACATGATACATTTTACATGATACATTCTCCGTCAGGAGAGGGTTTTCTTGGTTCCCGCTCCGGTGTCGAGGGTGGTGAGGATGGTGTTGCGGTAGCGGAGCTGCACGTCCTCACCGTAGCCCATGGAGCGGAGGAGAAGGTAGATGGGGTCGAGGAGATTCTGGCGGTCCACCCAGGCATTGGCGATGTTCACGAGGAAGGCCTCGCGGATGTTGCTGCCGCCTTGGTTGCCCGCGTAGATGCCGCCCGGCATACCTGCGCCGAAGACGTTGGGATTCACACCCAGCGTGAAGAGGATCTCGGAGTTCGCGGCGGCACTGGTGACCAGGTTCTCACCGCCCTTGTACTTGTTGTCCAGCGCCTGGATTTTCCACTCCTCTTCCACTTTGCCGTTGGCCTCGTTGATGGCGTACATGGTCATCAGCGGCTTCTCGGCGTTCTCCACGCCGCAGAGGTTCGTCTCCACGCTGTCCATGTACTTCTGAATATCCTCCTTGCGCTTCTGCGTGCCGGCCGCTCCGAGGTTGGCGTATTCCTGCAGCGGGAAACGGCGGTCCCAGAAGCTGTAGGGAATCTGCACGTGCCACTTCCAGGTGATCTGGTTGCTGTAGGCTTTCTTCAGGAACTTGGGCACCTGCTGGGCGATATCTATCCAGCCCAGGACGTAGGCGGGCAGCCAAACGGGTTCTGCATACACATCATGGCTGCTCCAGCTGTCACGCAGGGCATAGACCAGCGGCGCCTTCAGCTTGCCTTGCAGGAAGCGGGTGTCATACTCCAGCTGCGGGTCATAGTCCATGAGCGTGTCTAAGACGCGGGGATTGTCTTCTTCCACACTGCCGGGCATACTGGGCCAGCAGCCGGAGACGATGCACTTGCAGCGTCCCACAGCATCGGGCACCGTGAAGCGGGCATAGAGGGCGTTGATGGGATTCAGGCCGATGATGCGCTGACCCGTGGCATCGGGTATCAGTTCCACGGGGCAGCAGCCATATTTGAAATAGTCACGGCTGGCACGCTCCGTGTAGCGGCGCACCATGCGACCGTTCAGGATGGCTGTCAGCGGTGCATCCTCAATCGGCTGCAGCTGCTCGTTGCCTTTCTCGTCATAGCCCGTGACGCGGCACGCAAAGAGACCCTGTCCGAGGGTGAGGTTGCGCAGGAAGCGCAGACCGGTGTTGAGCACGCTGGTCTCAGACACCACCTTTGCCGCCTCGCGTGGAAAGTCATTGCTCTTGCCCCACTCCAGAATGTTGTGGCCCTGCCATTCCAGGTAGGTGGTGCGCAGACTCTCAAAGGGTGCCAGGATGTCACGCTTCTTGGCCTCGTAGTTGTCGGGCCGCCCGGTGCTCTCGCCGAAGATCATCGACGACTGCATCATCAGGGGCGTGCCCTCGTTATTGAACAGGATGTCCATTGTACTGGATGATGTTAAAGATTCTCACGGGATAGACATGGATGCCCCGCTCGGGGTTGCCCAGACAGTCGCACGCCTGGATGCCGCGGACGCGGAACACCTTGTTATTCATGCGTCCGGCACCGCAGGCATACGCCTGGGGGAAGAATATCAGCTTACCTTCGGCGGTAACGAACTTGATGCTGAAGATGCGGCGCCGGCCGTCTGGACGATACCGCACGTCCAGTTCATCGAGCATCTGACTTCTGAAAATAGGTTCTTTCTGTTGTTCCATAGGAATGTCAAATCAGTTGAAAGTTTCGTCAAACGTATAGTCAAAGATGCGGTCCCGGTTGTCGCCCGTGTCGCCCGTGCGGCTGACCACCTCCTGGTGCCGTGCACTGCGGCGCAGGGTGAAGTAGGCCGTCTGCGGCTGTGTGCGCGGTCGGCGGTCGGTCATCTCAATGGCGGTGACGGTCATGCGCTCCCAGCAGCTCTCCCCGTTCTCGTGGAAGAGACAGACCTCGGGCGATGCGGCGAGGTCGCGCAGGCTCGCCCGCTGCACCTCGGTGACGTGTCCGGCACAGATGCGCTCGGTGGTGACCTCCTGCTGGGTGGTCTTCTCGTACTCGTCATCCATCCAGGCGAACTCGGCCTCCATCGCCGTGGTGCGCTCGTCGGCACCCGTGAGGGCTTCTGTCTCCAGCATCCCGAAGCAGTTGGTGAAAGCCACGAGGCGGAGCTGCGGGCGGTGTGCGCGGTCGATGCGGAAGCGGACGCTGTCGATGACGGTGGTGCTGCGCAGCAGCTGGAAATCGACGATGCGGATGCTGTCGACGGTGACCTCGGCGGCGGTGGCCACGGCGGCGAGGGTGTAGTGCAGCACGGCGGCGTAGGCGGGCGGCGTGCCACAGACGGCATCCTGCGGGATGGTCACGGCCATGCTCTGGGTCTGGATGGCCCCTTCGGCATCGAGGTGGAAGACACGAAGGCGTGCCGCCAGCGTGTCGGCGGTGAGGAAGAACGCTGCCACCATGGGCTGTTCGGGGGTGATGATGCGGTCGGTGTAGCGTGTGAGCCAGAATGCGGCACTGCCCGGACGGGTGTTGGTGCGCTGGCTGGCATAGTAGGCGTAGGACTGGAAGGGTGCGCCGATGGCCGCGGCGGGTGTGCTGCCGTCATAGAGCTGTGCCGACCATGCGGCGCGCGTCACGGTGGCTAACCACACACCGGAGGTGGTCAGCAGCTCCGGGCGCAGGGGCGTGGGGCACGGCGTCACATAGGGCTGCAGCAGGGCCGCCAGCCCCCGCAGGGTGACGGCGCCGGTGGCGTCCGGCGTGTAGCCCTCGGTGAAGGAGACCGCCGTGCCGTTGGCGGGCGTGATGGTCACTGTGACCTTCCTGCCCGCGGCGGCACCAGTCCACCGCACGTCCGGTGTGTCCAGGACGAAGTAGCTGCTATCGATGCTCGTTGCTATTGCCATTGCCACAAGTCATATTTGAAAAAAATGCTGGGAGCGTGCAGACTCAGGTCATATCCAAGGCCAAGCTCGGTGCGCTTGCATCGCACACCGCCTATGACCGCCGTCTGCTCGCTTCCCAGCTGCACGCCTACCGAGAGGGCCAGGCGTGCGGGCGGGGTTCCAATCCGAGGCTTCCTACGCTGTAAGGATATATCGAGTTTTGCCAAGTCATAGTCTATGGTGCGCGCGACGATGTTGTTTTGAAATACGGTATCCGTGATGCGCACCGTAGCCACGTCCCGCAGGTGGAAGGTGTCGGACAGTGTACGGGCCGTGAAGTACCGCTGCAGGACGGCAGCGGTGTCCACCCTGGCAGGGACCTCGCGCACCTCTTCCCTTACCACCACGGGACCGGGCGTCTCTATCGTGTCATGCACCCACACCGTATCAATGCGCAGCTCCACGATGGGAGGCTCTGAGGTATGATCGCCGAGGATGCAGTCCTCGTGTTCAGCTATCATCCATGCCATCAGCAGCACCATGGCAGCCAGCAAGATGTTCAAGATTCTTTCACTCTT
>JAFSZU010000200.1 GCA_017455585.1 Bacteroidaceae bacterium | reverse complement strand
CTCTCCAGCACATCCACGATGAGCACGCTGTGGTGGGCGGTCAGCGAACGGCCGCCCTCGGTGATGATATTGGGATGGGGAATGTTGCTGGCATTGGCCGCTTCCACAAGGGTATAGACGCAGTCGTTGACATATTCCTGAATACTGTAGTTGACGCTGGACTCGCTGTTGCTGGAGCGTGTGCCGTCATAATCCACACCCAGGCCGCCGCCGCAGTCGATGAACTCAATGTTAAAGCCCATTGTGTGCAACTGCACATAGAACTGTGCAGCCTCGCGCAGGGCGGTGCTGATGCGACGAATCTTGGTGATTTGGCTACCGATGTGGAAGTGCAGAAGCTTCAGGCAATCCCGCAGCCCCATCTCGTCGAGCAGTTGCAGCGCCATGAGCAGTTCGGAACTATTTAATCCGAACTTGGAGGCATCGCCGCCGCTCTCGCTCCACTTGCCGCTACCGTTGGCTGCCAGCTTGATGCGGATGCCTAAGTTGGGCCGCACACCCAACCGCTGGGCCGTCTCGGCAATGATTTTCAGTTCGGGCAGCTTCTCGATGACGAGGAAGACACGCTTGCCCATCTTCTGTGCCAGCAGCGCCAACTCAATGAAGTTCTGGTCCTTGTGGCCGTTGCAGATGATGAGGCTGTCGCTGTCCATGTTGGTGGCCAGCACGGCGTGGAGTTCTGGCTTCGAGCCAGCTTCCAGTCCGAGGTTATAGCGCTTGCCGTGACTGATGATTTCCTCAACGACGGGGCGCATCTGGTTGACCTTCACGGGGAAGATGATAAAGTGCTCGGCCTGGTAGTTGTACTCCTTGGCCGCCTTGCGGAAGCACTCATCGGTCTTTTCGATGCGGTTGTCCAGAATGTCGGGGAAGCGCAGCAGCACGGGAGCTGTCACATGGCGGGTGGCCAGTTCGTCCACCACGTCTTTCAAGTCCACCTGCACGCCGTTCTTCTTGGGCGTGACATACACATGTCCTTTCTCGTTGATGCCGAAGTAGTTGACACCCCAGCCCTTGATGTTATAAAGCTCTTCTGAGTCTTCTATGCGCCACTTCTTCATGTTTTTAAACTTTCAGCATTTCCTTGATGAGGCCGACGCTCTCTTGAATTTTTGTAAAGTTGTCCAACAGAGACACATCGAGTGTGTATTTGGCCTTCGAGTAGAAGGGTTCGCGGGTGACGAGCATCTCGCGGACGTAGTCTTCCAGCTCCTCGGGTGACTTGCCTTCGAGCAGGGGACGCTTGCCCTTGCCCATACGCAGGTGCATGGCCAGCACAGCGGGTTCGGCTTTCAGATAGACGGTGTCTGCGAGAGAGTTCATGTACTCCATGTTGTCGAAGAAACAGGGTGTGCCGCCTCCACAACTGAGGACGATGTCCTCGAACTCCGCCACCTCATGCAGCATACGCCGCTCCAGTTCGCGGAAACCTGCCTCGCCGCTCTCGGCAAAAATCTCCGGCACGCTCTTGCGGTAGCGTGTGGTGATGAACCAGTCAAGGTCATAGAAGGGAACGCCCAGCTCTGCTGCCAGTGCCTTGCCGACGGTGGTCTTGCCGGCACCCATGTAACCGATGAGAATGATGCGAACCAAGGTAATTTATGATTTGACGATTTACAATTTACGATTTTTTTCGCGTGTAGCGACGCTTGCTGCCGCCACCCGCCTTGGCTTTCTCCTCCTGCTCCTTGATCATTTGCAGACACTCTTCGCAGGTGAGTTCGGCCACCCGTTCCTGCTGGGACTTGGGCAGACGATAGTTCTCGCCCTTATAGACCATATAGGGACCGAAGCGGCCGTTGATGATTTCCAGTTCGGGCTCTTCGGGGAATGACTTCATGTGCTTGTCGGCCTCGCTCTTGCGCTTGTCCTCGATGATGTGGATGGCCTCTTCGAGCGTGATGCTGTGTGGATCAGCATCTGCGGGCAGACTGGTGAACTTCTTCTGGTGCAGGACATAACAGCCATAGCGTCCCGAGCCGATGGTGACGGTGTCGCCTTCATACTCGCCCAGGGTGCGGGGCAGACGGAACAACTCCAGTGCCTCTTCCAGCGTGATGGTCTCCAGGCTCTGACCTTTCTTGAGCTGCGCAAAGCGGGGTTTCTCCTTGTCCTCGGCACTGCCAATCTGCACCACGGGGCCATATCGGCCAATCTTCACACTGACGGGTTTGCCCGACTGCGGGTCGGTGCCCAGGACACGCTCCCCTGCCCGCAGCTCTGTCTTGGCCTGGATGGTCTGCTCCACCTGCGGCTCAAAGGTCTTGTAGAAGTGGCGGATCATGCCTGTCCACTCCTCCTTGCCCTCGGCAATGGCATCGAACTCCTTTTCCACTTCAGCCGTGAAGTTATAGTCCATGATGCTGGGGAAGTACTCCATCAGGAAATCGTTGACAACGACACCGATATCCGTGGGCAGCAGACGGCCGCGCTCGGCACCGAAGACGGCCGAACGCTGTTCCCCCCGCAGACGGTTGTCGGCTCCGATGGTCAGGACAGAGAACGTGCGTTCCTCGCCCGCCTTGTCACCCCTGCTGACGTATTCGCGTTGCTGGATGGTGCTGATAGTGGGGGCGTATGTGGAGGGACGACCGATGCCCAGCTCTTCGAGCTTGCGCACCAGACTGGCCTCGTTGTATCGGCTGGGCCGCTGCGTGAAGCGCTCGGTGGCCTGAAGCTCCACACGCTGGAGCTGCTGCCCCACGGTGAGCGGCGGCAACAGTGTGGTGCTCTCTGCGTTCTCGCCGCCGTCGGCACTGCCCTCGCTGTCCTCATTGGTATCTCGATAGACCCGCAGGAAACCGTCGAACTTCAGCACCTCGCCGGTGGCCACGAACTGCTCCTCTCGCCCGCTGATGCTGATGGTGGCCGTGGTCTTTTCCATCTCGGCATCGGCCATCTGGCTGGCAATGGTGCGTTTCCAGATGAGGTCATAGAGGCGGCGCTCCTGTGTCTGGGCATCGGTGAGTTCCGTGCGGTCCATGTAGGTGGGTCGGATGGCCTCGTGGGCCTCCTGCGCTCCCTTGCTGGAGGTGTGGAACTGGCGCGTCTTGACATACTGCTCACCCATCAGCTCGGTGATGACGGTGCGGCTGGTGCCCAGTGCGAGCGTTGAAAGATTCACGCTGTCTGTTCGCATGTAGGTGATGAGTCCGTTCTCATAGAGCCGCTGTGCCAGCAACATGGTCTGCGCCACGGGCAGACCCAGCTTGTGGGCCGCCTCCTGTTGCAGGGTGCTGGTGGTGAAGGGCGGTGCGGGCGACCGATGCACGGGACGCATCTGTATGTCCTCGATGGTGAAGGTGGCAACGGCGGCGGCCTTCAGGAATGCCTCTGCCTCCTCGCGGGTGGCGAAGCGACGGTTGAGCTCGGCCTTGAGCTGGCTGCCGTCTGCATTGACCAGCAGAGCCGTGACGCGGAAGGAGGCTTCTGCCTGGAACGCCTGCACCTCGCGCTCGCGCTCCACGACGAGGCGCACGGCCACGCTCTGCACGCGTCCGGCACTGAGGCTGGGCTTGACCTTGCGCCACAGCACGGGCGAGAGCTTGAAGCCCACGATGCGGTCCAGCACACGGCGCGCCTGCTGGGCGTTGACCAGCCCCATATCCACCTGACGCGGATGCTCGATGGCCTCCAGGATGGCGGGCTTGGTGATCTCGTGGAAGACGATGCGACGTGTGGTGTCGGGTTTCAGTTTCAACACCTCCTGCAGGTGCCATGAGATGGCCTCTCCCTCGCGGTCCTCATCGGACGCGAGCCAGACGGTCTCGACTTTCTTGGCGTTCTGTTTGAGCTGTGTGACCACATGTTTCTTGTCGTCGGGAATCTCATATTGTGGCATGAAAGAATCCTCATCAATGCTGAAACTATGCTTCTGCAGGTCACGGATGTGCCCGTAGGAGGACATGACTTTGTAATCTTTACCCAGAAACTTCTCGATGGTCTTGGCCTTGGCCGGAGACTCTACGATAACCAGATTTTTCTGCATAACTCTTTCCTTGTTTTTGAAAATTCGGGCGCAAAGCTACGCAAAAAAGCCGAACTACACCTTATAATATAAGAAAAAAAAAGATTTTTTCAACAATTATGCCTCTCCTATGCCTTCTTTTCGCACTGCACGCAAGGCCAAAACAAGCCCAAACACACTCACAATAGCCACGATGCCGGCACTGGTGGGGCCGCCCAGGAAGTGGATGATGCTGTCATCGTCTGGCGAGATGAAAGCCAGCACACAGGCCAGCGAGTTGTTGAAGACATGGATGCAGACGGGTGCCACCAGAGAGCCCGTCCACCAGTAGGCAAAGCCGAGCAGACAGCCAAGGATGAAGGCTGCGGGCATCTGTGCCGGGTTCAGATGGATGAGCGAGAAGAAAACGGCGGTCAGGGCAATGGGCACAAACCATCCCTGGTCTGAATGGTGCAATGAGAGGTCGTGCTGCACGCCGCCGCGAAACAGCAGTTCCTCTGACAATGGCCCCAGCACAGCAACGGTCAGCAATCCCACCGGGTGATGCATAATACCCAGCATCGTGCTCTCGTCCAGCAAGTTGGGGATATCCGGGAAGAACACTTCCTGGCCCAGATTCGTCAGGATGATCAGGGGCAGTGCCAGCAGGAACACCAGCCCCGTGCGCCGACTCTTGTCTCCACGCAGACCCGCTATCGTGTGCTGCCATGTGATGGCCGACGGGCGGAAGGCCCACCAGAGCAGGACGGCCAGTGCGTTGGCAACAAACAATGTCACCACCGTCAGCACGACGGGCGACATCATTTCAGGGGTCAAGGTGCGGAAAAGAATGGCTGCGCCGGCAGCTGTCAGCTGGCTGACAAAGAAAATAATCAGGTACACCCACCAGGAGTGTCTGCGAATGTTTTTCATAAACAAAAAACGTGCGGTTGTGAAATGATTTACGTGCGGACGCGAAGGGGTTTACGTGCGGACGCGAAAGGGTTTACATGCGGACGTTATGAGAATCACGTGCGGACGCGAGAACAGACATGGCTACAGACTTATCCTGTTGGAGCTGATGAACCAGTTCTTCCTCGCTGGAAAAACATCGTTCCGCACGTAGGCGTGAAATAAATAATAAGGTGAGGCTCAAGCCATAAAGGTCACCCTCGAAGTCGAACAGATGGACCTCAATGGAAGTATCTGTACCGTTATCCATTGTGGGGCGACAACCGATATTGAGCATCGCTCCCCATGAATTGCCTGTGGACGAGATAACCCTCACTGCATAAGCTCCATTGGCGGGCAGCAGTTTGTCGGGCGTAGAGGTCTGAAGATTTGCCGTTGGGAAACCGAGCTGACGACCGATAGCGTGTCCTTGTACGACCTGTCCGCTCCAGGAGTATGGCCGACCTAATAAATAGGCCGCAGTGGACACATCACCTGTCTCCAAGGCGCGACGTATTTCGGAACTGCTGACATGTTCCCCTTCTAATTCATGTGCCAATACAACGTCTATACCCAATTCTTGACCAAAAGCGCAGTAATCCACATAGTTTTCTCCTTGAGGCTTCCCGAAATGATGGTCATAGCCGATGACGAGGGCGGTGACACCCAGCTGGTCTCGCAGCACCTGCCGCATGAACTCGCGGGCGGTGAGGGCTGCCATCGTGCGGTCAAAGGGCAGGATGTGGATGGCATCGATGCCCGTGGCGCGCAGCAGCTGCATCTTCTCTTCGGGGGTGGTGAGCAGGGGCGGCACGCTGTCTGGCGCAAAGACAGCCCGTGGATGGCGGTCAAAGGTGATGAGCAACGAGCGTGCACCACGCCGCCGTGCCTCGTCCTGCACTTGCCGGATGAGACACTGGTGACCGCGGTGCACGCCGTCGAAGAAGCCGATGGTAGCAACAGTATTCATAATTCATAATTCATAATTCATACGTGGTCAAAAGCTATCACACCACAACAGGGCGGGGTATGCATTATGAATTATGAATTGTGCATTGTGAATTAAACCAAGTGTCCAACCCACTGTTCCTTGTCGCCGGGCAGCAGGTCGATGACGGGAATCTCGATCATCGTGTAGCAGCCGGGCTGCTGACGCATGGAGGCGCGGGCCACGTTGACCAGCACCTGCGCCGTGAGGGCGGGGTTGTTGATCTTCATGTTGAACTCCAAGAGCTGGTTGTGGGTCTGGCCGCTGACGCCTTTGCGGACGAGGTTCACGCCGTGGCCCACGTCGTTGAGGTCCTTCACACACGGCACCTGGGTCACGTGGGTCTCGTCGTTCACGAAGTAGGGGTCTGCCAGAATGGCCTGCTTCACGGTCTCGAAGCTGGCACCCTCCTCCAACTCCACATAGACCATGCGGCGATGGATGCCTGTGCCCAGGGGGATGGTGACGCTGAGTGCATCCCGCACACCGGCGATGGCGCGCACAGCCACGCTGTGACCCATCGAGCGTCCGGGACCGAAGTTGGTATAGGTGATGCCCTTGGGAGCCAGACTCTCCATGAGTGTGCGCACTACGCTGTCCGACCCCGGATCCCAGCCAGCGGAGATGATGCTGACGGCTCCGCCCGCCTTGGCCGCCTCGTCGAGCGAGCGGCGCAGCGGCACAATCTGTGTGTGGATGTCAAAGGAATCCACGGTATTGATGCCCAGTGCGAGAATGTCCTTGGCGTAGGCCTCCACGCTGCGGGTGGGCGTGGCCAGGATGGCCACATCCACGTCTGCGAGCTCGCGGATGTCCTTCACCACGGGGTAGTCTGCCAGTTCCCGCGGGCAGTCTTCGGCACCCTTGCGGCGCACGATGCCTGCAATCTCAAAATCGGGAGCCTCCAAGAGAGCCTCCAACGTGTACTTTCCAATGTTGCCGTAACCTACGACGGCTGCACGAATCTTCTTCATGATCACTTCATATTGAATGTTTATACTACTTTTATTGATCAACACCACGGATTGCACAAATTACACGGATTCGTTTCTGCTTGCTATCATCAATTATGTTCATCATTTCACAGATTTCAGAGGGAAACGCTCCAGGGTTTCAAGTTGGCAACATTCATAACCTTCGTGGCGTGCGACTCCAAAATCTGTGAAATATCAAAAAGAAATATCATAACGATAGGACTTGTAATTCGTTTAATCTGTTTTAATCTGTGGTGCTTTAGTGTGCTTCAAGCCAGTTGCTGCCCCAGCCCGCGTCGGCCAGGAGGGGCACCTGCATCTGCACGGCGTTCTGCATCTCTGTTATGACGATGTCCTGCACGCGGTCGCGCTCCTCGGGCAGGACAGAGAAGTTCAACTCGTCGTGCACTTGCAGGATCATGCGCGAGCGCAGTCCCTCCTCGCGGAAACGGCGGTGGATGCCCACCATGGCCATCTTGATGATGTCGGCTGCCGACCCTTGAATGGGCGAGTTGATGGCGTTGCGCTCGGCAAAGCCGCGCACGGTGGCGTTGGCCGAGTTGATGTCGCGCAGGTAGCAGCGGCGGTGGCAGATGGTCTCGGTGTAGCCCAGCTGGCGCGCGCGGTCGATGCTCTCCTGCATGAAGGCGTGGACGCGGGGATAGGTCTCGAAATAGTTGTCTATTAGCTCTTTGGCCTCGCTGCGGCTGATGCCCAAGCGTTCTGTCAGCCCGAAGGCGGTGATGCCATAGATGATGCCGAAGTTGGCTGTCTTGGCGCGGCCGCGTTCCTCGCGCGTCACCTCCTCAATGGACTTGTGGAATATCTTGGCGGCGGTGGCCGCGTGGATGTCGTGCCCCAGACGGAAGTCCTCGATGAGTCCCTCGTCACCGCTCAAGTGAGCCATGATGCGGAGCTCCACCTGCGAGTAGTCGGCAGAGAAGAACAGCTGCCCCTCCTCGGGGATGAATGCCTTGCGGATCTCCTTGCCGTCCTCGGTGCGGACGGGGATGTTCTGCAGGTTGGGGTCGCTGCTGGACAGGCGTCCCGTGGCGGCCACGCACTGGTTGAAGCTGGTGTGGATGTGGCCGGTGCGCGGGTTGATGAGCTGCGGCAGGTTGTCTAAGTAGGTGCCCACGAGCTTCTTCTTGCCGCGGTAGTCAAGTATCTTGTCCACGATGGGATTCTTGGCACGGATGCGCTGCAGCACTTCCTCGTTGGTGGAGTAGGCCCCGGCCTTGGTCTTCTTGGCATTGGGCAGCAGCTTCATGCGGTCAAAGAGCACCTCGCCCACTTGTTTGGGGGAATTGATATTGAACTCGGTGCCCGCCAGCGCATAAATCTCCTGCTCGGTGGCGGCCATCTGTGTAGTGAGTGTCTCGCTGGCAGCGCGCAGGGCCTCGGTGTCCAGGCGCACGCCGGTTCGCTCCATGTCGGCCAGCACGGGCATCAGCGGCATCTCTATCTCTGTGAAGAGCTGCATGGCGTTCTCCGCTTGCAACATCGGCTCGAAGACATGCTTCAGCCGCAGGGTGATGTCGGCATCCTCGGCGGCGTAGGGGCAGACCTCCTCCACGGGCACGTCGCGCATGGACTTCTGCGGCTTGCCGCGTTCCTTCTTGCCGATCAGCTCGTCGATGTGTATGGTCTTGTAGTGCAGATAGACCTCTGCCAGATAGTCCATGCCGTGGCGCGACTCGGGTTGCAACAGGTAGTGGGCGATCATGGTGTCAAACATGGGTGCGGCCAATGAGATGCCGTAGTTGGCCAGCACTTGCAAGTCATATTTGAGGTTCTGGCCCACCTTCAAGATGCTCGTGTGCTCATACACGGGTCTGAACTCTTCCACGATGGCCTGTGCCTCGGCGCGGTCTGCGGGCACGGGGACGTAGTAGGCCTCGCCCTCCTTGACAGCAAAGCTCAGTCCCACCAGCTCTGCGTCAATGGCCGAGGTGGAGGTGGTCTCGGTGTCGAGAGAGACTTCGGAAGAAGATAATAATATATTGATAAGGTTTGCGCGCGAAGAGGGGGAAGAAACTAAATGATAAAGGGCAGTCCCAAGACTCTCCAGGCCCCCCAGCCCCCCTCCCCGCTCCCCCTCAAGGGGGAGAGTGGATACTTGTGTGAATTGGGGGGAATTGGGCTGGATGTCTGAAGCAAAGAGATTCAGTTGACTGCCACTGGCGTATGAATCCTGTTGACTATTTGCACCACTAAACAAATCCAGCTGTCCCCCAGTAGTCAAACGGTGACCACTCTCCCCCCCAAGGGGGAGCGGGGAGGGGGTCTGGGGGGACCGGGTGGTCTGGTTCTGCTTCTCCTTTATCCTATTAACCAGCGACCGCATCTCCAGCTCTCCGAACTTCCTGACCAGCACCTCGCGGTCTGGCTCCTGACGCTCCAACATGTCCAAATCCAATTGGATGGGCACGTCTGTGACAATCTGCGCCAGCCAGCGAGACAGCTCTATCTGCTCACGGCCACCCTCCACTTTCTCGCGGAGCTTGCCTTTCAGCTGGTCGGTGTGTGCCAGCAGGTTATCTATGGAGCCGAACTGCTGGATGAGCGTGGCGGCGGTCTTCTCCCCCACCCCCGGACAACCGGGAATATTGTCCGACGCATCGCCCATCAAACCCAGAATGTCAACCACCTGCTGCGGTCGCTCTATACCCCACTTGTCACAGACCTCCTTGGGTCCCATGATGTCGAATCCGGCACCCATCGTCCGAGGCTTGAACATGCTCACATGTGCAGACACCAGCTGCCCATAGTCCTTGTCCGGGGTCATCATGAAGGTGGAAATGCCAGCGGCCTCGGCCTGTGCCGCCAGTGTGCCAATGACATCATCTGCCTCATAGCCAGCCACCTCCAGGACAGGAATATGATAAGCAGCAAGAATATTCTTGATAATCGGCACGCCGAAGCGGATGGCCTCGGGAGTCTCATCACGCTGTGCCTTGTAGAGGGGATAGCGCTCATGGCGGAACGTGCCGCCGTGGGGGTCAAAGGCTACGCCGATGTGAGTGGGCTGTTCTGTGTTAATAACTTCTTCAAGTGTGTTGAAGAATCCAAAGACGGCCGAAACATTCTCGCCGCGGCTGTTGATGCGCGGGTTCTTGATGAGTCCATAATAAGCCCTATAGATGAGGGCGTAGGCATCGAGCAGGAAGAGTTTCATGAGCAAGAAACGTCATAATAACGAGCGCAAAAGTAGTGCTTTTCCATGTAATACACAACGGAAAACACAAAAAATAGAATTTATTTCAACTTTCACGTCTTTGTTCGACATTTTGTTGCTTCAATCTTGAAGAACTCTATAACTTTTGATTACCTTTGCACCCAAATTACAACGTCAGAATGATGCAAATACCCATTATCAACCGTTCTCATCATCCGCTACCCGCCTACGCCACACCTCTGTCGGCAGGCATGGACCTGCGGGCCAACTTGTCGGAACCGATTCTCTTGCAACCCATGCAGCGCGCCCTGGTGCCCACGGGATTGTTCATGGCGTTACCCCCAGGCATGGAGGCACAAGTGCGCCCCCGTAGCGGGCTGGCCATCAAGCACGGTATCACGGTGCTGAACTCGCCCGGCACCATTGATGCCGATTATCGCGGCGAGGTGTGTGTGATTCTGGTGAACTTGTCTGAGCAACCTTTCACCATTGCCGACGGCGAGCGCATCGCCCAGATGGTGATTGCCCGTCACGAACAGGTGGAGTGGCAACCCACAGACACGCTGGACGAGACGGAACGCGGTGCCGGCGGGTTCGGGCATAGTGGGAGGAGTTGAGAGATGAGAGTTGAGAGTTGAGAGTTGAAAGTTATTTCTGCGTTATCTGCGCTTTCTGCGAGACAAAAGAGATAATTGATGGTAAAAAGTAAGTGGTTCATAGCTGTGGCGGTGGTCATGATGTTGACGGCCTGTCATGCACCGAAGAAGGCTGCTGTTCCTGAGAAGGGAACGGTGGCCAAGGTGGGACACTTGCGCCGCACACCGTTGAGCCAGAATGACCGCATGAGACTGAGCTATCTCTATGAGGAGGCGGCGAGGCAGAAGATGTTGGGCAACCATGTGGCAGCGTTTGACCTGCTGCAACACTGCATGGAGATAGACTCCGCCGCGTCTGAAGTGCTGTATGACATGGCTTTGTATCGACTGATGTTGCGTCAGGACTCCGTAGCCGAGAAGCTTCTACACCATGCCACGGAGGCCGACCCGCAAAACGTCTATTACATGGAGGCACTGGCAGCGTTCTATCTGGAACGGCGCCAGACCGAGCTTGCCCTGCCCTATCTGGAACAGATGGCCGCCATGCAACCCAAGCGCACCGATGTGCTCTCACAGCTGGTGAATATTTACTCCTCGCTGGATCGTCCTCAGGATGCCATCCGGGTGCTGGACCGCATCGAGCTGTTGGACGGCAAGACGGCTGCTGCCAGCTATCGCAAATATGCGCTCTACACGAGCTTGCAGGACGAAAAACGTGCGTTCGACGAGCTGGAAGCACTCTGCCGCGAGTACCCACATGAGATGAGCTACCGCCTGGCTATCGGCAACCAGCTGCTGAAGGTGGGACGCGCAGACGAGGCGTTGCAGGTTTTTGAACAGGTGCGGGCCATCGAACCAAACAGCGAGCAGTTGCAGCTTTCGATGTTGCAGTACTATCATGACACGGGAGCCGATTCGGTGTATGTTGGCCTACGGGATTCACTGCTCTTTGCGCCACAGACAACGAATGACATGCGCGTGCAGTTGCTACGTGGATACATTGGGGATGTCATGGATGACGAGAAGACCGGACGAACACGGGTGCACGACACCTTTGACCGTCTGGACTCCATACAGCCGCGCAGCCTGGATTTGCTGCAACTGAGGGCAGCCTACCTGGCCACCTACGAGAAGGAGGATGAGGCTGCCTTCGTGAGCGTGATGGACCGCATCAACGAGCTGGAACCCGCCAACACACAAGCTCTGTTCTATCTGATTCAGTATTATGGCACACACAAAGAGTTTGCCCGATTAGAAGATTTGTGCCGGCGCGGTGTGTTGACCCATCCCGAGGAGCTGATCTGCCACTTCTATCTGGGTGTGGCCTGTTATCAACAGGACAAGAAGCAGGAGGCGCTGAAAGCCTTCGAGGACGGACTGGTGCAGAAGACCGAAGAGAGCCGACCCACGATGGTGGCCGACCTCTACAGCATCATGGGCGATGTGCTGCATGAGCTGGGACGCGAGAATGAAGCCTACGCAGCCTACGATTCCTGCCTCACCTATCAAGATGACAACGTGGGATGCCTGAACAACTATGCATACTACCTCTCCTTGCAGAACCAACAACTGGACAAGGCCGAGGAAATGAGCTACCGCACCATCCGTCTGGAACCGAACAACAAGACGTATCTGGACACCTACGCCTGGATTCTCTTCATGAAGCAGCGCTACAGCGAGGCGCAGATCTATATCGACCGCGTCTGTCCACCGGATTCGGCAGACAGTGTGCTGATGACAGACCCGTCTGTCTCTGGCGTGGTACTGGAACACGCGGGCGACATTGCCGACAAGAACGACCTCCCGCAGCAGGCCCTGCGCTTCTGGCAACTGGCACAAGCGGCAGGTGGCGATGGCATCACGGCTCTGCTGCCCAAGAAAATCCGACAGATAAGGGAAAAGCTGGACAACGGGGACAACGGGAACAACGGAAAGCACGGAAATATTCGGAAAAATCGGAAAAACCGGAAATAGTTTATTTGTCACACAACTGATTATTCAAATGAAACGGATGAAAAAGTTACTTGTTATTTGCATTTCTGCTTTATTGCTGACAGCGTGCCATTCGAGCAAGCACGCGGCGAATAATGATGATACCACCACAGAACAAATCAAACGGGCACAGAAGAAAGCGAGCACGCTGGTGGCCAGTGTCAACGGGCAACGTCAGACAGCCACTGGCATACGAGCCAAGATGAGTTTGCATCTCACGCTGGGGAGTAAGAGTGCCAGCGTGGGAGGTACGCTCAAGATGAAAAGAGACGAGGTAATACAGCTATCGCTCACCGCCATGGGACTTTTGGAAGTGGGACGAATGGAGCTCACGCCAGATTATTTCTTCGTGCAAGACCGCATCCACAAGCAATTTATGCGGATGGCATGGAAAGATATTGCCGCCTTCCAGCGCGCAGGTATTAACTTCGACGTCTTCCAGGCATTGTTCTGGGACGAGCTCTTCGTGCCAGGAAAGAAGGGGATGCCCTCGGAAAAGGACTTCACACTTGACCTGACAGGCAGCAAGCCCTTGCTCTCCACCGACAGCAAAGGGGAGCTGGTAGCACAGTTCGCCATTCACCCCACACGCAATCTGGTGGGGCAGACCACCATCACGGCTCCGGCTCGCACGGACATTGGTTTTGACTGCCAGTATAAAGACTGGACAAACTTGGAGCAAGGGGTGTTCCCCAACGACTTGCAGCTCAATGTGCGTGCTGGGGCGCGCACCGTTGATGCCGACATCAGTCTTTCCCGCGTACAGGCCGACGATGACCTGGGCAACCTGGTTACCACACCTGGCAGCAGCTACAAGGAAGTGTCATTCGACACCATCATCAAAATACTATCAAACCTCTGACACATACATGATGCACTATATACTCCCTATCCTCTTGTTCCTGTTGACACTTCCATGCTTTGCTCAGACCAAGCAGATTAAGGATCTGAAGAACCAGAAGGCCAAGATAGAGCAAGACATCAAGAAGTCAAAGAACCAGCTCAACCAAAACCGCCAGCAGACGGTGAAGAAGGAGCAGACGGCAGACTTCCTGGAGAATCAGTTGCAGAACCGACTCCAGTATATCCATCGTCTGGAGATGGAGATGGATACTTTGCAGTGTCGGGTAGATCGTTTGGAGGATGAAGTGCAGGAACTGGACTCACAGGTGACGTTGCGCAAGCAGAAATATATCCGCAGTCTGCGGGCAGCCCGCCAGTCACAGGCCGCACGCAACCCCGTGCTGTTCATCTTTTCAGCGGAGTCTTTCCCGAAGATGGTACGCCGGATGCGCTATGCCCGCGAGCAGGCTTCGTTGCAGAAGAATCTGGGCATCCAGCTCATGGAGAAGCAGAATCAGGCGCGCAATAAGCAAGACCACTTGTTGGCGGCCAAGCAGGAGATGAGCGGTGTGGTGCAAGAGGTCATCCGCCAGCGTCATCAGCTGGCCTCGCGCCATTCTGTGGTCAAGGCGGGAGTGGCACAGTTGCACAAGCAGCAGAAAGAGATTGAACAGCAGATGCGCGAGCAGCAACAGAAACTCACCGCCTTGAACAAAAAGATCGACGAGTTGGTGGCCTACGAGATAGAGCAAGCCCGCAAACGTGCCGAGGCCGAGGCCAAGCGCAAACGCGAGGCAGAACTGGCCGCCCAGCGCGCCCAAGCACAGAAGGACAAGAAGAAGGGCACACAGTCCAAGACACAGACGTCAAGCAATAAAACCAATAGTAAATCGTCAAATGGCAAATCCTCTTGGCTTACTGCCGAAGACCGCCAGCTCAACGGCAGTCTGGAACAGAACAAAGGCCGTCTGCCAGTGCCCCTCACCGGACCTTACCGTGTGGCACGCCGATTCGGACTCAATCAAGTGGCCAAGGGTATTATGCTCGATAACAAAGGCGTCAACTACATGGGACAGGCGGGTGCACGTGCCCGAGCCATCTATGACGGGGTGGTGTCGGCTGTCTTCCAGTTAGGCGACCAGAAGAACGTCCTCATCCGCCACGGCTCATATATCAGTGTTTATTGCAATCTGTCTTCTACCATTGTCACACGCGGGCAGAAAGTTCGGGCACGTGACCTCATTGGTACTGTGGCAGAAGACGAGCAGGGGAATTATATCCTTCATTTCCAGCTGCGGAAGGAAACAACCAAGTTAAATCCAGAAAGCTGGATAGGACGTTAAAGTTGAGGGTTCTCCAAGTGTGGAGAACCCTCAACTTTCAATTTCAAAGGAATCAGAAGGTAATCGTGAAAGAGGGAGCCGTCGTGGCGGTGTCGTCGGTGGGTGGTGCGGTAACCTCCTCCGCGGCGTTGGCCTTCTCTTGGATGCGGCGCAGTTCGTCTTTCTTGCGGTCGGCCGTGGGAGTGGATTCCACCATGGAGATAATGTCATCGTTGTCCAGATCGCGCTCGCTGAAGATGAAGATCTGGCGGCGGGGCTTCTGCGGTCGATTCTCTTCGGCACCGTAAAACTGGTCGCGGCGGATGCCTTTCTCCTCTTGCTCTTCCTCGAGCTTGCGCTGGCGCTCTTCCTCCTCGCGAGTGAGTTTGGCGGCGCGTTCTTCCATGCTGGGTACATTCTGCAGACCGAAGCCGGAAGCCAGCAGCGTGATCTTGACCTTCTGACCCAGGCTGTCGTCGGTGCCGAGTCCCCACTTGGTCTCCACGCTGTCCTGCTGGAAGCGGCTCATGAAGTCATTGACCTCGTTCATCTCCTCCATGGTCAGCTGCTCATTCTCGCTGCCGCCAGAGAAGGTAATGTAGAAGAGAACCTTCTTGGAGTTGTAGATGTCGTTGTTATTGAGCAAGGGGCTGTGCAGGGCTTCCTGGAATGCCTTGGTGACACGGTTCTCGCCCTCGCCGTAACCCGTGGACATGATGGCCACACCACCGTCCTTGAGCACAGTGTTGACATCCTGGAAGTCGAGGTTGATGATGCCTCGCATGGTGATGATTTCTGCGATACTCTTGGCGGCGATGCTCAGTGTGTCATCGGCCTTGGCAAAGCCATTGAGGACGGTGAGTTCGGGGTATATCTCGCGCAGTCGCTCGTTGTTGATGACGAGCAGGGCATCCACATGCTTGGACATTTCCTCCACACCATCGAGTGCCTGGTCTATCTTTTTGTGTCCCTCGAAACGGAAGGGGATAGTAACGATACCCACGGTGAGAATGTTCATCTCGCGGGCACACTGTGCCACGATGGGCGCAGCGCCGGTGCCCGTTCCGCCGCCCATACCAGCGGTAATGAACGCCATGCGGGTGCCATCGTTGAAGAGTTCCTTAATCTGGTCGATGGTGTCAAGGGCTGCCTTGCGCCCCACCTCGGGGCGATTGCCGGCTCCCAGACCTTCGCCCATTTGCAGCTTGTTGGGGACAGGTGAGTCTGTGAGTGCCTTGCTGTCGGTGTTACAGAGCACGTAGGTGACATCATGAATGCCCTCGTTGAACATGTGTGTGACAGCGTTGCCACCGCCGCCGCCTACGCCCACCACTTTGATGATGCTTGGGCTACTGGTTTGAATATTGAACTGGATTCCGCCAGTCTCTGTGTTGTTGTTGTCCATATATTGAGTTGAAAGTTGAAAGTTGAACATTGAAAGTTGAAAGTGTTAACGTGTTAATATGTTAACGTGTTAACATGCTCAATTCTCTTCCACGAGGTCTGTGAACCATTTGCCGATTTTCTTGAAGACACTGGGGCCTTTGGGCTTCTCTGGTTCGGGCTCGGGCTCTGGTTCTGGTTCGGGCTCTGGCTCAGGTTCCGGCTCAGGTTCCGGCCTGTCATCTGGTCTGATGACTCCTTCTCCTGCGGGAGACAAAGAAGAGGTGTCCACAGCAGCCTCGGTCTGATTATTTTGGTCATCGAAGAGGTCGGGTTCTGCGGGTTTCTCGCTTGTACATTCCTGGTCTGCCCGACGTAGCATGGCAATGAGTGTGGCCAGTGTATTGCCAGTGGTGTCCAGTTTGAGATTCGTGGTGTAGTCAGTGGTAGAAGGCATGAGACGGGTCTTGACACGGTCAAAGTGCTGGCACTTCTCAAAAGCCGTCTCCAAGGATTTCATATTTGAAGCTCCGCCTGTGAAGATGACACCTGCCATCAAACGGTCGGCGTAGTCCTTAATCTGTTCCCACACGTTGGCCAGGATTTCCTGTTGACGTGCCTCAATGATGTCAAGCAGACGTTTCTCATCGACCACACGGTCGTTGGAAATCCGAATCTGGCGGGGATTGGTGAGCGCGCCCTCTTCGGTGTAAGCAACTCCATAGGTCTTCTTGAGACTTTCTGCTTCCTCGGTCTCTATGTGGAGACTGTTGGCGATATCGGCTGTGATGTTAGCTCCTCCAAGAGGCAGAACAACAAGATGACGCAGAATATTCTTTTCATAGATGGCCACAGTGGTGGTTTCAGCTCCGAAATCTACAAGTGCACACCCCGATCGTTTCTCCACGTCTGAAAGGAGGTATCCGGAAAGCAAGAAGGGCGCGATGACATAATCTGCCACCTCCAACTTGCTGCCAGCAAAGCAACGACGCAGACTCTCGCGCAACGTCTTGCGGGCAATAATATTCTTGTAATACCCCTCTATGCGATCCGACATGATGCCTACAGGTTCATTGGTCAGGTTTGCACCCACACGGTATTCCTGCGGCAGGACATAGAGCACTTCTGCTCCTGCATAGAGGTGCGCACGGTTCTCGTCCTTCAAGTCCTCAACCATCTGTTCTGTGACAGCTGTCTTCATCTCGAACTGCTTGCGAACACTGTTGGCGACGGTACGCAGCGATTGCCCGCTGACACCTACATAGACACGGTTGACATAGACCTTCTGGCGCTCCTCAATGCGGCTTTTGATGGCGTTAATGGCCTGGACGGTCTTGTCGATGTTATAGACCACGCCTTTGCGGATGCTGTCAGGCGCGCTCTCTTTCTCATAGCCCAGCACCTGAAGGGTGCCGTCGGCGCGTTTCTGCCCGATGATGGCCCGGATGCTGGATGATCCCAGTTCGATGGCGACAATGTTTTTTTCTGCTCCCATAATTATAATTCGTTTAACGTTTAGTCTTGTATTGGCAGGGGAACGCGCAAATTTGCGCTACACCCAACCGTTGTTTCTTTTGAGGCGGATGGTTGTCCTTGCCTCTTGTGAATAATCACTTCTTCTTATCTTTCTTGATGCCAATGACCTGATCCTTGAAGCGCAGGTCTATAGCTTTATAACGATTCCACCCTGCACGGTCCAGTCCCTCAGTGTAGAAGGTACGCATGCGCTGTAGTTTGTCGGTCAAGCCAGAAGTATCTCCCAGCAGGATGGTGTGGTCGCCGACACGGGGTGTCAGTTCCAATTCACCTTTGGGGGTAACGTGAATCTCCTGTGTTTGCTGGTTCCAAAACTCGTCTTTGTTGAGTAGTACGCCTATGGGTGAGTAGAGCGACCCGGCAGTGGCTCGGTCCACATGTCCCGTCATGACAGGCAAGTCTATGGTGTGGTGACCACGTGGCATGACGCTTCCGCAGTTGTCGATATAGAAATCCTCACCGTTATCATTCAGGACGTGCAGGACGGGAATGCGCGGGGTGATATGCATAGCCACTTTACCTTCTACGGTCTTGAAACATAAGGCTTCATTGATGTAGGGACTGGCGACTAACACGGATTCCAGCTCTGCCAAGTCCACGGACTCCAGTAGTTCGTTCTCGGGATAGTGTTTGCTCGCTATCAACAGTTCCCTTACCTCGTTCTCACCCAAGAAACCCGTCTGTCGTGTGTCATCAATGGTGATTTCCAGGCCCGTGCATTCCTGTCCCTGCTCGTTGCGGTTTAAGCGTACAAGCGCGAAGATGAGGTAAGCTACTAAGCCGAGGAAGACGGCGACTTTGAGGATGGTCTTGTACATTTACGATTTAACGATTTACAATTTGACGATTTACAATTTGACGATTATTGATTGTACGTGTTAATGTGTTAACGTGTTCATCGATTTGACGATGTCGGCGATGCGGTCGGCATAATCGTCGAGGTTGCCGGCACCGAGGGTGATGAGGACATCGAACTGCAGGGTAGGCACCACGTCCAGCACGTCGTCCTTGCGGATGAGGCGATGGGGCACGCCAGGGCGCAAGTGGTCAAGAATCAGTTGGCTGGTGACACCGGGCATGGGCAACTCACGGGCAGGATAGATTTCTGTCAGTACCACTTCGTCGAGGTCTGAGAGTGCATCGGCAAACTCCTGGTAGAAGTCGCGCGTGCGACTGTAGAGATGTGGCTGGAAGATGCCCACGATGCGTCGGTCGGGATAGACTTCGCGGATGCTGCGGATGCACTGGCGCAGTTCCTCGGGGTGGTGGGCATAGTCGCTCAGATAGGCTCGCTGCGGCGTGCGCACATGGAAGTCGAAACGGCGATCCACACCGCGGAACGAAGCCATGCCCTGACGAATCTCATCGGGGGTGAGACCGGCAATCTGCGCCAGTGCCATGGTAGCGATGCCGTTCTCGATGTTGATGCCCACAGGCACACCCAACTCTATATCCTTGATATTCTCTATAGGGGATATGAGGTCGAAGCGGATGGCACCATCGCCCATTCGGATATTTTCTGCATGGAAATCCCCGCGCGTGCGTGAATATATATAGGTGGTGACGCCCTCACGCACGTTGGGTCGCATCTTCAGCCCGTCGTGCAAGACCAGGTAGCCGCCCGGCTGGATAAGTTCCGTGTAATGGCGGAAACTCTCCAAGTAGGCTTCCTCGGTACCATAGATGTCGAGATGGTCTGCATCGGTGGCGGTGATGACGGTGGCAAAGGGCGAGAGGTGGTGGAAGGAACGGTCGAACTCGTCGGCTTCTATCACCACATAGTCGCTCTTGGGAGCCAAGATGTAGTTGGTGCCGTAGTTCTTGGTGATGCCGCCGAGGAAAGCGTTGCAATCGACGTGGCTCTGGTGCAGCAGATGGGCCGTCATGCTGCTGGTTGTGGTCTTGCCGTGTGTGCCGGCCACGCAGAGGCCGCGGTGTGTGCGGGTGAGGGTGCCCAAGACCTCGGCTCGCTTCTGGATGTCGAAGTGGTGGCAGAGAAAGTATTGCAGCTCGGCGTGTTCGGCGGGAATGGCGGGCGTATAGACCACAAGTGTTGAGGCCGCATCACGACACGCTTCAGGAATCTGCGTCACGTCCTCCTCATAATGGATGAGTGCTCCTTCACGTTCGAGTTCGCGTGTGAGCGGCGTGGGTGTGAGGTCATAACCTGCCACCGTGAGGCCGCGTTTCAGATAATAACGGGCAATGGCGCTCATGCCGATGCCTCCGATTCCGATGAAATAGACTGCTTGTATCATTGTTGAGGTGATTCCACTAATTTGAGTACTTCTTCTGCGATGATGCGTGCCGAATCCGGCAGTGCCATAGCCTTGGCATTGTTCCCCAATTGGGTGAGAGTGGCGGGAGTGAGAGCGGTCTTGATGGCGAGTGGAAGCAGTTGCTCGCGCGCATCGACATCCTTGACCATGAGGGCAGCTTCTTTGTTGACCAGTGCCATGGCGTTGTGTGTTTGGTGATCTTCGGCCACGTTGGGCGACGGCACAAGGATGGAGGGTTTGCCCAGCAAACACAGTTCAGAGATGCTGCTGGCGCCGGCACGGCTGATGACGAGGTCGGCGGCGCGGTAGGCCTCGTCCATGGCATTGATGAAGTCGGTCACCTTCAGGTTTGCCGGACAGCCTTTCTCGGAGAGTTGCCGCTTGATGTCCTCGAAGTAGTAGCCGCCTGTCTGCCAGATGATCTGCACACGGCTCTCGGCGATGAGCGGGAGTGCCTGCAGCACGCTCTCGTTGATAGTGCGTGCGCCCAGGCTGCCGCCAATGATGAGGATGACAGAGCGCACAGGGTCGAAACCCAGCTTCTCGATAGCCTCTGCGCGGGTGAGTTTGCATTCTGTCAGTTGCTGGCGGACAGGATTGCCCGTGAGGATAATCTTGTCCTTGGGGAAGAACCGCTCCATGCCCTCGTAGGCCACACAGATCTTGCGAGCCGACTTGGCCAGCAGTTTGTTGGTGACACCGGCGTAGGAGTTCTGCTCCTGAATCAGCGAGGGGATGCCCATCTTTGCAGCCATGTTCAGCGTGGGGCCGCTGGCATAGCCACCCACTCCCACGGCTGCATGGGGGGCAAACTCCTTGATGATGCGGCGTGCCATGCGGCGGCTCTTCATCAACTTCCACAGCACACCGATGTTCTTGAGCAAGTGCTGGCGGTCAAAGCCGGCCACAGGCAGACCTTTTATTTCATAGCCTGCAGCGGGCACACGCTGCATCTCCATGCGTCCTTCTGCACCGACAAACAGTATCTCTGTATCGGGCTTCAGGGCCTTTAGGGCATTGGCAATGGACAAGGCGGGGAAGATGTGACCGCCGGTGCCGCCGCCGCTGATGATGATTCTGAGGGGAGTGGTCATTTTATTTGACGATTTGACGATTTACGATTTGACTATAGATGGGACAGGCTGTTATCTGTGCGCGAATACGCGCTACACCCAACCCATTCAACTTTCAACTTTCAACTCTCAACTTTCACCCGTGCTGACCGGCTGATGGAAAGCATGATGCCGATGTAGGCGCAGTTGACCATGATGGAGGAACCGCCTCGGCTGACGAGGGGCAGCGGCTGGCCAGTCACAGGAAAGATGCCTACGGCCACAGACATGTTGATGAGTGCCTGGATGACAATGAGCAGTGAGAGCCCCATGATGAGGAAGGCGGGGAAGTTCTTCTCGCACCGCCCGGCGATGCGTGCCGCTCTATACAAGAGCGTGATGTATAGCAACATGAGGAATATGCCACCAAAGAGACCCAGTTCCTCAATGATGATGGCGTAGATGAAATCCGAATAGGCTTGGGGCAGGAAGTCGCGCACGGTGCTGTTGCCCGGCCCTCGGCCGATGACGTTGCAAGTGGCGATGGCGATGCGTGACTGTGTAATCTGCGGGTTGGTGTTCAGGTCATATTGCAGCGGATCGGACGGTAGTTCGGAGTGGTCGCGGACACGATGTGCCCATGTGGGCAGACGTTTGAGTACGGGAACACTTTGCATCTGTTGCAACGTGGATTCAGGAGTGAGAACCAGCACAGCGAACCCGATACCGCCACCAATGACTATGGCCCCTACCAGCGCACTGAGCAGTTTCCAAGGCACTTGTCCGATGAACATCATCAGTAACACGACAAAAAAGGTGAGTATGGCGGTGCTGAGGTTCTCTGAGACGATGAGTCCGCAGATGACAGCAGTGAAGCCCAATATCCATTTGAAAGCAGCAGTGGTGGCACCATGCTCGTCGCGCATCACACTCAACAGCCATGCCACAACCACCACGAGTGAACCCTTGGCTATCTCGGAGGGCTGAAAGGAGATACCCATGAAGTTCATCCAACGGGAAGCACCATTGATGCCACCACTGAACAACACCAGGGTAAGCAACAACATACTCAGCACGGGGCCAGCCACCACAATCCAGCCGAAGTAGCGGCACGGGATGCGATGTACCACCCATGCCACGCCCACGCCCACTGCCAGATAGAGGCTGTGCATCAGCACGGGTTGCCAGTAGGCACTCTTGCCGAAGGTCATGGTGCTGGAAGCACTATACACTTCGAGGATGGAGATGATACACAGGAAGAAAAGGATCATCCAGATAACCTTGTCGCCCTCGAAGAGGTTACCTACGGAAACGTTTTTATTGGGCAATTGCGGGATGGACATGTATTATAATGAATAATGAATAATGAACAATGGACTATCAGTTTTCATAGGGCACGGGCGAGAGACTTGAACTGTTCGCCGCGATCCTCCATGTTCTTGAAGAGGTCGAAGCTGGCACAGCAGGGCGAGAGCAGGACGGTGTCACCGGGCTGGGCCATCTGGTAGCAGACGTTGACGCAGTCCTGCATGGAGTGTGTCTCGACCGTGGGGATGCCCATGGGGTCAAAGAAATCGTGGAGTTTGCGGTTATCCACTCCCAGGAAGACAAGGCCCTTGCACTTCTTCTGCACCAGTTCCTTGATGGCATTGTAATCGTTGCCCTTGTCCAGGCCACCCAGGATGAGGATGGTAGGTTGCTTCATGCTCTCCAAGGCATACCAGCAGGCATCGACATTAGTGGCCTTGGAGTCGTTGATGAAGGTCACGCCGTGCACCTGACAGACATATTCCAGCCGGTGTTCCACGCCTTGGAAATCGCTCAGGCTCTCGCGGATGACCTCGTTGGAGATGCCGCTGAGGTCGGCCGTGATGCCAGCGGCCAACGAGTTATACATGTTATGGATGCCAGAGAGCGACAGCGATTCCTGCTCCATGTTGAACGGCGTGGGCCGCTCGATATGGTACTCCCCGTCGGCGATATAGCCAATCATGCCCTCCTTCTTGATTATGCTAAAGGGGCACATGCGGCTCTCGATGTGGTATTTCTCCAGTTCGCGGCGGATGACGGGGTCATCATTCCAGAAGACAAAGGCATCGTCGCTCGTCTGGTTCTGGAGGATTCGCATCTTGGCATCGGTGTATTCCTGCATCGAATTGTGATAGCGATCCAGATGGTCGGGCGTGATGTTCAGCAGCACGGCGATGTTGGCACGGAAGTCATACATGTTGTCCAGCTGGAAGCTGGAGAGCTCGATCACGTAGTATTCGTGCGGTTCCTCTGCCACTTGCAGGGCCAGCGAAGCCCCGATGTTGCCGGCCAGCCCCACGTCATAGCCAGCCTTCTTGAAGATGTGGTAGATGAGGCTGGTGGTGGTGGTCTTGCCGTTGGAGCCGGTGATGCAGATCATCTTGGAGTGGGTGTAGCGTCCGGCAAACTCTATCTCGCTGATGATGGGTATGCCGACGGCTTTCACCTTCTGCACCATGGGTGCTGCATCGGGGATGCCAGGACTCTTGATGATCTCGTCGGCGTTAAGGATAAGCTCCTCTGTATGCTGTCCCTCTTCCCACTTAATGCCGCGGGCATCCAGCATCTCCTTATAGTGGGGCTTGATCTTGCCCATATCGGTCACAAAGACATCAAAGCCTTCTTTCTTGGCCAGTGCCGCAGCACCCACGCCGCTCTCGGCAGCACCCAGGATCACAATACGCTTAGTGTCTTTTAAGTGCATAGTGTCTTTTAAGTGCATAGTGCTAGAGTGCATAGTGCATAGTGGCACTTCTGTTATTTGGGGGTTATTCTTTTGTTGATTCATAAATCTCATATTTTACGTATTATTCCTAATAGTATCACTCTAATAGTATCACTATGCACTTCTGCACTATGCACTTTTGCACTATGCACTTCTGCACTTTTGCACTATGCACTTCTCTGTCACCTTATCTTTAATGTAACGATGGCAAGTGCGCACATCATAACGGTGATAATCCAGAAACGGGTGGTAATCTTGGACTCGAGCCAGCAACCCTTTGGCCAGTTGATGAGCACCTTGAAATCCTTGGGCAGTTGTCCGGGAGCCACACGGAAGGTATCGTGCAGCGGGGCGCGCTTGAAGACACGCAGCTTCAGGCCTCGCTTGTTGCCATATTTGGCGTAGTTGGTTTGTGCCAGCACACTGACGCTTTCAGCCAGAAAGACGAAACAGATGAGCGGCAACAGCAGTTCCTTGTGGATGATGATGGCTGTCACGGCGATGATGCCACCGATGGCCAGCGAGCCGGTGTCGCCCATGAAGACCTGTGCAGGATAAGCATTATACCAGAGGAAACCGATGAGTGCACCCACGAAAGCCATGAGGAACACCACCAGTTCCTCGGAACCTGGCACAAACATAATATTAAGGTAGGCGGCCAGATTGATGTGTGACGAGACGTAGGCAAGAATGGCCAAGGCACCACACATGATGGCCGAGTTGCCGGCACACATGCCGTCCATGCCGTCGTTGAGGTTGGAACCGTTGCTGACAGCCATGACCACAAAGGTGGTGATGAGGACAAAGAGTATCCACCCGGCAGCAGTGCGGCGGCTGCCCAAGAAGCGGAAGATGTCTGAGTAGCTGAGGTTGTTGTTCTTCACAAAGGGAATGGTTGTGACGGTGCTCTTCACGGGTTCACTCCTATGCACCACCACTTCCACACCATTCTGGCGTTCGGTGGTGATATTCTCATGCACAACGGCATCGGGACTCAGCCACAGCACCAATCCCACGACTAATCCGAGCAGGGCCTGGCCCACCAGCTTATAGAGCGGACGGATGCCGTCCTTGCCTTTTTTCATCTTCGTGTAGTCGTCAATGAAGCCGAGCAGACCCAGCCACAATGTGGTGCCGAGCATAATCAGCATGTAGATGTTACGGAGTCGCCCGAAGAGCAAAGCCGGTATCACGGTGGCAATGATAATAATGATACCACCCATGGTGGGGACTCCAATCTTATTGACACCGTAGGGGTCAATGGAGGGATCACGCTGCTCCTCGCTCAGTTTGCGGGCCTTCATCCACTTGATGAACCATTCGCCGAACCAGGCTGAGATAATCAGAGAGAGCACCAGCGTCAGGATGGCGCGGAAGGAGATATAGCTCCACATGTGTGAGCCGGGGATGCCGTATTGGCTAAGATAGCGGAAGAGATAATAGAGCATAGTATTAGTGCATAGTGCTAAAGTGCATAGTGCTAAAGTGCATAGTGCTAAAGTGCATAGTGATAAAGTGCATAGTGATAAAGTGCATAGTGATAAAGTGCATAGTGATAAAGTGCATAGTGATAAAGTGCATAGTGATAAAGTGCATAGTGCATAGTGAATGCATAAGCTATTTGCGGTTATTCTTTGCGGTATTGATACTTGCCTTGAGAAGCCGATGCAACTCTGCGGCTTGGTCTTCTAATGAGTTATATAGATTTTCTTGAATAAGTTCTACTTTCCAAAGTAGTTCTAACCAATAACGAATCTCTTCACATTCTTTGGAGGCGATCTCCAACTTGTGAGTGAAGTCGGCCAGAGATTCCGCTCTTCTTGATTCGGCAGCATTGGCACCTATCGACGTCCCAGCCTTTAATACTTGTTGACTTAAAACAAACTCATTCTTCTCTTGTAGATATTTAGCAAGTTTATATATACGAATACTAAAGGACATTGCCTTTTCTTTGATGGGGCCAGACTCTTCGTATCTCATAACTTTTATTTTTATAGGTATTACTATGCACTATGCATTTTGGCACTATGCACTAAAAAAAGCTTCGCGGACCACCTCATGGTCGTCGAAGTGGTGCTTGACTCCTTTCACATCTTGGTAGTCCTCATGCCCTTTGCCGGCGATGAGGATGACATCGCCAGGCTGTGCCAGGGCACAGGCGGTGCGGATGGCCTCGCGACGATCGACGATGCTGAGGACCTTGCGCTTGTCCTCGGGCGATGTGATGCCAGCCAGCATGTCGTTGATGATGTCCTGCGGCTCCTCGAAGCGGGGGTTGTCCGAGGTGATGATGACGCGATCGCTGGCACGCACGGCACTCTGTGCCATCAGCGGGCGCTTGCCCTTGTCACGATTGCCGCCGGCACCGCAGACGGTGATAATCTGGGATTTTAAATGCATAGTGTCTTTTGAGTGCATAGTTCCGGAGTGCATAGTGCATAGTGATTGCTGTGACTCTGGATCTCCATCTACAAAGGTATCACTATGCACTTCTGCACTATGCACTATGCACTTAGTTTCACTCTGCACTCCGCACTTTCCAATAATCTCGTTGATGGTGGCCAGTACATTATCTAATGCATCGGGCGTATGCGCATAATCCACGATGGCTGTCACGCCCTCGCGGGAGCGGATGGCTTCGAAGCGGCCGTTGACAGGACGCAGGGTGCTCAGGCAGACCAGCACGTCCTCTGGCTGTTTGCCCATGCAGACGGCGGCACCATAGACAGCCAACAGGTTCTGCACGTTGAAGCGGCCAATGAACTGGACGCATACCTCGCGGCCATCCACAGAGAGCGTCATGCCGTCGAAGCCTTCTTCGAGGATGCGGGCACGGTAGTCGGCCATGCTGCGAAGGCTGTAGGTGTGCACGGTGGCACGGGTATTCTGTGTCATGAAGAGGCCGTTCTTGTCATCGGCGTTGACCACGGCAAAGGCTCCCTTGGGCAGCATGTCGAAGAATCCCTTCTTGGCGTCGCGGTAGGCCTCGAAGGTCTTGTGGTAGTCCAGGTGGTCACGGGTGAGGTTGGTGAAGATGCCGCCCCTGAAGGTGAGTCCGGCGATACGATGTTGCACCACACTGTGGGAACTCACCTCCATGAAGGCATAGCGGCATCCCTTGTCGGCCATGCGCCCGAGCAATCGGTTTAATGTAATGGGGTCGGGTGTGGTGTGGTCGGTGGGGATGGCCTCATCGTCAATATAGTTGCAGACGGTGGAGAGAAGTCCGCAGCTGTAGCCAAACTGGCGGAACATCTTGAACAGCAGGGTGGCAATGGTGGTCTTGCCGTTGGTGCCAGTGACACCGATAAGATCCACTTTCTCCGTGGGTGCTCCAAAGAAATGGTGGGCCAATGGTCCCACAACGGCGGCAGAGTCTTCCACTTGTATAAAAGTGGGAGTGTTCATAAGGCCTTTTAAGTGCATAGAGTCTTTTAAGTGCATAGTGCTGGAGTGCATAGTGCATAGTGATTGTTGTGACTCTGGATCTCCATCTACAAAGGTATCACTATGCACTTCAGCACTCTGCACTCTGCACTCTGTATCACTCTGCACTTCTGCACTATGCACTATGCACTTAAAATCACACTCAGAGTACACAATGGCAACAGCCCCTTGTTCAATGGCTTTGGGAATGAACTTGTGTCCGTCCACCTGTGTGCCAGGGACGGCGATGAAGAGGTGACCAGGGTGCACCTGACGCGAATCAATGGCAATATCCAGCACGTCGATGTCCGTGGAACCCGTCACCTTGACGGGCTTGATAACTTGAAGGAGTTCTGAGAGCAACATGGTTTTATTTGACGATTTTATATTTTCACGATTTGACGATGAAGCAGATGACTATTTCCGCAGTTCCAGCGTCACCACCTGGTCCTTGGTGACATTGCTTCCTGGGACTGCACTCTGTGAGTGGACACGGCCTTGGCCACGCAGTTTCACTTTCATGCCCTGTGCCTCCAAGAGTGCCACGGCATCCCGTGCACCCAGTCCGCGCACATCTGGCACTTTCCCTTCCACGGTGTCGGGGAGTACGGGCGGCAGAGGACGTTCCAGCACGCTGGTGCTGTCGGCGGCCTCATCGGCAGGACGGAACACGCCCTTGGCCATCACATATTGCGCCAATTCACTGAAGACGGGACCCGCCTGCCCGCCACCGGAGGCAGGCAAACCGCTCTTCTTGATGCATACCACGCAGGAATACTGGGGATTCTCTGAAGGATAGAAGCCGGCAAAGCTGACCATGTAGCGGGCGGGCGAGCCGTGATAGCTGCCGTGCTCGTCGGCCACCTGAGCCGTACCCGTCTTGCCGCAGACCTTGAACTGCTTGCAACCGGCCTTCTTGCCCAGGCCTGTCGGGTCGTTGACCACCCGTTCCAGGATCTCATGCACATCTTTCAGGGTCGAGGGTGAGCAGATGCGCTGCTTCACCACTTTCACGGGGAACTCCTTCAGAACCTCGCCATTACGCTCGATGGCTTTGACGAAGCGGGGCTGCACCATACAGCCGTTGTTGGCAATGGCGTTGTAGAATGACACGGTGTAGATGGGAGGAATCTGAGTCTCATAGCCGATGCTCATCCATGCCAAGGCGGTCTTGCTCCAGTTGCTGCCGTCAGCCTTGGGACGCCGCACGTAGGGCTTGCCAGCTCCGGGGAAGGGTAATTCAAAAGGCACGCCTACGCCCTCGCGCAGGAGTCCGTCCACGTATTTCTCCGGATGCTTGAAATAATGCTCATCGATGATGCGGCTGACGCCCACGTTGCTGGAGAACATCAGGCACTCATCCACGGAAATGGCACGTCCGTAGCCGCCCTTGCGCCAGTTGTGGTCTTTCATCACACGGCCGTGCATGGGGTATTGTCCGTTGCCGACATCGACCATATCGCCACGCTTGACCATGCCGTCTTCGAGAGCTACCATCATCGAGGCTGTCTTGAAAGTGGAACCGGGTTCCCACAGGTCGGTGATGGCATTGTTCTTCACCTCGGCATAGACCCCTGGGGCGATGCGCGTCATGTTCACAATGGCCTTGACATCACCCGTGGGCACTTCCAGAAGCACCACCACACCCACTTCGGCATTGATTTCCTTGAGCTTGCGGGTGAGGATCTTCTCGGCAGCATCCTGCATCCCCACGTCGATGGTGGTGACGATGTCCAGCCCGTCGATGGGTTCCACGTCGGTCTTGTCCATCCACTGCTTGCGCACTTTCTCGCGGTGTCGTTTGCCCGGGGTGCCGCGCAAGATGCTGTCGTATGCCAGTTCGATGCCATTGCGTGCCGAGTCGCAGGTGGTCATCAAGGAACCCAGAGTGCGGTTGGCCATGCTGCCATAGGGTTTCTGCCGTTGCGGAATCTCCTCGGCATAAACACCCGTCTTGATGCGTCCGTAGCGGACATAGGGGAGGTCGAGAAACTCCTTGTATTGTATATAAGACACGTTGCGTGCCAAGGGCAGGTTCCTGCGTTTGCGACGCTGTCCGTCAAGAATCATTTTCTTGTATTCGGCCACGCTGTGTTTGGGGAACAGTGCATTCAGCCCTATGGCGAAACTGTCCAGCTCTTCCCGCAGGACACTGTCGCGCCAGTGTTGCTGTTTGCGCTCGGCCACGCTGTCGTTGGGGTCTTTCACCACAAAGTCCATGCGCAGCGTATAAACGGGCATGGAACCCACCAGCAACTGCCGGTCTGAAGAATAGATGTTGCCTCGAATGGCCGGGATGTCGCGCTGCTGTTGTGCCAAACGCCCCCGGACGGTGTCCCAGTAGGCACTCCTGACCATCATCTCATAGCCTGCCTTGCCCACGATGGCCAGTCCCAGCAGCGTCAGCGGGATGATGACAATCAGGAATCGTGGAATGGTATGTTTGCTATCGAAATTCATATCAGTCTTGCTGTTTAAAGATGATGAACGGAGCCTCCTTGGCTGCTAACAGTGTGCTGTCGCCCATTGCTTTCAAGCGGCGTTCCAGCGCGCTCTGGCGCGTCTGCATGGTCAGCTGGGCATACTGGGTCTGGGCGTAGTTCTTCTTCTCCTGCAGTTCTTTGCGCAGGTTCACCTCTTCTATGATTTCCTGTTGGGCACCATAACGGTTGCTGATATAGACGATGCCCATGACCACCAGCGTCAGGATGAAGCCGATGTTGCGGCGCAGGAAGCTGCCGATGAGATAGTCGCCGCCCAGAATCTCTCGCAGTGACACAGCAGGCAGGTCCTCATTCGAGAGCACCTTCCACGCCGACCGTTTGTCCGTCGCAGCAGCGTCTGCCGGCGTGTCGGTGGCCTCGTCATCGGCAGTCAGGGCCAGAGGCACATCGTCTGTCACAGGGGAAGGCTCCGGCGCCTCTCCGTCAGTGACAAAAGCATCGGCCATGGCATCCTCTGCCACAACCTGCTCCGAGGCTTCATCCTCAATAACCGGCGTCACCTCAAAGGGCACGTCATCATTCTTTTTCATGCTGAGTCACTTTTACCTTAATAAATCCGTCTGCCGCCACTGCGGCACGTTTCTACTCCTTATTTTCTTATATAATGTGAATCCTATAAGTCTTATAGGTCTTATAAGTCCTATAGGTTCTATATGTCTTATCCATCAACCTTCTCCGCCACTCTCAACCGGGCACTGCGGCTGCGCGGGTTGCTTGCCTGTTCCTCTGCGGTGGGCGTGACGGGCTTGCCCACAGGCCGGAGCGGCGAATGGCTATTGCCGTAGATGTCCTGCTGCACGTCACCATCGAAGTTGCCTGCTCGCATCACATTCTTCACGATGCGGTCTTCCAGAGAGTGATAGCTCATCACCACCAGCCGCCCTCCCGGAGATAGCAGTTCCGTAGCCGCTGTGAGCATATCGCGCAAGGCATCCATCTCATGATTCACCTCAATGCGCAATGCCTGGAATGCGCGGGCCAAGTCTTTCTTCTCGCGGTCCCGACCCAAAAGTGGAGTCAGCAGTTGTTGCAACTGCCCGGTGGTTTGGATGGGGCGCTCGCCGCGTGCCTTGATGATGGCCTCTGCCAGTCGGTTGCCTTGGTGCAGTTCACCGTAGAGGCGGAAGATGGTTCTCAACTGTTCTCGCGAATAACTGTTCACCACATCGGCGGCGGTCTGGCGGGCGAGCTGGTTCATGCGCATGTCCAACGGTGCATCGGTCCTGAAACTGAAACCTCGGTCGCCCTCGTCCAGATGATGGCTGGAAACTCCCAAATCGGCCAGCAAGCCGTCGATGGCTTCTATGCCATAATAGCGCATCCAGTTCTTGAGATAGCGGAAATTGGATTGCACCAGCGTCCAGTTGGCAGGGCACTCTGTACATTGCGCTCTTGTGATGGCATCCTTGTCCTGATCGAAACTGAAGAGATGTCCAGCAGGAGAAAGGTGACTCAGAATCTCGCGACTATGGCCGCCTCCGCCCAGCGTCACATCAACGTAAATACCGTCTTTTCTGATATTTAGCCCATCCACCGATGGATGCAGCAAGACAGGTATATGGTATTCGCTGGCCTCCATGGCGGCAAAATTACACAGAAATCCTGAACCCACCAAATATTTCAAGCACTTTTTTAACGCAAAATAAATAAAAATATATAAATCGTTTTGCCATAGTGAATTAAATGGTTAAAGCATTACTTTAACTATAGGACCGAGTGTTTAACTGTCTGTAACTGTCCGCCATTGTGGCATGAGGGCGCTGAACGGGGTTTGTCGGTCAGCCGGGTCGGCAGGACCTTGCGGTTTTGAGCTTCTTAACAAGCGGACGTGAGCGCCTTCACGTGCGGTCGTAATGTGCTTTACGACCGCACGTGAAGGCGCTCACGTCCGCTTGTGTTTGTGGAGTCGCGCAGGTCTGTTCGGAGAGAGCCCTGTGCGTCAAATGTGAAAGTACTGATACAGAAGGGGTTTCTTGCAGCTGTCAAACAGTGTCGCCGTAGCGCTCACGGGTAATCTGCGTGAGGGACTTGCCACGGGTGTCGGGACAACCGATAACGCCCACCACGAGAGAGACGACCAAGAGGGCAACCATGCACCAGGCGGCGAGGGTGAAGCCTTCGCCGTTCTCACCATAGATGTAGGTGAAGACGAGGCCCCAGGCAGCAGAGAGTCCGCGGACGATGAAGAACATCAGACCCTGGGCACCGGCACGGAACTTGGCGGGGAAAAGCTCGCTGCCCCAGAGAGCATAGAAGATCTGCACGCTCAATCCACCATTGACGCCCCAGAGAATGGAGAAGGCCCAGAGGCTGCCGATGCCAGTGACACCCTTGATGATGACGACCCATGTGGCGATGGCTGCCACCAGGCCGAGGACATAGAACAGTTTATGCGGCAGACGGTCGATGAAGAAAGACAGGCAGAAGGTGACAGCCACCACAACGCCCCACCCTGCGCAACTGAGCATGTTGGCATATTCGTTGCTAAGGCCGCCGGCAGTCTCGTAGATATGCGGCTGGAAGAAGCCCATGACCGATGCCACCAGGTTCCACGTCAGATAGATAACGGCCAGGAAGGCCACGGAACGGACAGCGACCTTGTTGGTGAAGAGGGATTTGATATTGGATAAGATGGAAGCAGATTCTCTTTGAGCGGCAGTCGCTGAAACTTCTTTCCCTTCCGCTCCTGAGAGGCAATTGCTCCCCTCCTTACTGGGACGGGGCTGGGAGGTGGGGCTCCACTCCTTGCTCTCTTCCAGCTGACGCTGCAGCGTCCAGGCGATAAAGGCCACGATGAACAGCGTCAGGAAGACCACACGCGAACTGAAGACTTCGACGGCGGTAGCCGCAGCGTCCGTGCCGATGACGGCATGAGCCAGCGACTCAACGAGGCCGTAGAGATAGCCGCCGGGGGCAAACAACATGCCGAACAGCAGGATCACCATGGGCCCGAAACCCCATGACATCTGGGAGATACAGATGTTGCGACCGCGATTGTTGACCTCTGAGCTCTCAGAGATATAGGTCCAAGAGGCGGGCACACCGATGCCCACAGAGATGCCGGTCACGAGGAAGCCGCACAGCAGCATGGGGAAGTTCACGGAGAGCATGACGATGAGCACCCCCAGCATGTAAACCAGCAGGTTGTAGGTGAAGATGAACTTGCGCCCGAACCTGTCGGCCAGAAAACCGCCGATGATGGCTCCGATGGCTGCGCCCAAGGCGTTGGCACTGATGGCGTTGAGCCACCCCAAGTGCATCTCGCTCAGTCCTAAATAGTTTTGCCACAGCGTGATGCCGCTGGCGCCCGCCACGATGGCACCGGCATCCAGATAGTTGTTGAGAGAAACCGCGATGGTACTCTTGAGAGAAGATGTTTTACTCATAACTGTTAATCATTATAATTTTTGATTCTTTCAATAACGTCCTTATCCGCTGGCAACCACTCCACGCTATCCAGTTCGTCACGCGATAGCCAGCGTGCCGCCTCATGTTCCTTCAAGGTCAGTGAGCCACTTTCTACATGGCACCAGTAGCAATGCAGCATCAAATGAAACTGAGGGTAGTCCCATTCCACTGTCATCACTGGCCGCTCGATGACGATGCTCGTCTCCAGTTCCTCCCATATCTCACGCTTCAAGGCCTCCTCCGGTGTCTCCCCGGCCTCCATCTTTCCCCCAGGGAACTCCCAGTAGTCCTTGAAATCCCCATATCCACGCTGAGTGGCGAAAATCCGCCCCTCATCATGTATGATTGCAGCCACCACTTCTATCTGTTTCATATTTGCCACATTTTAATTTGCCATTAAATCATTCTTTCAATTCAAAACCATCATTGAGAGAGTTACCGCTATCTTATTGCTGATGATTACAAACTGAGTTCCTTCCGAAGAGTTTATCCCTCTTGCTCGTAATAATACGAGTAATCGATACCCTTCATGATAATCTCGCAGTCATCAATCTTGTCTGTCATCGCCCCTTTGAGCAGAGTCCTAACAGCTGATGCATCCGTCGTGCTTCGGCGCATAGCAGCCAGATACTCTTTCTTGTCAATCCGGCTCCAATCCACACAGAGCCTCAAACGTTTCTTGAAAATCAAGTCCAGCCAGAGACGAGTGCTTCGCCCGTTGCCCTCCATGAAAGGATGTGCCACGTTCATCTCCACGTACTTGTTCACAATTTCGTCGAAAGTCGTTTCCGGCATCGCCTCTATCTGTTTCAGATTCTACATCAGATACTCAGCGCGGCAGAACAGCGTCCCGTCTTTCCAGATCGTTTTGGTCCGTATCTGCCTAGCAAAGTCGTAGAGTCCACCAAACAGATAGGCGTGAATCTGTTTTAGACACTCAACGCTTCCCGGCTTCATACTTTCAAGCAAGCCACTCTCAATGAGCGTATAGGCTTTCTTCTTGCTTTGACCGTCAATGCTGTTATCGCTATATGTAAACCACTCCAGGAACTTGCGGGCACGGTTTTTCGGATAGTTCTTTGCCAAAGTCTGGACGCACTCAGCATCCATTGCATCTGCTGCACGCTGCTTGCCGTCGGGTGCTTGGAACTTGAAGTCGTGAGTGACGCTCACGAGTTGAACTCCTTCCGTGTTAAGCTTCCTTTTAAGCCAACGCCAGTAGTTACCCGCTTTGATACAGTCATCCTCATCATTGATAGCCCGCACAATGTCCGTCGCCGAAAACCACCACTTGTTGTGTTCCCCGTCCCACACCGCCCGCACCTCGCGGTCATTGAAATAACGTATCGATTTCTTGCTCATATATTGTATATCGGTTATTTCTTATTGTCATGTCATCCATCTACTGGTCTCATTCAGATATATCTTCTATGTTGTTTATAGTTTACATTTATACTTGGTCTTGACAATCTCGTAGGAGTTGCGTGTCAGTTCACGAAGGAGGTAATCTGGAGCTGTATTTGCATCAACGCCAATCCAATGCCTTGGTGACATGTTGAACGGTTGGCCGATGCAGCTGTGTTCAACCTTCAGTTCCTCTATGCGCTCTGGCTGACATTTCAGCGTAATGACACTATAGTTATCGCAGTCGAAGAAAGAGAACATGTGTCCATTCACATAGAACACCAGCACCCCGCTGGCATAATGAAACGCCGTGAAAAGCAGTTTCTCTTCCACGTCTGTGCCCAGCGAAAGGCAGAATTCACGATAGTCCTCTATATTCATCTTTCATCTAAATAATCGAATAGATTAAGTGTCCCTGCCTCGTTTCTGACATCAAGGGTGGGAACAAACTCTTCCATTCTTGTTGTGCCACTTGCCTTATCGACGTAGAAATAAACGAAAGCCCCAGTATAACTGCGGAATACCACCTGATAGGCAGAATCCGTCTCGTCTCCCATCTCTACGCACATGATGGAAGAATGATTGTCAGCTACGCTCCAGTCATACGTGCTATGGCAATAGTTGCTGACTCCTTCGTAGGCCATCTCTGCCGTTATTTCACTCTTTGTGGTATTGCTGCCACATGAGCAAATTAGCAGGGCCATAGAAATCACTAAATACTTAATGCGCTTCATCACTCGTTTATTCATTATTGTAAGGGGTTATTTGTCCTTGAATTGCCGCTTCCATTGCCCCCACTTTGTCTTGTAATTGGTGGCATGGTTTTCCTGAATGTATTGGTAGAAGAGAGGTATCATCTGAGCCTTCTCAGCGCAGAGTTTGGCATTCACGGGGTTTTCGCCGGGCGCAGAGCCATCATACAGCAGGTAGTTGCCACCGAGCAGGCACTGGCGGCAGATGATGTCCTTGAGCGGCAGGCCGGGGTTGCGCATCATGTCGTAGAAGGTCATGTACTGTGTGGTGCGTCCGGCGCCGGCCTTACAGTGGAAGTGTAGCCAGGCGTTGGCAGGAAGAGTCTTGACGAAGTCCACGAAAGCCTCCAACTCGCTGTCGCCGGGGAAGGCACGGTCGGGCACGGTGAAGCGGGCATAGCCCAGTCCCCGCTCCTTGCAGGCCTCCTCCTCGGTTTGGGCTTTGGTGACATCAACGGTGGTGCGTTCTTCTTCCAAGGGTTGGTATTTATTACTCTTGCCGAGTGGGTAGGTGTCGATGGTCTGCCCCAGCGTGGCGTGGATGTCGGCTGATTCTTCAGCAATGATCTGTGCGTGCGTCTTGCCTACATTAGCCCAGTTATTGACCCCGTAGCGCGAGACATGAATGCCATTGATGAGACCGTGGCTCTCCCCGCGGACATCTATTATATATATCGGCCCGTCGGTGAGTTTCTGGATTTCAGCCTTCACCCATTCCATTTCCTTGGCCGACAGGTCGCTGCTGCCAGAGATGTTCAGTTCGCGCAGGCCCTGTGTGGAGGGCTTGTAGTCGGGGTCGGGGAAAAGTTCCGACTCTTCATTAGGGGAAAGTTCGCCCTGACAGGTGCGCCAGTTCTTTGGCTCCTGAAGCTTGTCTTCGCGCTCCATACGCCAGCTATAGGCGGCATACTGCGTCTGCTCCTCGGCACTCATGTTGTCGCGGGCATCGGCATAGTATAGGTAAGTATAGACGGGCTGCGTATTGTCGCCGACGGAATTGTCGTCGTTCGAACAGGCGGTGAACACGCTTGTGCTGCAAATGACGACGGCAGCGAGCGTCATAAGCATCTTTTTCATAATTGAAATCGTTAGTTTCTTCAATCTGTGAGCATATTTAGTTTACATGCTATCATATAAGTAACTTTCGACGTATCTCACAACGTTCCTTCATCCTATCAGCCTATGAATCTGTCTGTCTGATGCCTGGGGGAGTATCTTCTTGAGATGCAGTGCTATGCGTTGATAGGAGTCTTCAGGCGTGTGAGGCGACAAGCAAGCCTCACGCCCGAACAGGACCTCCGGCGTAGTGAGCAGCGACCATCCCCATCCGTATTCTCTGCCGCGCCTGTCGGTGGGATAGACGAAGTCCTCCGTCACGACGTAGCAGCCCATCTGCAAACGAGTCACGTAGCCGTCGAAGCGGCTGCGCATCTTTGGCCCGTCGAAGCCACAAGCCCGCCTCAGCTCGCGTGTTATCAGACTACCCTGCTGCTGCAATGTCAGCAGGACTGTTTCCTCGATGGAGCCATCTACAGGCGACGGATGTCTGCTGCGCCGATAGTTGTAGAAGTCGGGCCACCACTCGCGACTGATGAATCCCGCCTTTCCGGCGAAGAACTTGCCATATACACAGTTGCCCTCCGTGACAACCGGGCCTTTCCATTTCCACAGCGGCCAGTCCCAACCGCCATCGGGGAAGGTCACATAGCGGCAATCATCCGCCACCACTTCCTCTGCCGAGTAGCCCGCAATGCCGCTGTCAAGCAATGGCAGAAAGCCAACCTCATGGATATATTCGATCAGCCCTGCCGCTGAGTAGATTTCGCGTTTCAATCTCAAAACTTTCTTTTTTCAGCATTTCACAAAGTTTATCTTCCCCGATAAATTTGGGAGCTGCCTTGCGCTGCAAGTGCGAGCATATATTGGTCGTGTCGAGAGTCATCTTCATTCGATGGATTTTCCCAACTCAAACGCTTCCTGTAGCTTGGGATTCCCTTCGATGGCTCGTGGTCCGCTTACGCCTCCGCAGAACAAGGTGCCAGCCAGCCGGCTCTCGGGGAAACAGGCAATCCAGCCACCGAGTCCTGTCTCGGCACGTTTCGGCGTCTCAGGGTCATCATCGGTGGCTGTGGTCAGCAGATAGACGTCGCGGAACTTGTATTCCTGCGAGTACATGGCGTTCATGCGGTCGATGAGCGTCTTCATCTGTCCGCTCATCTCATAATAATATATAGGTGTTGCCCACACCACCACATCAGCCTCTAAGACCTTGGCCATGATGTCGTTCACATCATCCTTGATGACACACTTGCCCAGTTTTTGACATCCCAGACAGCCCTTGCAGAACTGAATGTCCTTGCCCGTGAGCGATATTTTCTCCACATCGTTTCCAGCGGCCTTTGCGCCTTCCACGAAGTTGTCAGCGAGCATGTCGCTGTTTGAACCACGACGAAAACTCGTCGAAATAACAATTACTCGTTTCATTTTATTGTTTAATTTTTCACAAAAAGGCATGAAGTTGGTCGCCCATCACGGTTTGGAGAGTAGCAAGGACCTAATCACCTGTACAATGACTGGTGTAGAACGTTGTCTGAGGATAGGTCTCTTTGAGCCTCTGACCCAAGGCTGCAAGTTCCTCTTCGCTCTCGTGGTCATCAAGCAGATGGAATCCTCCGACAACGGTCTTTACGGGATAGGGACTTGCCGCCAGAATATTCTCCAGACCGCTATGGGCACAGCCTGTCAACAGCAGGCCATCGACATAGAGAGCCAGCTCATGACGGAAATCGTCGTGGATATAATCCCCAGCGGCGTTCTGCACATAGAGATTTTGATTTCCTTTGGGCATCGGATGATTCTGAGGGATATGGGCTATAACGTGAAGGCCATCTGCCACCTCCTGTGTATGATCTATCAAGATGCACCTCTCTCCTACCCCTTCGGGCCACTCGGTCGTGATGCTGTGCAAGTTACCTCGTTTGGAGAAGAACTCTCCACTGACGGCATCGGGTGACACGATGACTTTAGCCTTCTCATTGATCTTCAGTAAATGCTTCAATCCTCCCGCATGGTCGCTGTGTCCATGCGAGATAAACACAAACTTGAAGTGTTTGCCATGATGTGCTTATTTCATATACCCCACAGGGTTGTTGAGCACCGGCATTTGAGAGTCTGTCAGACGGAGCGCCTCGGCCAAGGCCTCCTTGTCCATCGAGGCACGGGGAACGGTGGCCAGCCCGGCGGCAGCGCAGTAGAGGCCGATATTGCCCGAGACATAGCCAGCATCCATGCAGGCAAAGGACTCCACGAGCGGACGCTGTGCGGCGAGACCCTCGGGATAGCGCGAGAGGTCGGCCACCATGACCAGGAACAGGGGAGCATCCATCGGCTGCCGGCCAGCCACGGCTGCCCGCAGGTCATCGGGGGTAATGCGGAGGAGCCGGCTCTGTGCTGCATCGTAGAGATACGCACCGTCGGCCATGCAGACATAGATGTCGATGTCCTGTGCATTGACGGCCGAGGGTGCCGTGCGGCGGCCGTCCTCGCGGTTGACACCGTTGGCGGCCCAGAGGAGCGTTGACAGCTCTTCGAGCGAGAGCGGCTGTTCGGCGAAATCGCGCTGTGACTTGCGGTCGCTGAGGGCCTGCATCAACGTCACGTCGAGCGTCTTGTCCGGCTCCGGGAGCCTGATGATGCTGTCAGCAGGAATCTCTGTCCTCGATGTTTCGACTATTGCCTCTGCGGGCTTGTTCTGGTTACATGCAGCCAATGCGAGCAGCGTTGCAAACATAAATAGAATCTTTTTCATAATGATGCAGTTTGATATGTTCGACTTCATGTTTTCTCGTTTTGCGGTCATTTCCCGAACTGTCCGGCGGCGGCGCGGTAGCGGGTTTGGCAGCCGCGCCCTTCGCGGAGGAGGCGGCCTTCGGCGACGAGACGCTGGAGGAGGGCGGTGATGCGGTGGGGTGTGAGGGTTTCCTCGAAGGCGAAGCGGATGTCCCTGTGGGTGACGATGTCGTGGTCGGCGAAGAGGGTGGTGAGCCGCTGGTCGATGTCGTCGTCGTCGGTGTCGAACGCCTGGCCGCAGGGCACTTGGTCCACCTTGAACTTCAGGGCTTTTGACAGCAACTCGCGGTCGGGCTGGAAGTTGATGCCGCCGACGCGGACATCGCGGCCATGATAGTTGCCGTCGCGCACTTCGACCTCGCCCTTGAGCGAGAGGCGGAAGGTGCCGATGCCGGGCAGCGAGACGGCGCTGCCCTTCTCCATCTCATGCAGCATGACGCGCTGCAGGTCGTCCAGCGCATGAAGATATTCTCCGGCAGACAGCGAGGAACTCAGGCGGAATGAGCTGCGCTGGAAATCTGTGACATCAACGGTCGGACACTTCTCTAAACGGGGTTGCAGGCGGATATCGGCACCTTCGGCGGGCACCGTGCCCCGCTTGGCAATGGTAAAACGAATAGCCATAGGGTAATATGTATTTAATGGTTTGATGCCGCAAAGGTAAATGTTTTGCACCAATCGACCAAATGTTTTGCCCGATAAATACAAGTTTGATCATTATTCGGTCATGAAGGATTGATTATTCGTTCATGATGGAATAATCATTCGGTCATGATGGAATAATCATTTCATGACCACCGAATAACTGATACGTCCGGGCGGCAGAGCCAAACGCCACAGCGTTTCTTTATTGTTTAAGCTATATATATTGCGTAACCTATCCCATCACCACATCGAGCACCATCATGAGGACGAAGCCAATGGCGAAACCGATGGTGCTGAGGTTTGAGTGTTCGCCCTCATTGGCTTCAGGAATCAGTTCCTCGACAACGACGTAGAACATGGCTCCTGCGGCAAAGGCCAGCATGTAAGGCAGGACGGGCATCAACAGCGAGGCCAACAACAAAACGGCGACGGCTCCGACGGGTTCGACGGCACCGCTCAATGAGCCGATGACAAATGACTTCCACTTGCTGTTGCCTGCTGCCCGCATGGGCATGGAGATAATAGCACCCTCAGGCACGTTCTGGATAGCGATACCCAGCGCAACGGCAACGGCACTGGCCAGCGAGATATTCGAGATGCCGCTCTCGGCTCCGGCAAAGACCACACCGACGGCCATACCTTCTGGCAGGTTGTGGATGGTGACAGCCAGGGCAAGCATAGCTGTTCGAGACAGATGCGACCGCATACCCTCTGGCTTGTCGGTACCGATATGCAGGTGAGGGGTCAGCTCGTCAATCATCAGCAGGAATCCCATGCCTAACAGGAAACCGAAGGCAGCAGGCACCACAGTTGAAAGTTGAGAGTTGAAAGTTGAGAGTTGAGAGTTGGATGCGCTTGCCATCTCTATTGCAGGAATCAGCAGCGACCAAACCGATGCCGCCACCATCACGCCCGATGCAAAACCCAAGAGCGTTTTCTGCAGCCTTGCTGACATCTCGTCCTTCATGAAGAACACAAAGGCAGAACCAAGCATCGTGCCCAGCAGCGGAATCAGCAGTCCTATGATTAATGTTGCCATGTTGCAAAGGTAAATATAAAAAAGCGACTATGCAATACTCAAATCTTATTATTTCGTACTGATTTTACTGAGAGCCTGTTGCGTCTTTTGGCGACCTATGGCGATGAGTTTTTCTGATTTGTCGTAGTCAAAGCCGCCGTACCGACTCATCTGGATGTCAACCAGGACATCTGGCTTCATCAGTTGAGCCATAAGTATAGAGTTCTGGCGTATCATCAGTGAACTGACTCGCGAGAGCATCGTGTAATAGTTGAACTCGAGATTGTCGGGAATCAGTTTGCTGAGTATCTGCTGCGACAGCGATTTGCTGCGCTTGCGCCTTACTGCCAGTTCATGCTGAATTTCTGACTGCGCTTTATAGTCATGCCCACTGACATCAACCCCTACCAGAATGTCGCCCTCATGACGTGCCACACGATTCAATGGAATGGGATTGGTCACACCGCCGTCAATGAGTATCATGCCGTCGCGATGCACAGGCTCATAGAACGACGGCAGCGAGATGCTGGCACGTATGGCGTCGAAGAGACTACCCTTCTGAAAAACTATCTCACGCCCAGTTTTCAAGTCGGTTGCCACGGCGCAATAGGGAATCGGCAGGTCCTCGATGGGCGTATCGGGAACAAAGTCCACAATAGTCTCAATGATACGCGTACCCTTTACGATATGATTGAGACTCAGCGAGAAGTCCGTCAGTTTCAACATCTTCTTACGATCTACTGTCTTCATCCACTCGCGAAACTCCTCCAATTTCCCTGCCGCATAGACACCTCCGATGAGTGCTCCCATCGAACAGCCAGCAATAGAGGTGATGCGATAGCCCTGCGTCTCCAGTTCCTCAATGGCACCGATATGGGCAAGACCTCTCGCACCACCACTCGACAATACTAATGCTACGTCCTTTGTCATTTCTTTAACAGCCGTCTTTTCAAGACGATAACGAGTGTCATTATGCCTTGAACTTCGTCCGAGTCTGCTCACGCTCGGCAGAGTCCAAGGCTGCTTGGCTCTGCTCTCGCTAAATCGCAGACTTGTTGAACTTCTCCTTGGGCTGCTTGCAGCGAGGACAGCGCCAGTCGTCGGGCAAGTCCTCGAAGGGTACGCCGTCGTGCTCGGCAGGGTCATAGACGTAGCCGCAGACGGAGCAGACGTACTTGCCGCTGGCCTCCTGCTTGCTGAAATCGACTTCGGCAAGGACGGTCGGAACGGGATTGTCGAGATCCATCACGTGCTTGGCCTCCAGATTCTCGTAGCCCTGCGGGGTGTGGGTGCCCATATAGACAGTGGGGTTGTTGCGGACAAATTCACGCACCCGGTCCAGCGTCTCGCGGGCTGCGGGCAGGTCGTCATAGACCACGGAGAGTTTGTTCTCATGTAGAGCCTCGTCCACGTATGTGATGTCGGCCTGGAACATGTAGTAAAGCCCGTCGCTCTCAGCAATCACGAGGCTGTTGCCGTTGGTGTGACCCTTGGCCTTGACGAACCACACGCCGTCGCAAATCTTCTGCGTCTCGGGGAAGTTATGGTAGGG
>JAFSZU010000199.1 GCA_017455585.1 Bacteroidaceae bacterium | reverse complement strand
TACTTGGTGTATAGTGCTTCTGCCTCTTGTCGGAGCTCATCAATCGGTTCCATCTTGATGACGGGGAAGATGTTGAAGCGTTGCATGTGGAAATAGCCGCGAGAACCGTAGCTGCCACCCTGCTGCTGCTCTGAATAGAAGCGCAGATACTTGAAATCGCCACGCTTGAAGACTGTGGACATCAAGACCTCAGTATTGCTGGCGAAAGGCGTCTCAATCGACTCGACCAGCAACTCACAATCATTCTTGGCAGCATTGAAGTCATTGGTTCCCCAGACAGACCACTCGATGGTGTGGTCGTTGGAAGCGTTACGACGTTTGAACACAAACGCAATGTCGGTTTCAGGGTCGAGGTCATCGGTCAACATCACCTGGAGGTAATGGCTGCCAGCGGGCTGGTCGCCATTGTGCCAGTTGGAGTGCCAGAAGTCCTGAGAGTTACGTTTGGTCAATCCAGACCCCTCAGCAGGGTTCAAGATCTCATCGGGACAGCTCTGTCCCAGCAGGGCCCACTCAGAGCCTTCGCCCGTGTCGGCACAAGGATTGATTTCGCCAGTCTCACCGTACATCTGTTCCCAGGCATCTGTAATCAGAGGATTATCGGCATCCACGGTGTAGCCGTCCCGGGACACACCCTCGACGAAATCCACGTCCACCTGAGCCTTCGCGTTACCGAAGAGCGCGAATGCTGCTAAAAGAAAAAGGTAAATCTTCTTCATAGGTTTGTTGAATTGGTTAATAATTAAAGTTGTTAGGTTAATAATCTCGGTTAGTTATTGGCGGGAGAACCGCCTCTCATGCATATTTCGGCTACAAATATAAGGGCAAATGCAGGATAAATTAACGCGCCGCACAGAAAAAGTGCGGCGCGTTAACTTCTTTTAACCAAACGAGGTGGTTATGGGCGGTCAAATGTTAAACAACGAGACCTTTACTTGACGGTGACCTTGGTGCCGTTGAGGATATAGACACCCTTGGGCAGACGGCAGACGGTATTGAGGTTGCCGCGGGCAGCCACACGTCCGTCGATGGTGTAGATGACACCCGTCCGGGCCACATTGCGGAGGGCCGTGTTGATGCCATCGACAGCGTCCTCGTCGATATTGACGGTAATGTCTGAACCCACGGGCACTTTCTCGTCGGCAGCAATATAGGCACTGTTGGCACTGACACTTCCACCAAGGAATGCACGCGTGGTGGCGAAGATGTTACCTTGCGGAATGATGTAGCCGGGGCCAACTTCAGTGCTAACGAAGACACCCTTGAGTGCATGAAGCGTATCGGGTTGTACGGCCACGTCATAGCCATGTTTGAAAGTCACTGTTGTCACCTCGTCGTTGTCCTCATCATAATCACCTGTCTCTCCGTAGATGTAGATGAAGGGGCGTCCGGCAGCAGCACCTGTGGTGATGGGTGCCAGTGTGATGGTGGTTCCCTTGGCCTCGTTGACGGTGTACATAATGCCGTCCTCCTCGCCAACCGACAGGTTCACGGGGTAGCACATGGCGTAGTACTGTCCGGGATTGATGTCCATGACGAAATCCGAGCCATCATAGTCGGCCTCGACATCGCCGGCTTCCTCGATGAAGAGGGCACTGCGGGTGCCGGGTGTGTAGTCGTTCCATGTGACGAGGACGTTGTAGAGGCGCTGTGCATGGAGGTAGTTCTGCTTGTTGCCCTGCAGGTCACGGGCAGCGATGGCGTTGAAGCCGTAGCCGATGGCCTGGGCGTTGAACAGTGTGGGATGTATGCTCAGTGTGACGGAGCCCGATGTACCGGCAGCTTTGAGGAAGAGTCCTGATGCCTTGTTCTGGATCAGGTATGCACTGTCACCCACGGCCACGAAGCGGAAGAGGGCCATATCGGGATCGGTGATATCCCCCTCCTCGTCAAAGAAGATGTTATCTCCGATGCGTATGTTCTCGGCCTCCATGGGCACGACATAATTGATGCCGTCCTCGGCCTTGTAGTCTGCCACGGTGAGGATCTTGTTCCAAAGAGCCTCGTCGGTCTCCACCTCGTCGCTGTTGACGATGGCTGCACCGGTGGTCATGTCCCATCCCTTCTCCTCATAGAGTGCCTCTGAGCCGAAGCGGATGCGGTACCACTTGCCCGTCTGTATGCCGATGGCAGCGGCGCGCACGGCCTCGCCCTCCTCGTTGAGGCGCTGGATGAGTGCGTTGCTCGTCTCGGCCACATAGATGCCGGCCTTGTCATACTCGCGGGCCTCGGCCACAACGTCTTTCAGCTTGTCGGCCACGGCGGTGCTGATCCAGTAGCCAGGGTTCTGGCCGATGGTGATGCCGTCGGCAATGCCCTCCACGTCGGCAATGACCTGACGCAGCTCGGCAGGATCCACATACTTGAGGATGAAGGCATCGTAGGCAGTCTGCAAGGCGGCAGCCTGTTCCTCAGTGACATCAGCAGCAGTCACATTCTCCTGCTCGCGCAGCACGGCATCCAGATTCTTGGACACCTCGCCCATGAGGACATACTGCGAGGTGGGGTTGACGCTGACCTGATAGAGCTGGAACTCAGACATGTGCCCGTAGCCACGGCCGGTGGTGGTGCCGTCGATGTAGAAGCGCAGGTACTTGTAGCCCCGCACCTCGAAGGGTGCTGCGCTGACGGTTTCGGTGTTGTTGCCGAAGGGGGTCTCCAGCACGGCCAGCTTGGTCCACTCCTCGTCCTCGGCCTCTTCATCGTTGCAGCCATAGACGCTCCAAAGGGTGATGTGGTCGTTGGCAGCGGCACGGCGCGTGATGGTCATCTGCAGGAGTTCATAGTCTGTCTGGGGCAGTTCCACCTGCAGGTAGTGGGTGTGGTTGGCCACGCTGCCGCTGGACCATACAGAGTGCCAGTAGGTGCTGGCGTTGCCGTCGATGAGCACGCCGTCGGTGAGGTTGCCGCCATCGGCATTGCCCAAGTCGTTCTGGCTGAAGGGTGAGCTGAACTGCTCGCCGTCGGTGATGACACCGTCGCCGACGAGGTAGTCCTTGGCCTTGTTCAGGGCCAGCACGGCGTTGTTGCGCAGCTCAACGTAGGCAGCCTCGAACTCCTGGCGGGCCTTGATGGGCTCGTAGGCGGCCATGATGGCCTCGGCCTCGGCGGCATCCACAGGTTCGAGCACCCACTCTGTGCCGGCGGGCCCCTTGTCCACGGTGAAGCTGGGATTCCATCCCACGACGTTGCCCGATGTGCCGGAACCGGAGCCGTGACCACCCTGATGCAGGTAGTTATAGCCGGGTTCCTGTGTGGAGACGCGGATGTTGACGTAGGTCTCGCCACCGTCGGACTCCTCCTCGGTGAAGGCGGGTTCAATGGCCATGAGGTTCTCTGAGGTGGTGCTCATGCCCACCTTGGCACTGGTGCTGACGTTGTTGAAGCGTCCCTGATGGTAGCAGCTGCGGATGTCATAGATGAGGGCTCCGTTGTCGGTCTTCTCGCCGGTGGCGGTGATCTGGAAGAGTGCACGTGCCTGCGCCTCAGCATCGTCGGCATCGCGGTTGCCCCAGACGGCGGCCAGTGTGGTGCCGCTCTTCTCGGCCAGCATGTACTTGTAGAGGTCCACAGGTTCGGTGATGGCATTGCCGTCTGCATCCACCTCGCCGGTGGGCACCTCGTTGGTGTAGATCATGGCGGTGCGCAGACGGTAGTAGCCGGAGGGGACGTCATAGGTCATGACCTTGGAGGCGATCATGGCAGCGTAGGCATCCTTGACAGCCTGCCCCAGCTGGATCAGCAGTTCGCTGGTGACCTCGCTGGGATCCATGTCATCGGTGCCATAGGCAGCATCCACAGCAGCGACGAAAGCATCGACAGCCTCCTGGCTGTAGAGACCGGGCCGTGTGCCAATGGGGAACTCGGACATCTCCAGAGTTCCATACTCATCCAAGATTTCCTGAAACTCCTTGCGCACGATGTCTTCACCGGCGCGCTTGGCCAGACGGACGATGAAATTGCTGGTGTTGGCAAAAGTGGGATGGGGGTCATCACCAGACTGAGCAATGTTCATCACCACATATTCCGCATCGGGATCCAGGTCTGTAACCTCGATGTGTGCCTGGTCATTGGCATCCAGGCTCTCTGCGGTTTCTCCTGCAATAGAGACAGTCACAGCAGACCATGCATACTGGGGGTGCTTGCCAGCCACGAAGTCAAGGCTCACCTCAGCCACGTAATAATCCTTGGACGGGATGATGTAATAGTCCTCATTGGTGGTGCTTCCACCAACGGAGCTGTAGAACTGAATATTCAGCTTGGCGGCATCCCAGAAGGCCATGTTGTTGTTGCCCTTAGAATGTCGGATGGTGATTTCTTTGTTCGTGGTTGCCCACTCGTTGGCCCAGGAAGGACTGCCCGAAGCCGTCCAGTCTCCGGTCTTGGAATTGATGGCAAACTCGATGAGTTCATCGTCTTGTGCCTGAACAGGGGATGTCCAACTCAGGAGCAGCCCCAGTAGCATGAATAATAAGGTGTAGGTTTTCTTCATAAGGGTAATTGTTTAAGGGGTTATTATGGGAGTTATGAGAGCGATATGACCTATAAGACTTATGAGACCTATAAGACCTATGAAGCGGGGCAAAGATAATGGAAAAGGCCGATATGCCGAACGCCCTGCGGCCAGAAACCGCAGGGCGTTAAGTTTAATTAACTATGTTTCCGCCTTTTCCGCTTTATTTCCGTTCTTTCCGCTGTCTTATTTGACGGCCTCCAGCATCTGGATGATGCGGTCGCCGAGTGCGCTCTTGCGCTCGATGTGTGCGAGGGTTTCGGTGACGAAGGGGTTGGTGTCGAAGTCGCCGCGCACCTGCTCGAAGTCTTGCTCTGCGTGGCGTGCATTGGCGGTATCGAAGCCAAAACCTGTGTGAGCCGTAAGCGAGAACTCTTTCTTGGCATCAGCATAGAGCATCTCGTCGAGCTTCACCACACTCTCCTTCCAGCGGCGGACGATGCGGATGAGGTCTTCGATGGTGATGAGGTCGGGGTAGAGTCCGTAGTAGTCGATCATCAGCTGGTAGGCCCACGTCCACTCATACTTGTAATAGTTGGCATGCATCTTGCGCAGGGCCTCGTCAAACTCCTCGGCAGAGGTCACCTCGCCGGCCTCCACACTGTCCATAAGCGCCTTGAGGCACTCCTTGGGCGCGATGAGTCCGGCCAGATCCACCCATGTGCCGCGTCCCTCGGTGCGGGTGGGCTTCAGGCCTTCGAGCACGCTCTCGGCGGTGGAGCAGTCTGTGCGCTCCAGGTGGCTGATGAGGCTGTTGCCGATGAACTTCTCGATGGCAATGCGGTAGAGCTGCTTGCCACGATACAGGCTGTGGTTGCTGATCTTGGCACTCTGGTAGGCATAGACATCGCTGGTGGCACCGCTCAGGTTCTCCAGCTCCTCCAGCACGTGCAACCCCTTGACCATCTTGTCGATGGTGTAGGGCGAGAGCAGGTTGAAGTTGATCTGGTCCAGGCGGCCGTCCTTGTAGCGCTTGTCGCGCTTGGGCCACTTCTGGGCATCGCGCACGGTGCCGACGCTTCGCAGGTTCACGGCGGGTGCCAGCCATGTCTCGCCGTTCTTCTCTATCAGGTAGGAGAAAGGCAGCAGCGAGGTGTCCGGGTGGCTGCTGTGGCGGCCCATGACGAGTGAGAAGGCACCGATGCGTGCGGGCCAGAGGATGTAGGAGTCGCTGCTAGTCTTGGCGCCGCGCTCCAGGGCTCCCTGATGGATGGGGCCGAGCTTATACATGTGGTTGCTCTGGTTGCTGCCGCTGCCGGCATTCATGAAGCTGAACAGTCCGGCGATGAGCAGGGTGCTCTTGTGGTGGGTGACGGTGAAGGGGCCGGCAAAGATGGCGCACGCCTCGCCGTTCTCCTCCTGGCAGTTGCAGAAGAAGAGGCTGTCGCTGGCCGAGTAGCCGTGGCCGAGTGTGCAGGCCTGACCCACATAGACGCGCTCGATGGTGGTGCAGTCCTCTACCTTGGAGCCGTCCTGGATGATGAAGTCGTCGCAGATGACACCGTAGCCCACATGCACAGGCGCCTCACAGCGGCTGTTGAGCGTGCCGTTCTTCAGGCGTCCAGCACCCTCCACCTTGGCATAGGGACCGAAATAGACATTCTTCACATAGCCGGTATCCACGATGGTGCAGTGGCTGCCGATGGTGCCGCGCATACCGGTGCAGGCCTCCACACGCTCGGCGGCAAAGCGCTTCAGCTGGGCTATCAGCTCCGGGCGGTGGCGGTAGAAGGCTTCCAGATAAGCCTCATGGGCCGACATACGGTCGTGGATGGTCACCTCGCGGCCGCCGGTCTCGTTGAGCACGCAGACCTCCACGCCGTTGCCGAAGCTGGCAGGGCCGTCGCAAAGCAGGATATCCACGTTCTCGATGAAGCAGTTGTCGGCAATGTCATAGTTGGCAATGTAGTTCTTGATGTTCTCGATGCAGCAGTCGTCGCCGATGGTCACGTCGTGCAGCGTGGCATTGAAGATGCCGGTGTGCTTGTGGATGCCGCCGGGCATCTCGAAACTGCGGCGGAAACTGCCCAGACGGATATCGCCCGAGAAGCGTGTGCCGCGGATGTACTTCAGGCTCTGCTCGTCGGACACGAGGACCTGACTCCAGTCTTCGGCCGAACAGCCCTGCTGTTCCAGCCGTGTAATCTCTTCTTGTGTGAGGTTTCGCATATTATATCATTTATTGTTGAATCTGGGCGCAAAGGTAAGGAAAAAGCATGAAATAGTAGCATAAAGTAAGAAAAAAAGTTAAGAGACAGCAGTAGAAAGATGAAAGTTTTGTATCTTTGCACCCCAGACAGTAGCAAAGTGACACATTAATGCTCAACTTTCAACTTACAACTTTCAACTTACATGCGTCTCATCAGACACCCATGGATATGGCTGTTGCGCTTCCGCAAGCGCAAAGGCTACGGCGTGCACTCCCCCTTTGCCTTCTCCTTCATCACCACGGTGGTGAACGAGCGCACGCCCTTCTATGCCTACAGTGAGCTGGGACGTCTGCATCCCTGGTGGGTACGCATGGCGCGCCTCTATCCCGTGCAGTGCCGCCGGTTGCTGTTCCGCCTGGCCAACTTCGAGGAGCCGCAGACGATGCGCATCGTGGGTGACCGCCCGATGGAGCTGGCCTATATCCGTCGCGCCGTCCCTCGCGCGCGTATAATAAATATAGGTGTAGCAGACTTCCTTTTCGTGGCCGCAGAACACATGGACGAGGCACTGCCATTGTCAGAGCAGATGCCCGAAAACGGCATGATGGTCGTCGAGGGCATCCACAAGAACCACGCCGCCCTGCAAACATGGCGCGCCCTGCAGGAAGCACCACACACTGGCATCACCTTCGACCTCTTCACCTACGGTATCGCCTTCTTCGACCCACACCGCCACAAGCAGCACTACCGCGTCAACTTCTGACACACACCTGTGGAAGCAAACACTCCCGTCTCCCATCTCTTCCACAGCCAGGGTTAAACGGTTACATGGAAAGAAAATCCGCTATTTCCTTGGGTCATTCATAAAAGGTTTGTATCTTTGCGCACAGAAACCAATAGATGCACGCAACGATGGCACGCAGAAGGAAATATCCAGTAGGGATCCAGAGCTTTGAGAGACTCCGCGAGGACGGGTATATATATGTTGACAAGACGCCGCTCATCTACAAGATGATCACGGAGGGAACGGCTTACTTCCTGAGCCGACCACGCCGCTTCGGCAAGTCGCTGCTGACGACCACGCTCCAGGCCGTCTTCGAGGGGCGGCGCGACCTCTTCGAGGCCTTCACCACGTTGGACGGCGTGGAGCAGCCTGCCCTCTACATCGCCGGGACGGACTGGCGGTGGGAACAGCACCCCGTGCTGCGATTCGACTTCAGCCAGAGTAAGGAATATACCATTGCCATGCTGGAGGAACTGATAGATGCTACGCTCTCGCGGTATGAAAGGCGATATGACATCACCCCTCGCTATAAAGGCGACAGCCTACGGCTGGCGGAAATCATCGAGGAGGCACACCGGCAGACGGGACAGCGGGTGGCGGTGCTCGTGGATGAGTATGACAACTTCATGCTCCACAGCATCGGTGACCAGGCTTTGGAGAAGGAGGTCCGCTGCCACTTCTCCAACCTCTTCAGCCCCTTGAAAGCACTGGACGAACATCTGCAGTTTGTGTTCATCACCGGCATCAGCAAGTTCTCGCAGATGGGCGTGTTCAGCTCCCTGAACCAGTTGAAGAACATCTCCATGCTGTCTGCCTACGAGACGCTGTGCGGCATCAGCGAGCAGGAACTGACCACGGTGATGCGCCCCGACATCGAGTGGCTGGCCGAGGAGCGTGGGCTGGACTATGAGCAGCAGCTGGCGGAACTGAAGGCACGCTATGACGGATACCACT
>JAFSZU010000198.1 GCA_017455585.1 Bacteroidaceae bacterium | reverse complement strand
TCACTTGCCTTTCTTCACCAGCTTGCGCACGGTCTCGATGAGTTCCTCCTCGGCACCGTCGGTGTAGCCGTTGTGTTTATAGACAATATTGCCTTCGCCGTCGCAGATGAGCACGTAGGGTATCAGCTGCACGCCCAGTGCGCGGGCCAGTTCGCTGTTGGGATCCAGCAGCACGTCGTAGGTCCATCCGTGGCTGTCCACCAGCGGCTTCACTTTGTTGATATTCTGTGCCTGGTCGATGCTCACGGCAAAGATCTTCACGCCCGTCTCCTCCTGCCAGTCTTCATAGACCTCGGAGATGGCATCGAGTTCACGGTTACAGGGTTTGCACCAGGTGGCGAAGAAATCGACGATGAAGGGCTTGCCGCCGTTGTTGAGCGTATCCACGCTGATGGCCTTGCCGGCGATGTCCTTGAGTTTTACTTTCGGCAGCTTCTGCGCCTGTGTCTCTCCGGCGAAAGCGGAGAGGAGAATAATGAGGGATAGGAAGACTCGTTTCATGATGAGGTTGTGAGGTTACAGTTTTGGCTCCCGCATGAGCCATTTCTGGGGACAAAGGTAGGGATTTGGGGTGAAATGGCCAACATATTTAGGAAAAATTGTCAAATAATGCACGCTTTCTGTATCTTTTCTCTATCTTTGCGCTCGCTTTACAGCGAAAATGCGTAGAAAGGGACTGCATCTCGCATCCCTTATCTCTCATCTTGAATTTCTAATCTCTAATCTCTAACTAACAACAATTCTATGTTTGAAAATCAACCCAAAGGGCTCTACGCCCTTGCACTGGCCAATACCGGTGAACGTTTCGGCTACTACACCATGCTTGCTATCTTCACGTTGTTCATGCAGGCAAAGTTCGGATGGGATGAGGCAACGGCAGGTCAGGTGAATGCTATTTTCCTGGCAGCTGTCTATTTCCTCCCCTTGGCAGGCGGCTACCTGTCTGACAAGATTGGATATGGCAGGTGTGTCACCATAGGCATGTTTGTTATGTTCCTTGGTTATTTAGGCCTTGCCATTCCCGTCGAGAACTTGGAAACTGCGAAGATCACCATGATATCAGGCCTTGCTGCTGTCTCCATCGGCACCGGACTTTTCAAGGGCAATCTGCAAGTGCTGGTGGGAAACCTCTACGACGATCCCAAGTATTCTGCCAGGCGTGATTCTGCGTTCAGCCTCTTCTATATGGCTATCAATATTGGTGCCATGTTTGCCCCGTCGATGGCAAAGTGGGTCACCAATCAGTATCTGGCACAATATAATATGGTATATGATGCTGCCAACACGGATCCGGAATACCTGAAAGTCCTGGCGGGCGGATATGGCCTTTGTTTTGGTGTGGCATGTGCCTCGCTCATCATGTCGGCTATTATATATTTTGCGTTCCGCGGTTGGTTCAAACATGCCGACGTCACGGCCAAACAGGCTCAGAGCAGTGGTGACGCCAATGTGCAGGAGCTCACCCCCAAACAGACCAAAGACAGAATTATTGCTTTGTTGCTGGTGTTCTTCGTGGTGATATTCTTCTGGATGGCATTCCATCAGAATGGTTCTGCGCTGACATTCTTCGCCAAGAAATACACCAACCTTACAGTGGAAGGCCCCATGCGGTTTGGCTTCAATATCTTCAGCCTTGCCCTCGTCGCCGTGGCTGTTTATACTGGTTTCTCTGCTATTCAGTCCAAAGTCAGAAAGACGAAAGCCATCTGCTCGGTGGCCACCGTTGCTTTGCTGGGTGGTGCATACGCCCTGTACTCCATGATGAGCAACCCCACAATGGCCCAGCCCTCTGACTTCCAACAGTTCAATCCCTTCTTTGTTGTAGCCCTGACACCTTTCAGCATGGTCTTGTTCGACGGCCTTGCCAAGAAAGGTCATGAGATCAGCGCTCCCACCCGCATTGCTTGGGGTATGTTTGTGGCCGCCCTCGGTTTTGGTGTGATTACGTTGGCTTCCACAGGGCTGATTTCTCCTATGGACCTTGGCGACAAGACACAGAGCATTCTATCTCCGGGATGGCTTATCTCGACCTATCTGACTCTGACCTTCGCCGAGTTGCTGCTTAGCCCCATGGGTATCAGCTTCGTCTCGAAAGTGGCCCCACCGAAGTACAAAGGTCTGATGATGGGAGGGTGGTTCGTGGCAACGGCCATAGGCAACTATGCCAGTATGCTGCCTTCTATGTTGTGGAACAAGATTCCTCTCATGTATAACTGGGCGATTCTGATTGGTCTGTGTCTGGTGAGCTCTCTTCTGATGTTCTCCTTGCTGGGTAAATTGAAGAAGATGACGGCTTGAGGGACAAAGAAATTTCACGTCCGCACGTAAAGCGATTCACGTCCGCACAAAAAGCCCTTCACGAGCACTCGTGAAGGGCTTTTTGTGCGGACGTTATTTTTGTTGGTTACAGAAGCTTGATGCGGATGTTGCGATACCAGACATCGTCGCCGTGGTCCTGGAGGCCAATGTATCCTTCGTGGTTCTCGCCGCCCATGTTGTTCAAGAGGCCGAAAGCGTAGGGGAAGTCGCCGCCCTCGCGGAACTTGCTGTCCTGCAACATCTGCGTCCACTTGGGCGTCCAGAGGTGGTATTCCAGGACATTGCTGCCGTTCTGGCCGTGCACGACGGTGCCCTTATAGACCATGATCTTGGCCTGGTTCCACTCGCCGGCGGGCTTGGAGTTCTGGGGCTTGGCGGGAATCATGTCATAAAGCGAGGCAGCCTGGCGATTGCCGTCGATGCCCAGTTGTGCATCGGGGTGCTTGGCGTTGTCGAGGACTTGGAACTCGCTGGAGGACTGCCAGATGGGCAGGTACTCCTTGCCCTCGGCGTCCTTCGCCTCCTGAGCGAGGTAGAAGATGCCGCTGTTGCCGCCCTCGGAAATCTTGTACTCCAGCTGCAACTCGAAGTTCTGGAACTTGTGGGCGAAGATGAGGTCTCCCCCACCCTCCACCTGGGCCTCGCCCGTGCCGGAGCCCTTCAGGTGGATGGCACCGTCGCTGACTTCCCAGCTGGTGGGCGGCACGTCCATGCCGTAGCCGCGCCACCCGTCGAGTGTCTCGCCGTTGAAGAGGGTGATGAAGCCCTCTGCATCCACAGGCAAACCGGCAATGTCAATGTTTGGCCCGTCGGCCACTACGGCCACGAGCGACTCTGTTGCGGCTTCACCTTCAGGTAACTGGCAGGCACCACAACCGCCCTTGCCAATAAAGAAACCTATCACACCTCCAATGAAGGCGCAGATAATACCAATAACAGGTTTTTTCATACGAAATAGCTTTTTTATTACACCACAGATTACACGGATTAAACAGATTCCTTACTACTTCTCATCTGCGTAATTGTTATCTGAATTTCACAGATTTCCTATATATAATCCGTGTAATCTGTGTAATTTGTGGTTTGTATTAGATAATTGTGTTCATCTACTCATTCAGCACCTGCGTAGCGTGCTGCTTTGAAATCTGTGTAATGTTAGACAGTAATTTCACGACCAAAGGATATGTAACCCGTGTAATCTGTGAAATCTGTGGTTCTTAATATATTTAGAATGTTTTTACCTTGATGTTGCGGAACCACACATCATCGCCGTGATCTTGCATACCGATGAAGCCTTTGCGCTCGGAGCCGCCGCAGTTGTTGAGGAGGTCGAAGGCGGTGGGCCAGGCCTTCTCGCTGAACTTGCTGTCCTGCAGGAGAGCTGTCCACTGGGGCGTCCAGAGGTCGTAGGAGAGAACCTCGACATCGTTCTGGAAGTGCTGGACGTGTCCGTCCTTAACGCGCACGCGTACCTTATTCCATTGTCCTGCGGGCTTGGCGTTCTGCGGCTTGGCAGGAATCATGTCATAGAGCGAGCTGGACTGGCGGTTGTTGTCCTTGCCCAGCTTGGCATCGGGGTGACGTTCGTTGTCAAGGACTTGGCACTCAGGGGCGGAGATGTAGAGGGGCTCCAGACCGCCGTCCTTGTTGGCCACCTCTCGACCGAAGTAGAAGATGCCGGAGTTGCCGCCCTCGGCAATCTTCCATTCCATCTCAAACTCGAAGTCGGGGCCGAACTGATGGGCAAAGATGATGTCGCCGCCCTCGCCCTTGGCCTTGCTGTCGAGGTGGATGCAGCCGTCCTCTACCTTCCACTTGGAGGGCATGTAGGTCTTGCCATAGCCGCGCCAACCGGCAAAGGTCTGGCCGTCGAAGATGGTGATGAAACCCTTCTTGTCAACGGGCAATTCATGGCGGTCCCACAACTCAGGCCCCTGGAAGCCCTGGGAACAGATGATAGTCACAGTGGAAGGAGCCTTTTGCGCGAAAGCGCACGTGGCAGCCACCACAAAACTAACTAATAACAGTATTCTTTTCATAACATTTTCTATTTTAACACCACAGATTACACGGATTTATTCTCCTTTAGCTTTCAGATTACTATCTGTATTTCACAGATTATCTATGAAAGGAAAAGCAACTTTCACCTAATTATCATTCAGTGCCTTGGCTGCGTACATCCTTAAATCTGCGTAATGTTGAACAAAAATATTCATTGCATAGGACAAGAAAAATCTGTTTAATCTGTGAAATCTGTGGTTCTTATTAAGCTATTTTACGGCAGCTCCGGCAGCACGAAGCCGTTCTGATAGACGGGTTTGATGAGGCGGGCGGCGTACTCGGCGGCGTTGATTTCCACCTTGTCGGCAGCGTTGAAGGACGGGTGACCGTCGTGAATCTGGAACTCGATGGCGTTGGAGACGTGCAGCTTGGCATCGGGCGCGATGTTGGTGAAGCGCATCTTCTCGCCGTCCCACTTCAGCCACTGGTCAAGCTCCTGCAGACGCACGGCGGCGACACCCATCACGATGTTCTCGTTCAGCGGGCCGGAGACGGCGAAGTCGGAGCTGGCGGGGATGCGGCTGTCGGCACTCTCCTTGCACGCACGGATCCAGTCCTGCTGGTGGTTGTCGTCCTTGACGATGCGGCAGAGCTCGGGCACTTTGGGGTTGCGGCCGCTGACGAGGAACGGGCTGTAGCCGTAGGTGCCCACGACCATGATGTCCTTGGTGCCGTAGAAGATGCAGACGCCGTTGCCGTCGAAGTGCTTGCCCTCGGGCATGTCGAACGGGATGTTGGGACGCAGACCGCCGTCGTACCATGTGAGCTCACAGGCGGGCAGACCCAGCTTGGGCAGGTTGTCGCGGGCGGGGAAGCGATAGGTGACTTTCTGTGCGCTGGGGCAGGAGTCGGGCATCAGCATGGTGCTGCTGCCGAGGATGGCGGTGGGCGAACCCAGCTTCAGTCCCGTGAAGGCTACGGCGAGGATGTGGTTGGCCATGTCGCCGAGGGCACCCGAGCCGAAGGGCCACCAGCCGCGGAAGTTCCAGGGGGTGTAGGCCTCATTGTAGGGGCGCATGGGAGCGGGGCCGATGAAGGCATCCCAGTTCATGGTGCTGGGCACGGGCTGTGCCTCCTTGGGTGTGGCCATGCCCTGCGGCCAGATGGGACGGTTGGTGAAGGCTTCAATCCGTGTCACCTCACCAATCTCGCCGTTCCACAGCCAGTTGATGGCCTGACGGGAACCGGCGCTGGAGGCACCCTGGTTACCCTGCTGCGTGGCAACTTTGTACTTGGCAGCCAGGCGGGTGAGCAGACGGCTCTCGTAGGCGTAGAGCGTCATGGGTTTCTCCACATAGACGTGCTTGCCGGCGGCGATGGCGTCGGCGGCGATGATGGCGTGGGTGTGGTCGGCGGTGGCCACCATCACGGCATCTGCGCTCTGCAGCATCTCGTCATACATCTTGCGGTAGTCGTTGTACTTCTTGGCATCGGGATACTTGTCCAGCACGTGCTTGGCGTATTTCCAGTCGCAGTCACACAGACCGACGATGTTCTCGGTCTTTGCCATCTCTGCGATGTCAGCGGCACCGCGGCCGCCCACGCCCACGCCGAGGATGTTCAGCTTGTCGCTCGGAGCCTTGCGGCCGGGTTTCTTGGCGCCAAGGACGGTGTTAGGAACGATGGTGGGGGCAACAATCATGCCCGCCAGCGCAGCAGAGCCGCGCTTGAGGAAGTCTCTTCTTGAAAGGTCTGCCATAGGTAAGTTGAAAGTTAAAAGTTGATAGGTCATATATGTCTTATAGATCTTATGAGACCTATGTGATATTCTTGTTGTTGCGGGGCAGCAGCCCATAGCCGTCCTTGAGGTTGCGGCGACGCTCGCGTATGCGCTCCAGCTCGTCGAGAGTGCCGATGGCGGGCATCTCATGGCTGCGGGCATCGTCCAGGAACCTCCAGGCCCACTGCGATCCCATGGCTGAATCGCGCAGACGCGGCATGAAGGGAGCACGCTGTCCGGTGAGGATGCTCTCTGCCATCTGGCCAATGAGCACATCGATGTTCTTGCCGCCATGAGGCCGTTCAATGCGCTCTGTGACGTTCACTCCGTGCAGGTCTATCACGGCCGTCTTGAAGTCGTGCGTCATGCGGCAGAAGCCCTGCGTGCCGATGAGTTCCACGTAGGAGTTGTGCGTCTGGTCCTTGGACAACTGGCCATAGACAAAGCCCTGTGTGATGTCAAAGACGACACCGTTCTGCATCGTGCCGTGCACCTGCAGCCACCACGGATCCTTCCACGACCACATGCGCAGAGCCTGGGCGTGCCAAGTCTTGTATTCGCTCTTGGAAAGGAAACGTGCCAGACTCACATAATGCATGCCACAGTCGTGGAACGAGGGGCCCTCAGCCTCGTGACCCTCGCCGGGAGCCAGACCCGGTGTCATGTGGCAGATGCGCATGATGGCCAGCTCGCCCAGCTCGCCGCTGTCGATGATGCGGTGCATCTCATGGTGATACCACGAGTTGAGCAGATACATATTCACGGTGCAGAACAAACCACGCTCGGGCGCTGTCTTTTCCACCAAATCCACAACTTCCCATTCATGTTCGATACAATCCGCTATAGGCTTCTCCGTGATGACGTGCTTGCCCGTCTCCATGGCCTTGCGGATCTGGGACAGACGGGAATCGGCCAGCGCACAGAGCGTCACCACCTGCACGGTGGGGTCGGCAAAGATAACGTCTTCGTTGGCTACGACCTGTGCGTCCGGCACCATGGTGCGGGCAAGGGCTTGGCTGTCAGGGGAGGGATCACATATATAAGTTACACTATAACGGGAATCGGCCAGAAACGCTTTGACATAAAAACGTCCCATACGTCCGAATCCGATGACTGCAACAGTAATTGTCATGATTGTTGGTTAAGGTAAAGTTAGAATGGCCCGTTTATTTGAGCCCATACATGGTGCAAAGTTAGACTTTTTAAGCCTTCACGACAATAGATATGTATAAAAATACGCTAAATAGAGGGCTATTCATAAAAAAAAGACCGAAAAGTATTGGTCTTTGAAGAAAACGTTGTATCTTTGCACCTGCTTTTGAGGCCCTGATGGCGGAATCGGTAGACGCGCTGGTCTCAAACACCAGTGGGGAAACCCGTGCCGGTTCGACCCCGGCTCAGGGTACCAGGAACAAAAGCAGATAAGGAATGTGCTGCAAGCTTCATCACTTGCAGCACATTCCTTGTTTATACCATCCCTTATCATTCAACAGCCCCGAGGCAGATGCCCCGGGGCTGTTGAATAATGATTGATATGTGAAATGGATGATTACTTCACCACCTTCTGACCGTTGATGATGTAGATACCCTTCACAGCCTTGTTCACACGCTGACCAGCCATATTGAAGATGGTAGCGGGAGCAGCAACGCTCTTCACGGTGTTCACACCAGTGACAATCGGAGATTCCTGAGACTGGGCAGTACCTGTGTAGTTCACAGTGATGGTGGCCTTCATCCAGGCTGCGTCACCACCCACATAGAATGTAGCATACTGGTCGTTGTAAGGAATTGTAATGGTCTCCTCCAAACCAGTCAGAGCCACGGGCTCAAAGCCTTCGGCAGAGAGGGTGGGTTCACCAGACAAGGCAGAAGCGTTGAAGACGAGCGAGGTAATCGTGACGCCGTCGGGAGCAGCCACAGTGAAGTAAGCATCTGCATCATTGCTGTAGAAGCCGATGTAGGGATCCTCGAGGATACCTGCAACACTGGTCCATCCACCATTGAGGTTAGCGGCAGTCAGGAAGTTGAGCGGGCAAGAAAGGACGAACGTGGAATCAGCAGATACCCAGCCCTTGGCGAGTTTAGCGTTGTCCACTGCATCGAAGCTACCGGAGATAGAGCTGATGTCAACCTTGTTGGCTACATATTTCACGTTCTTGAAGCTCAACCAGCTGATGTCGTTGTCGGCAGCAACGTTGAACTTAACAGTCAGCAGACCATCTTCAGCCACCACACACTGGGCAGTGTACTTGGCCAGACGGAACTGACCAACAATCTCACCAGTGGTAACATCCACTGCCTCGCCATCGTTGGCAGAGAAGGTGATACCATGAGCAGCTTCCATGTCTTCACCGTTCTTCACACGTACACGTGCCCAAACGTTGACAGAATAGTTACCGGGCTCCAGACCGTCAAGCTGAGCGGTAAGCTCGCGCTCACCGAGACTGTTGTCATCACCCGTCCAGTATTCGAAGAAGGGAACGCGGAAGTTAGTGCCGTCGCTGTCACCTTCAACAGACCAACTGTTGATGTAGTAGTTGGAAGCGAAGTCGGGTTCTGCATCCCAGACGCTGAGGAGGAAGTTATCCACGGTCAGTGCAGCGTGCCAGCCAGTCGTGAGGTTGGGGTTCTGCAGAGCGTTGGCCTCAGCACTCGTCAGTGTGCGCTCGTCGTACTTAGCCTTCGGGGTGCCATAGTATTCGTCGTAAGCCTCTGGAGTATAGAAGTTGGTGGCATCCACCAGAGCCTTCATAGCCTCCAGCTTTTCAGCAGCACCGGCGTAAGCCTCGACAGAAGCCTTGGCAGCAGCCACAGCAGCCTGGAAGGCAATCAGGTTCTCGTCGGAATC